>JAOUNI010000005.1 GCA_029881035.1 Gammaproteobacteria bacterium | reverse complement strand
GATTGGCCGCGGCACTTGAACTGGCGCAACGCGGTTACTCTGTTACCTTATTGGAGGCCCAAAGAACAGGCTGGGGCGCCTCCGGCAGAAATGGTGGCCAGTCACTCGTTGGCTTTGGCTTTTCCGGACTGGAAGCCATTGAAAAACAATTCTCCAGCACCGATGCACGCCGCGCATGGGACATTTCAGTCGAAGGCTTACACTTGTTACAGAAGTGGATCGACCAATATGCGATTGATTGTGATTATGTGCCGGGCCAGATCAGCCTGGCGGTCAATGCCAGAAAGGCAAAACGCTTAAAAACCTGGGTTGAACATGTAGCCACAGCCTATGATTATTCGATGCACTGGATCGATAAAAGCGAAATAGGCAACTGGATAGCCAGCCAGCAATTTCATTCCGGAGCATTCGACCCTCACTCCGGCCATTTAAATCCCTTGAAGTACTGCCTTGGTCTGGCCGCTGCTGCGCGCGCTGCCAGTGTCAACATTTTTGAAAACTCAGCAGTGACGCATATCGCACGAGGCGCCCGACCTGTGGTCAAGACGGCTAACGGTGAAGTTGTCTGTGATTTTGTTGTGCTGGCTGGTAACGTTTACCTGGGTGAATATGGTCAGACGATCGCACCGGAATTGATGAAGCGCATTATGCCGGTGGGCACCTATATCATTACGACCGAGTCTATGAGCAAGGAACGTGCCGATGCTTTGATACGGCATCGGGCGGCGGTATTCGACACCAACCTGATTCTCGATTATTTTCGTCTGACCACAGATCATCGACTGCTGTTTGGTGGCGGTGAAAGTTACAGCACATTGACGCCTTATAATTTGTCCAGGCGATTACAAAAACGCATGCTGACGGTGTTTCCTCAACTCGCCGATCTTAAAGTGTCTTACGTATGGGGCGGGTTCGTGGATATCACTATGAATCAGGCGCCGGATTTCGGACGTCTGGGCAACAATATTTATTATTTGCAGGGCTTTTCCGGACATGGTCTGGCACTTTCTGGCATCGCCGGAAAACTCGTGGCCGAGGCTATCGCCGGACAGGCAGAGCGATTCGATTTATTATCACGTATAAAACATCATGCCTTTCCCGGAGGAGAAACATTGCGCACCCCTGCACTGGTTTTAGGCATGTTATATTACCGGTTACTGGATTTATTTTAGATTGACTAAAAAATTTCCAAACTGCTTTTGTGCACGGACGCTTTTATTTGAAACCTGAGCTCTATACATGGGATTGTGTTCAATGAATTCAGAAAGCAAATATGCAAGTTTTTCCGGCCACCTGGTCATGCTCGGTTTTGGCAGTATCGGACAGGCACTGTTACCACTGTTATTTCGTCACCTTGACATACGTGCGGAACAAATAAAAATTATTTCCGCTGATCAACAGGGGGAAGCGATTGCCCGGCAGTTCTCTGTTAATTTCCAGCAGCAGACTTTAACCCAAAATAATTTTCAATCTGCACTGGCACCACTCTTGGGCAAGGATGTCTTTCTTCTCAATCTTTCAGTTGACGTATCAAGTCTGGCGTTACTTGAATTATGCTGCTCCTGCGGCGCGCTTTATTTGGACACCTGCATCGAACCATGGGCCGGAGGGTATTCCAATAAATTAAAATCGGCATCGCAACGCTCTAACTACGCATTACGTGAAGAAGTTCTGGCTTTCCGTCGTAATCACCCGGGCGGACCAACCGCTGTCGTCACTCAAGGCGCTAATCCCGGTCTGGCTTCGGCCTTCGTCAAACAGGCGCTGATCAATATTGCAACAGACACAAATGTTTTACCTGGAAACTCTGAGTGCGCCATTGACTGGGCCGCACTGGCACAGCAGCTTGGCATAAAAGTTATTCATATTGCCGAGCGTGACACCCAGTCGACTCGCCAACGCAAACAGCGCAACGAATTTGTTAACACCTGGTCGGTTTCCGGTTTTATTTCGGAAGCAATACAACCAGCAGAACTAGGCTGGGGTACACACGAGCGTTATTTTCCTGACGATGCAGCACATCACCCTGATAGCTGCGCTGCATCGATTTATTTAAACCAGCCTGGTGCAGCAACACGCGTTCGCAGCTGGACTCCACTGGAAGGATCTTACCATGGCTTTCTCATCTCGCATGGTGAATCCATTTCAATTGCAGACCATCTCACTCTTAAAAAAGATGAACAGGTACTTTATCGACCAACAGTCAACTATGCATACTACCCTTGCGATGATGCCGTATTATCTCTGCATGAAATCGCCGGCAAAAACTGGCGTGCACAGGATTGTAAACGGATTATTCGAGATGATATCACCGAAGGCACAGATGAACTGGGCGTGCTACTCATGGGCCACAGTAAAAACGCCTATTGGTATGGCTCTCGTTTGTCGATTCAGCAAGCACGGCAGCTGCTGCCTTATAATAATGCCACCAGCCTGCAAGTCGTTGCCAGTGTTATGGCGGGCATTGTCTGGTCACTGCGCAACCCAGATGCAGGTATAGTTGAGCCCGACGATATTGATTATGAACTGGTAATGGAAATCACTCGACCGTATCTTGGCGATATGGTTGGTATCTATAGTGACTGGACACCCTTAAATGACAGGGAGGAACTATTTAGCGAAGATGTGGATAGAAAAGATCCATGGCAATTTAAAAACTTTCGCGTTACCTGAGTTTGCTCAGCTGCAAAATACAAATCCTCCGTCACTGGCAGCCATCGGTGGTTAATATATTTTTTAAAGTAATTGCATAATGAATACCCTTTGTTAAAACATTCATTTTTAAGTGTTATTAGCGCTTATGATGTATTTAAAATTTA
Source organism: Gammaproteobacteria bacterium (assembly GCA_029881035.1). Classification (GTDB taxonomy): domain Bacteria; phylum Pseudomonadota; class Gammaproteobacteria; order SZUA-229; family SZUA-229; genus LH-M37. Next base: position 76,112 of record JAOUNI010000005.1, on the reverse strand, counting down.
CCGGTACACACTATACTGCACACTTTATATGTTGAGCTAGATAACTTTAATGATCTTCCAATTACAGACGATAACAAATGAATATTGAAAGTATCATTTTTGATCTTGGTGTAATTATTATCGGCTCCGCTGTGCTCGGTACTTTATTTCTGTATGCAAGGCAACCTATCATCATCGCCTACATTGCCATTGGCCTGGCCGCTGGCCCCAGTGGCTTTGGGCTTATACAGACCACTGACCATATCGAGCAGATATCTCATTTTGGTGTCATTCTGTTACTGTTTCTCATCGGCCTTAATCTACAGCCTGAAAAGCTGATCGGTCTGTTCAAGGAAACTTCGCTACTGACTTTCGGTACATCATTAACCTTTGGGCTAATTTCCAGCGGTTTCGCCCTACTGATTGGCTTTGACCTGACTGCCTGTTTGATTTTCGGAGGCGCCATGATGTTCTCCAGCACAGTGATCGGGCTTAAATTAATCCCAACGACCACGCTTCACCACAAACGTACCGGCGAGATTATGACCAGTGTCCTTCTACTGCAGGATGCACTGGCAATTCTTGTCATTCTTTTTTTGACCGGTGACCAGAACGAGCATCTCTGGATTACTTTCTTTGTCCTCTTCGCCAAGCTGAGTACTTTATGCCTGTTAGCTTTTCTCGGCGTCCGCTTTGTCATGACGCCCTTGCTGTTAAAGTTTGATGTCATTCAGGAATACACTTTTGTCGCCACGCTGGCCTGGTGCCTGCTGTGGGCAGAGCTGGCCTTCGTCCTCGGGCTCTCGTACGAGCTGGGTGCTTTTATTGCTGGCCTGTCGATCGGTTCCTGCATCGCGGCACGTGCTATTGCCGAACATCTCAAGCCGCTACGGGAATTCTTTCTGATTCTTTTCTTCTTTGCGGTCGGCGCAGCACTTAATCTAAACATGGATATATGGCTTATTCTATCGGCCATTCTGTTTGGTGCGTTTCTGGTACCGATTAAAGCCTGGGTGTTCCGCTTTGCCTTCGCCCAGGCGGGTGAATCGCCTAAATTAGCCAAAGAGCTCGCCGCTCGTCTGTCGCAATCCAGTGAATTTTCACTGCTGATCGCCTTCTCGGCACTGTCTATGGGTGTATTGTCCACTGATAACGCCATGGTCATACAGATTGCAACTATTGCATCTTTTATTGTCTCAACCTATTGGGTGGTACTGAAACATCCAACAACTATTTCCGGAGATTCGGCACTACGCCGCGATTAATATGAGCAAACCTTCTGTCAGTTGCATTATCCTCGCCGGTGGCGAAGGCAAGCGCGTCAACCGCGCTGATAAAGGCCTGATTGAACTCCGGGGTCAGCCACTGGTCGCGCATGTTATTAATGCCATACAACATCAGGTTGATGATATTGTCATCAGTGCTAACCGAAATCTTGAGCTATACCGGCAGTTTTCACCGCTTGTGATTCCGGACGCCAGTGGCAGACATGGCCCGCTATCCGGTATCGCTTCAGCCTTACCCAGCTGCAAACACAATCAAGTTCTTATTGTGCCCTGTGACATGCCTTATTTGCCCAATAACCTGGTAACCCAACTTCTTACAGATTTTGAACATAATGATATTGCTATTGTTGACATACAAAATCGCCTACAACTTGTTTTTTTGATGCGTAAATTATTATTACCTTCTGTATACGAACATGTATCATCCGGTAAACACAAATTAATGCAATGGATTAAATCTTGCCCTCACTCTATAGTCGATTTCAGTGACAAAGCTAATGCCTTCAAAAATATGAACTCACCTTACGAGCTTGATCAGAACTAACTAATCACTATTAATTGCTACTTGCGCAATTATCTATCGACCATCAAAATCAGCCCATGGCATATACACTCGATCAACGTACCAAAGAAATTAACCGCGTCACATGGTGGGGCGTTGTCGTTAATCTGATTCTATCTATCATAAAAATCATCGGTGGTGCTATCGGTCAATCTCAATCTCTGATTGCTGATGGCTTGCATTCGCTTTCAGACCTTATCAGCGACGGCATGGTACTTATTGCCGCCAAACATGCTGGTGAAGAAGCAGATGAAGACCACCCTTATGGACATGGGCGCTTCGAGACTCTAGCCACTGTTGCGCTCGGTCTGTTTTTGATCCTTGTCGCACTTGGCCTGGCCTACAATGCCACTCACCGTATTTTTGAAGAAGAACTCAGAGAAATTCCTCATTTCTTTACTCTGGGCATTGCACTTTTTTCAATTTTAATCAAAGAGTTACTTTTCCATGTAACACACCGCGTTGCGGTTCGCATTAACTCTAAAATGCTAATTGCCAATGCCTGGCACCACCGCACTGATGCCATTTCATCAATTATCGTACTGATTGGTATTGCCGGTGCTCAAATGGGCATCCCCGTCCTCGATCCTATTGCTGCAATTATTGTTGCCATGATGATCGCAAAAATAGGTTACGATCTAAGCTATCACAGTGCCCGTGAACTGGTCGATACTGCACTTGATCCTGAAATGGTTGAAAAGATAAAGGCAAAGATTCTTGAAAATGAAGAAGTACTCGAAATGCACATGCTACGCACTCGTCGCATGGGCCATACCTCACTAGTCGATGTACATATTCTGGTCCACCCTAAACTGAGTGTTTCTGAAGGTCATCATATTTCTGAGGGCGTTGAAAAGTCACTGATAGAATCGTTTGACGACATCAATGATGTCACCGTACACATCGACCCCGAAAACGATGAACAGGAAGCACGCTGTCGTAACCTGCCTCTGCGTAGCGAATTGATTATTGCACTTAACAATGAATGGTCTCAAATTCATGAGCTGAAAGCGATTGATGATATTACTCTGCATTATCTTGATGGTCAGATTACAGTCGAGGCTACTATTCCAATATCAGTTTTATCTTCACTCCATGACGCTGAAAAAATTCAGGATAAATTCAAACAAGCCAGTCTTTCTGTACACTCTGTTGGTCATGCTATTTTGAGATTTCATTAACTATGCCCCATATTAGTACGTCCATTTTTTTGCGCCCACTCATCTTTTTCATAGTCGTTTAAAATAGCTGAATACAAAAACATATCCCTTTCCATTATCTACATATTTCATGCACAATACGCTTTTTCCCATAAGGTGTCTCTGGCCAGACATGTTGATTAAACTCGTCTGACCAGAGGCTCTTTTTTATAACACCGCCCGCTGCATTGGCGGACACTAATCCGATATTCGGGGAGTAAGACAATGTCTGCAATTGATGTTTTAAATATGATTAAGGATAGAGACGTAAAGTTCGTCGATTTCCGTTTCACTGATACACAGGGCAAAGAACAGCACGTTTCTGTGCCTTCACACACTATTAATGAAGACGTCCTGCTCGAGGGCAAAATGTTCGATGGCTCATCGATTGCCGGCTGGAAAGGCATTAATGAATCGGACATGATTTTAATGCCCGACTGCGAATCACACGTGATTGACCCGTTCTGCGAGGAAGTGACGCTGAACCTGCGCTGCGACATCGTCGAACCTAACGACATGCTGGGTTACAATCGCGATCCTCGCTCTATCGCCAAACGCGCCGAAGCTTACCTGGCTTCAACCGGCATCGCCGACATCGCCTACTTTGGCCCGGAAAATGAATATTTCGTTTTCGATGGCGTACAGTGGGGCGATGAAATCGGCGGCGTTTTCTACAAGATCGAATCTGAAGAAGCGGCATGGAACACCGGTAAGGAATACGAAGGCAACAACATGGGCCACAGACCGCACGTTAAAGGCGGTTATTTCCCTGTGCCCCCGATCGACTCGCTACAGGACTTACGCTCAACCATGTCACTGACCTGTGAAGAAATGGGCGTTGCAACTGAAGTACATCACCATGAAGTAGGTACTGCGGGTCAGTGCGAAATCGGCACGGTATTCAACACGCTGGTGCGCAAGGCCGACGAAGTTCAGATATTCAAATATGTCATTCATAACGTTGCACATGCTTATGGCAAAACAGCCACCTTCATGCCCAAACCTATGGTCGGTGATAACGGAAGTGGCATGCACGTTCACGTGTCTCTTGCCAAAGGCGGCACCAACCTGTTTTCCGGCGACCAGTACGGCGGACTGTCCGAAACCGCTTTGTTCTTCATCGGCGGCGTGATCAAGCATGCCAAGGCCATCAATGCCTTTTGCAACGCTTCGACCAACAGCTACAAACGCCTGGTTCCCGGTTTCGAAGCACCTGTGATGCTGGCTTATTCAGCCCGCAATCGTTCTGCTTCTATCCGCATTCCTCACGTCAGCAGCCCTAAGGCACGTCGCATTGAAGTTCGCTTCCCGGACTCGTCAGCAAACCCATACCTGTGTTTCGCGTCTATCCTGATGGCCGGTCTCGATGGCATCCAGAACAAGATCCACCCTGGCCCAGCAGCAGATAAGGATCTGTATGATCTGCCTCCTGAAGAAGAAGCGAAAATTCCACAAGTGGCGTTCTCTCTCGACGAAGCACTAAAAGAGCTGGATAAAGACCGTGAATTCCTGAAGGCTGGCGGTGTATTTGACGATGACGGTATCAATGCCTTCATCAAGCTGAAAGCCGCCGAAGTGCAGCGCTACCGCATGGCAGTTCATCCCTGTGAGTATGATATGTACTACAGTGTTTAATTAAAGCATTGTTGTCTTTATCTAAAAATACCCCGGCCTGGGCCGGGGTATTTTTTTGTGCACAAATAAAAATTTCGAGCTATGCTGATACTCATGAAACAACTTTTTGCTTTTATTGTTTTACTACTGTTGGCCTCGCTTCCCGCTCAGGCTGAAATTTATCGCGGCGTCGATGAAGATGGTAATGTTTTCTATTCGGATAAGGAACAGCCTGAATCCGAACTGATTCCAACACCCACATCGAACACAGTGACCATGCCCAAGCCGGTAGCAAAACCCCACTCTGCCCCCCAAAATACTGAGATCGCTTACAAAGCCTTTACCATTCTCAGCCCGGCTAATGATTCTATTATCAGAGACAACACAGGTAACCTGTCGGTAACTCTATCTATTGAACCTGAGCTAAATGTCAAAAATGGCGACTTCATCCGTCTCTCCATTGATAATCAGGTAGTGACCCCTAAAACAACCTCACTCAGCACTCTTATCCCTGATATTGACCGAGGTAGCCATTCTCTGAAAGCCGAGCTGGTTAGCGGTTCAGGAAAATCCATCCTGAGCCATTCGATTCAATTCCATTTAAAACGCTTTTCTACCCTGCATTAACCTTACACTTCATACTTCGTTTTCATTCTTTCTTACTATCATTGCACCATATTGGTGCGATATACTTCACTCATAATCAAATTATTGAAATTATTTATTGTCATATTCATGAATGATTAATTACATTTACCCCAACATATTGATAATTAAGGCTTTATATTATTTTAAATATTTTTTTGCTGTTCGTCATTTTTGGTTCAATACTTGCAGTAGAAATAGGCAATGACCCAACCTACCCAACAATCTGTCCAGACAATCCTTGAAAACATGCATTCAGCTGTGATTGTTATCAATCAACAGTTATGTATTGAGTACATGAATCCATCTGCAGAAATGATGTTCCAGATAAGTCGTGCCCGATCAAAACTGCGTCCCTTACAGGAACTGATTATTGATGAGGCTGGATTTTTTTCTCGTATCACCAGCTCATTGAAAACACAACATCCCTTTTCTGCGTATGAAGAAGATCTTGCTGTACGTACCGGCCAATCGCTGGCCGTAGATTATATGGCCTCACCTATTGAATTTGGTAATAGTGACCAGTGCCTTCTACTCGAATTCGTTAGTCGTGGCCGTCATCGAAAAATTGAACAGGAAAAACACCTGCTTAAACAAAGTGAGGCTAGTCGCAGTCTGTTAAGGGGGCTTGCCCATGAAATCAAAAATCCTCTAGGCGGCATCCGTGGAGCAGCTCAGTTATTAGATCGGCAATTTAATAATGACCAGGACCGTGAATTCACCCATGTCATTATTCGCGAAGCAGATAGATTAAAAAAACTGGTCGACAGAATGCTTGGACCGAGAGATATCCCCAATAAGAGCCAACTTAACATTCATAAAATACTGGAACACGTACGCAGCCTGGTTCGCGTTGAAAGCAGTAATGTCAATTTTCTTGCTGACTATGATCCCAGCTTACCTGATATTTATGGCGATGAATCGATGATCATTCAGGCGATTCTCAACATTACACGCAATGCCATCAAAGAGGTATCAGACGATGGCCAGATTACTTTTCGAACACGGCCATTAAGAAATTACACCATTGGTGAAAAATTTTATCCTCTAGTTGCAAAAATTGATGTCATCGATAACGGACCCGGCATCCCCGAAGACCTGAAAGAAAAACTTTTCCTGCCAATGGTCACCGGTCACGCCGAAGGCACTGGCCTCGGTTTATCCATTGCACAAACACTGATTAATCAACACAACGGCCTAATTGAATTTACCAGTACACCGGGTCACACCGTTTTCACTTTGTTATTGCCTCTTTATACATGCTTCGAGCAAACACTATGACTGATACACAAAAAGTTTGGATTATTGACGACGATGACTCAATTCGCTGGGTACTTCAAAAGGCACTTGAGCAGTCAGGCATGGAAGTCACCAGTTTTAATAAAGCCGATGGCATTCTTGATCAACTTAAACACTCTGAACCCGATATCATCATCACTGATGTACGCATGCCGGGCATGGATGGCCTGACGCTGCTCTCAGCCCTGTCAGAATCTTACCCGGAAATACCGGTCATCATTATGACCGCACATTCTGATCTGGACAGCGCTGTCTCAGCTTTTAAAGGTGGTGCATTTGAATACCTGCCCAAGCCTTTTGATATTGACGACGCCATTTCACTAGCACAACGTGCCTGCGCTCGTCGTCATGAAACTCACAACGAAATTCCGGCCCCAAAAAATCTACCTGAAATTATCGGTGAAGCACCAGCTATGCAGGAAGTATTTCGTGCCATAGGACGGCTATCAAAATCCAACGTCAATGTATTAATCACCGGTGAATCTGGTACAGGTAAAGAACTAGTTGCACTTTCACTACATAAACATAGCCCGAGATCAGAACGTACTTTTATTGCATTAAACACTGCTGCTATCCCAAAAGACTTACTTGAATCAGAACTTTTTGGCCATGAACGCGGCGCTTTTACCGGCGCACAAGCGCAACGTAAAGGACGTTTTGAACAGGCCGATGGTGGCACTTTATTTCTCGATGAAATTGGTGATATGCCCCCCGAATTGCAAACGCGTTTATTGCGCGTACTTGCTGATGGCATGTTTTATCGTGTTGGCGGTCATACGCCAATAAAAGTTAATGTGCGCATTATCGCAGCGACTCATCAAAACCTTGAACAACGTGTTAAAGAAGGCTTATTTCGAGAAGACCTTTATCACCGTCTTAATGTTATTCGCATACATCTACCTGCTTTACGCGAGCGCCGCGAAGATATTCCCGCATTACTCAACTTATTTTTAGATAGAGCCACCAGGGAACTTGATATTGAGTCAAAACAATTGCTACCCGAAGTCGAAAAATATTTATCCACTCTTGACTGGACTGGAAATGTTCGTCAACTGGAAAATACCTGCCACTGGTTAGCTGTGATGACATCTGGAAAAACAATTCATCTTTCTGATCTACCCGATGAACTGCAATCAGATAAACAAATATCATTAACTAACAATGGCTGGCAACAGGGCATGATAGCTTATGCTGAAAATGCTATGCAGTCTGGCAAAGATCAGATAGCCAGCGAAATCATTCCAGATGTTGAACGTCTGTTGATTGAGACCGCACTAAAACAAACCCGCGGAAGAAAACAGGAAGCAGCTATATTACTAGGCTGGGGCAGGAATACTTTAACACGAAAAATAAAAGAGCTTGATATTAACTAATACATTGCATATATGCATCTTCAAGCACATTCGTTTTATATTTTTCTTTTAAGCCATTTGCACTCCCGACATACATAAATCTGCCGGCATGTAATACTGCAATGTTATCTGCCATTTCATCGACATCGGCTAGTACGTGCGAGCTAAAAAATACTGATAAACCCTTTTGTTTTTTATTCTGCAATTCTTTTTTAAATAATACTCTAGCCTTCGGGTCCAGACCGCTCATTGGTTCGTCCAACATGAGCAACTTTTTATCGCTCAACAGACAAGCAGCCAAACCCAATTTTTGTGTCATTCCTTTAGAAAGACTACTCACTGATGCCTGTATTGTTGCTTTATCTAACTCCAGTGCATCAAATACAGAATTAATTCTTTCTTCATCAAATGAATGGCCTTGTAGCTCTATCATGTAACGTACAAAATCTTTGCCTTTTAAGTGCGGCGGCGGGGAGAAACGGTCTGGCAGATATGCTATGTCCTTTCTTGATGAGACTTGACGGTGTGATTCACCAAATAGTTCAATCTCACCGCCATCAATCGATACAAGATCTAACATGGCTTTGATCATAGTGGATTTGCCACTGCCATTCATACCCACCAAACCAAAAAAGTCGCCCTGTTCGACTGATAGACTAATATTATCGAGTACTTTTTTTGAGCCGTAGAATTTTATTAAATTTTTACATTGGATAACTTTCATAAACTTATAATATTTCTTTAGGCATCAGCACAAAAAAAGAGCCCAATTAATAGGGCTCTTTTTATATCACACCAATACAATGCAATTAGAAGTTTCTAAATACCGCTGCACAATTATCACTCGGCGTCTGCAACTGGTATTCATTAACAGTACCTACAAGGCTAACACAAGCAGCTGCCATCGCGGTTGTCCAGGTAGTACCACCCAGGCCTATTTGCATCAAACCAGCACCAGCAACACCATCATCCACTTTTCGATCCAACTCAGCTAATACATCTACGGGGACACCTTGCCCGGTAATTAATTCATGTGCAGAAACTGTAGCGGCTACTGAATCATATTGAACCTTACCGTGAGCGATAACCATGCCCGAACCAAAACCATTATCTGGACATAAGACAGTACTACAAACATATAAGTCAGCATCAGCAATAGACGCTGCATTATTAGTATAACCACCGGTAATATAACCCGCAGCCTGCAGATGCACCCAGGCAAGACCACGCTCTGCTGGCGTTAGAACCTGGCCATCACCATTACCACCGGCGGTCACTTTTGGTAAATTAACAACTGCCCTGGCTGTAAGGTAATCACCAGGGAACGAGCGGTAACGATCCTGAAAACTAAACCAGGCCGCTGTAATCCCATCCACACTGTTATTCAAAGCACGTACGCGTGCAGTATTAATTAACTCCTGTCCTTTTAGCACGCCACCCAGTAACAGGCCGATAATAACTAATACAATTGCAATTTCGATCAGGGTAAAACCCTTTTGCCTGTTCAACTGTTTTCTCATTCGTGTATGCGTACTCATAATAGTGACACCTTAATAATTTTTATTATTTGACTAATCTTATTTACTTACTTTCTTTCAAAGCAATTATCATGCCACATACAAAACCAGCGATACAATCCTGTTATTTATAAAAAATCCGTCTTATCTGTCGAAATATCAACAGTTTAGACTTAGTTTGTCGATTTTTCCTCCAATTCACGGATTTTCTCAGTCAAAAAACGCAGCTCATATGGATCATTAATGTCACCACTTTCAATTAAAGCACCTACCAGAACCTTGGCAGTTTCAATTTCACCCATATCCTCCAATAAAATAAAATGCATATCACGCGCCCAATAGGGCACATGTTTATCTGTAGCTTTTTCTGATAATGCACGTGCATATTCCAGTGCTAAATGCATATCTTTCAAACTATGCTTTGCCACAGTTGCCGCATGTGCCAACCATCGCCAATGCCTGTTTGGATTTTCATTAAACTTCTGGTAGATGTAATCCAGCATAATACGCTGCCGTGTTTTATCTGTAACACGACCATAAACTCTCGCTGCAACCAGCATAGGATAAGACCCTCTTGGATCTAACTCCATAATGACATCTAACCACTGCGTAATCCGTACATAATCAAGCTGGTGGAATGAAAGACTCAAACCGGGCTGATTATCAAAAGCCTGTAACCACAAATTTAGCAACTTTGACATGGCAATGGGTTCTTTTAATGAAGCCATACTGTAAGCATCCGCCGACAGCGGAGCGGGGAGATCTTCAGCCTGAGCTACTTTTACACCTTGCTGGTTATGCCATAACAGTTGCAATGCCAGAGCCACAACTAAAAATAGACTTATAGATATCGGCACATCCCGCAATGGCCTGTCTTTATTGAACAAGGCATTTAGCATTAAAAGTTTTTCCGGTAAAAATCAAACAGCGCAATCATTGATAAAAGACCCAGATATATTACCGTCTGAGCCAATACAGGCAATAACTGAGACCAGTCTGCTGTTTCATATACCAGCCACTCAGTTTGGGTAAATTGGCTCAAATCAGGCAAAACCCAGGTCATCATGCCAACAAATCCATCCATAAACTTCTGCCCAATATTGTCATAAGAAATAATAGGATGCTGTGACATCAGGTACAGAGAAGCGACAATGCGTGATGCCAGGTAAATTATAAACACTCCAGTCAATGCTGCTGGTGTTTGTTTAAAGGTAAATAACATCACCAAAGCCAACGCCACTACCAATACTAATTCAAAAATCAATGATACAGACCAGATCAGAACTTGCTCAAATGGCGCGTAAATTATCAATATCAAGCCAAAAGCCAGACCCATTAATGCAGCGAGCTGAATATAACCAAGTAACTTACCTAAATAATAACTACTTCGCCTGATCGACATAGCCAATATCATTTCTAGCGTTTTATCCTGAAGCTCACGCAAACTACTCGATACCACAAATAATGACATTAACAAAACGGCACTTAATCTAAGAAACACCGCTAATATTGCTAACTGAGTTGCTTTATGTTCAGTAATGGCAAGATCACCAACAAATTCAACCAGCACGAAACCAATCACCATCATTAATAGTGATAGCCACAACAATCGATTACGCAACGACTCAATTATGGTAAATTTCGATATCGTCAGTACTTTAGAAAACATGAAATCGCTATACCTTATGGAATTTAAACAAATATTACCAAGGGCAATTGTAGGCAAATAACGATGCCTTTGCTATCAGCCAGTCGTTTTTCAAATTTTGAGCATCAATTACTCGGGTTGATGCTATTCAGTTTATTGATGGCTATTTATATAGGTCCAGATAACTATCTTTCATATAGCTTCTTAATTACTCATTTTGGTCTGTTCCTGCTATGGCAGCCTGTTTTGAAACAGGAGCAAAGTTTCAGCTGGATTAATCTAACACTTCTAACTGGTTTTATTCTTATCTTTATATCATGGTTCAATCTATGGATCAGCACATTCTGGATGCTGTTATTGCTTAGCCTGCTCACTGGACGTATATTTGCTCGAGGCATAGGTCGAGCCGCGTATGGCCTGGCCGTTATTATTCTATTTCTTGAACTAACACTTATTATTAATCCCACTCTCTTCGGATTATCAGGGCTATCAAAACAATTAAAAACAGTCACCGAATTCGCCTTGCTTGCACTATCACTGATACTTCTTTTTATACCTTCGAGAAAAACACAAATCTCTCACATCGATTTTATCCGCGGTTTCTTTGTGGTCATCCTTACACTATTTTTATGCATGGGCAGCGTCCTCACTACATTTTCATCTAAAACGCCCTATTTACATTCACTAGTTATTACCATTTTAATTGCCGCATTATTTCTTCTGGCCACTGCGGTACTGTGGACACCTCGTGCTGGTTTTTCCGGGTTAGCTCAGCTCTGGGAAAAATATTTACTCAATATTGGTGGTCCATTTGAAGAGTGGCTTTCAAGGCTTGCAGCTATTGAAGCTAATACTTCGATCAAACCTGAGCATTTTCTTCAAACCAGCATTCAACACCTGATTACCCGGCCCTGGGTGTGCGGTATATTCTGGCATGAACATAACCAGGAACAATCATACGGAAAAAAAAGCGCGCACTCGACGACTTATTCTGACGATAAACTAAATATTACGTTATACGCATATAGCCCTATCGGACCGGCTCTATTACTACATACAAAATTATTACTCGGTGTTTTAAATTTTTATTACAAAGCAAAATTACAGGAACAGCAACTTATCAAACAGGCGCATCTACGTGCGATTTATGAAACGGGATCCAAACTAACCCATGATGTTAAAAACATTTTACAATCAACGCAAACCATGACACAGATCGCGCTCGACAAAGACACTCGACTTGAAGATGTACAAATTATTTTGCAACAGCAACTACCTCTTTTGACACAACGATTAAAAACAACTCTGGATAAACTTTCTACACCAAAACCGGAGCCATCTAAAACTTCGCCTATCTCACACTGGTGGAATCAACTTAAGGTACGTTATAACCGTCGCAATATTGACTTCATTGAAAATGTTGAATGTGACTTCAAGATACCCATTGATGTTTATGACAGCATCATTGAAAACTTGCTCGAAAATGCCCGAAACAAACGCATTCTCCAACAAAATATAGAAATTACTGTAACTCTGGAATGTCGAAGTAATCACGTTAGGCTTACCGTACGCGATACCGGCAAAGCCATACCCGAACAATTAGCTGCGACTATATTTACCGCACCACTTGAATCAGAAGATGGTTTTGGAATTGGCTTATATCAATGTCAGCAACAGGCCAGGAACCACAATATTGAACTGGAATTGTACGAAAATGCTGATGGGCGCGTTTGTTTTAAACTGGAGCAGCAGGTAACGAACTAAGGAAGCTGACCAGCTTCTATCATCTGGCTATACAGAATATAAGGTGACTCCCATACTATTAAATCATCAAACTGTCCGGCAGTTGCACCAACACCACTAAAACTCTTACTAACAAACACCCTGTTATTACCCACTGTGTAGGCTAGATTTTCTCCTGCTGCATTAGCTACAACAGCCGCCTCACCTGCGTTTTCTCCCTGATCTGAATTCGGCGCTATATTCGTTACAAAATCACTACCATCTTTGCCTAATGAAAGTACAATAAATGGCGCATTGTCTGTTAATTTATTTATTCCTGCTGAACAATCAACATTAGAAGCGCTATTACCATCACATACAACTAAATCTGGGGTTAAAGCCGCCATTCCCATATCCTTCATACCACCAGCTCCTGGCGTTGAATCTGTAGTAAATACACTATCAGTTGTTACGCTATACCTAATCGGATTAGACCAGGTATCGATCAATAATCCATCTTTATTGTAGGCACCGTTAAGCCCCAATGTTTTACCTGGTACAAAACCATGTTGTAATGCACAAACACCGCCACCAACTGGCTGTTCCTGTCCTGCACCCGTTGTTGTGGTAGGACAGGGTAACCGGCCATGTGCACCAGCAAAACCCAAAATCGCAGTTTTTATATCTTCGAGTTGTTCTTTTGTATTATCACGTTGTGTAATTTCAATCCGGGATGCCAATGTACCGATAAAACCACTCAGCAATACACCAATAATTACCAATACGATTGCTAACTCGACGAGAGTAAAGCCTCTCGTATTCATATTATTCTTCATGGCGTCACCACAGTAACGTGATCCTCTGCTTCACCTGCATCATATACATCGTCAAGATCATTGTTGTCACCTTCAAAATAATCGCTCATGACAATGCTTGGCCTGTTGCCTGTTATATCTCGACCAGCAAACACTATCAGAGCCTGCGCATTATTAACTAACGGATTTGTATTATTTACAGTCATACAGGGTGGGTTTGTCCCATTACCACATGAAAGACCATTTGCTGGCGGGGCATTCTGATATGCAAATGCATAATATGATACTCTATCCCAATTCTCTGCCTTCAACCATGCAGGGGGAACAGGCGCCGTATTCAGACCACACATATCGCCCCAATTTGTTGGAAATGCTGTATCCAATGGCAAATGCCCCTGCCTCAACTCAGCGGGAGGCGCAAAACCCGCACTATCATATGATGCTTTAGTAGGGTCGAATGCGGAGGCCTCAGGATAAGCGTCACAAGTTGCAAGATACGTATTAATTACATTGCTAATTTCTCTTGATACGCGTTTGTGAACTACCTCCATAATTTCACCATAAGTAATCACAATAAATTGATCATTAACAATAACATTACCACCGCCATTTTTTATTTCACCTTCAATAAAACCATCCAAAGTGCCATGCTGAAAGCTCGCATTATCTTCTACACTAGTGACCATATCTAGATAATTAACCGGATCATTTTCTGTAACTGCTGACCTGTTTTGCACAACTCCATTATCTCTTTTTAGTGCTTCGCCTGGCGCGATAACAACTGCGACAACTGCATCTAATGATGTTCCATCATATATCACAACATTGTTATTATCTTTAAATGTAATCGTTCCTATTGTCGCTGAATTTATTTTGTTTACTGTTGGGCTATTACTATAATCAAAATTTCTCGAAACGGCATACCACAACCTTTCGCCCGTACCATCCCTTAAATCATCAACACCCAGAGTATTCCATGGTAATCGACCTACATTAGGAACACCGCCAGTCTCACAATCATTTGCCCCTGTCTTCCCATTATTATTTAAATCCGGACAAGGCAAATACCCCGGGCCTCTAATAGATCCTGTAATCTCTGGATAACTTATGGCATAAGCTAATAACGCATCTTTGGCTTTTTTTAATGCCATCCTTGTTTGTTTCTTATTATCGGTTTTTACCTTGTTAACAGAAAGACCCGACAACGAATAGGCAGCGAACGCTAAAACAATAGTAATTACTAGAACCAGCAATGCCATGCCCTGCTGATTCTTTAATGTTTTAACTGACGTTCTGGAGGACATGACAACGTGATTTAACTCGCCGTTAGAGACTATTTTCCAACATCAGAAACGCCAGTGTCTTCTGACCAGGTTTCACCGGGTTTGATATAGATTTTTTTACCATCAATTAGCACTGGTACTTTGTTATTTGATTTAATTGAACCTGAATACACCTTGATACCGTCTGTCATTGTAGTATCCATGGTGTTTTTTCCATTAACCCAGACTACGCTTTTCCCATTACTACGTTTTACTATGCCATTAATTTGTACACTAGATGGCGTAGCCAGAACTTGATCACTTGATGAATGATTACTTCTATTACCATCAATCATCTGTCTCTCCTGAGGATTGGTAAATAGAGTTTTTAGTGACTGCTCACTGTATTCCTGCGCCGAGACCTGTAGTGACAGAACAAAACTCAAAGACAACAGCGTTTTTATCTGATTTGTCATATTATTTTTGCCCATGATTATCAGCCGACTTAAAGGTATACCAGGCTAACTCACAATATGCATGCATATTTTCACTACCACTTTTAGATGGCGCACCATAATTTTCAATATTACATTTATCCACAATAAAAAGGCCCTGCGCTTTGTTTTCCAGTGTGTTTAACATTTCAAACAAATCACCTTCATGAGCCATTTTCATGTCCAATGTCATATCGCTACGATACACTTTTAATCCTTGTGCTGCGTGCTGACCTGTTTTGTCCTCAACCAGGCGTTGGCTGCTAACATTATATTTCACTGATGACATGCCCTTTATGTTTGCCGTGGCCTGTATTGTTTCCAGCCAATTAAGCCTATTTTCCTCACCGACAATATTATTTTTAACTAGATCAAGATATCGTTTTTCATACTCATTGATAATCCTATTGCTCTCTCTTGAGCCATCTATTTTATTCTTCCATAGTCTCATGGCTCTATTTGCTGATTCACGGCTATCAAATGCATTGTTCAAATAGAAATCTGAAACTGCAATGATAATAGTTGAAAAAATGGTTACTAACACAAAAAGAATTAGTGGCTTTCTTATTTGAGGATGAATATATAACTTCTTATTCATTTTCCACCTCCTTCATTGTCACTTTCAGAGCAAATTTACCCTCTTCTTCCCTTGTCAGCACTTTTGTACTTAACCCGCTTTCATCATTGAAAACTTTCTCTGATCGGACTTCAACTGGCATTTCAATCGCTTCCACATTCTCCACTCTCTCATGCTGAAGTAGGGCAGCAATAATTCTATTGACCTGAGAAACGGAACCTCGATAATTCTTATCTGAAATAGCAATACGTCCGTGAACAATACCAACATGTCGTATTGGGTCTTCGATTGTCACATCAATGCTTTCTTTAATAACATCTGGAACACCATCCATGCCTGTATATTGTTCCGCCTTCCATTCAATCTTATCTATGTGATCAACTGCTAACCCCTGCTGGGACAACACACCACTCAACTCAATCATAAAATCGAGCGGTGATGTCTTACTATGTTTAGCTACTCGATCTGCCAAGTCTACTGCTGCATTCATTGATCGCGCATTCGCGAAAACGGGCTCGTATTCTTCAAATCGTTTTTTATATGTCTGCTGATACTCTGAAGCTTGTTCGCCCAACAATTCCATTGAACGTTCATGTTCTATCATACTTGATACATTAGATTCTGTTATTAATAGTGATGATAAGGCAAGAAGAATACTGGCTGCTTTTAACCCCTTTGATGCCAGCATGTAATAATACTGGCCGTATTCTTTTGCCTCGCCATAATGCGACTGTAATGCAATCTGCTTTGTACATAACCAGGTAATTAAACCATCTGAAAATTTACCTGATAATCCTTCTATTCCAGCTCTAGATTGCACATCAGATATTTTATGTATGTTTATATCATTTAATGCATCTGTCTTGAATTCACTTTCTAACGATCTAATCTGTTCTTCAGAACCAAGTATATGTATATGTACAACTTCGTTAGCATTAATCAACCTCTGATTACGTAAAAAAGCAACTGTCCTTTCAACTTCAGGTGCAGCATACTTACCTACATTGCTAATATCTTTTTCATCCTGATTAATAACAGATTGTCTACTGGATAACATCTTCCCATCTCGGAAAAATGTTTGTCGTAAATTACTATTCACCTGCTGACTAACCAGTAATACTGCACTACGCTTCTCACTAATTAGCGGAAGCAAACCTTTACTAATTAATGGTAAGGTCCATATGCCAATTAAAGGTATTTGACATTCTTCAATTGCATCCTTCCAGACATCAATCATGCGTGGATTTGTAATCCCACCTATCAATACTTTGTCATCTCGACGTCCTGTTTTATCTCGCCCTATTACTTCCGCATACACATATAGCCCGCTGGGCCTATAATAGCGATCAAGTAATCGATCTATGACTGCCTTCTTATCCTTGCCATAAACATGGGGAGCCATTTCTATTCTGAAGTCTTCTTCAATGACATCAACTAATAATCTAGCTGGCAATTTTGCGGAAGTATTCAAATATTGTTTGAACTTGTTTAATCCTTCCAAATCCGGCTCAAAGGAGCATGCACCATGAAACTTCTTAAGGTCCCAGTGAAAAACCGTTAGACGATGCCCTGAAAAATAAAAAACTCTATTCACTGTTTTTAATCATCCTCAGCTTAAATTTTTATGTTGGCAACCGCATCGTAAACTGGCCCCAATACGGACAACATAATCCACATCATTATTCCGCCTAGCAATACCGTGAGCACAGGCATCATTGCCGGTTCAATTTTATCAATTGATTCTCTAACTTCACGGTTATAAAAATAACTCACGTTAAGCAAAGCATCATCCATCGCGCCTGTGTCTTCACCTATTTTTATCATACGAACGATCATTGATGGGAACACACCTGTCGCTTCAAAACTTTCACTAATCTGCATTCCTTCAGAAATGCGTGTCCTTGCTGTTCTAATCGAATCTTCGAGCATCATATTATTCATTATACCTTCTGAAATCTTTAGAGCATTCAACACAGTAATTCCCGAGCTATACATCATTGCAAAATAATTAGCGAACCGTGCCAGTTTAATTTTCATCATCAGCGGCCCAAACAACCATAACTTCAACTTTATCCGATCAATATGATACTGAATGTTCGGGTTACTGATTACCAGTAATTTAATTGCACCATATAATGCAAATGGAGTTAACAGCATAATGTACCAGTAATTTACAAATGCTGACGACACCGCGATTAATACTTTTGTATGCGTTGGTATTTCTGTGCCCATATTCTTTATAAAAGGCAATAGTTGTGGCATCAAATAAATCATCAAAAAGCTCACAACACTCAACACAACCACAGTAACAATACCAGGGTATATCATAATTTTTCTACTATGCGCTGCCAGCTCATCCTGCCAGCGCAACGTCTCCGCCATTTCTCTTAGTACTTTTGCTAATAGTCCTGTTTCCTCACCAACACGGACCAGCGTGACATAAACATCATCAAAAATATGTTTATGTTCAGCCAGCGCCAGCGACATAGTTTTGCCACCTTCGATGTCGTCAATAATCGTCTGTAGCACATCAGTAAAATGACTATAATCTAAGCTATCTCGTATATCCCGCAAACAATCAAGCAGTGGCACACCTGCTTTTAATAACTGTTCAATATGAAAGGTAAAATTAATTAACTCTCTTCTCGTAATACTCTTTCTGCTAAATAGCGATCCAGATGCTTTAGCCTGTTCATCAAAACTCAGCAAATCGAAGCCCATACTCTTCAACCGCTTTTCCAATTCCATGGGATTACTGGCAACCATGGTGTCGCCTCGCACTTTTCCCATCTCATCGATTGTTTTGAATTTATAATCTGGCATTTTATTTAAGTCGCTGTGTCATATCGATCACACGCGCTACTTCTGGCAACGAAGTCAACCCTGCTCTAACTACTCTTATGGCATCATCAGCTAGTGTTTTATAGCCCGATTGGCGCGCACATTCCTTCAATTCACCCAGTGTTGCTCTTTTTGCAATCAACTCATCCAGCTCAGCTTCAATTGTTAATGCTTCCATAACTGAAATACGTCCCTTGTAGCCAGTATTTTCACAATGCTCACATCCAGCAGGCTCGTATATCTTTACTGGCTCATTCACTTTCAATAACTTGCTATCTATGACATCGGACCATGTTTCTTTTTTGCAATGCTTGCACAGCAGACGGATTAAACGCTGACTGATTATGCCGATGATATTTCCTGTCATAATATCGGGCAGTACGCCTATATCGAGCAATCTTGGTATGGCACCAATCGCTGAATTAGTATGTAACGTAGTCAACACCTGATGACCGGTCATAGCTGCTCTGAACGCCATTTCTGCTGTGTCTTCATCTCGTACCTCGCCCACCAGAATAATATCGGGATCCTGACGCATCATTGATCGAATACCGTTTGCAAAATCCATTCTAGCTACTTCGTTTATTGATGTCTGACGAATCATATCAACCGGATATTCCACTGGATCTTCCAGTGTCATGATATTGACCTCTTCGGATTTGACATAATTTAACATCGAATAAAGTGTTGTAGTCTTGCCACTACCTGTTGGACCGGTTACCAGAATAATTCCTTCTGGCCGTGCCATCATCATCTTTAATGTATTCAATGTATCTTCATGCAAGCCTAAATTTTCAAGTGGCACAATACCTTTTGCGCGATCCAGAACACGAAGAACAATATTCTCACCATGTGTTGTTGGCTGTGCCGAAACGCGAAAGTCAACACGATGCCCTTGTACCTGCAAACTCAAACGTCCATCCTGTGGAATCCGTGTTTCCGCAATATTCATTCCGGACATAACTTTAAGTCGTACAACAATAGCCGACCAATAATCTTTGTGGAGGCTTCGAATCTGCCTTAATACACCGTCTATACGATATCGCAATCTCAAAAAGCCTTCTTCAGGTTCAAAATGTATATCCGAAGAATCACGTTTCACAGCGTCTGCCAGAATCGCATCTACCAATCTGATCAGTGGCTGACTATATTCATCTTCAACTGCATCAAGACTTTTATAATCAATTTCACCTGTCTCTATTTCATGCAGAATGCCGTCTACCGAAAGCTCATAACCGTAAAATTGATCAATTGCTTTCTTAATTTCACCTTCACCCGATACAAAAGGTGTAATTTCAATCTTGCGACCAACTAAAGCATGCACTCTATCAAGCACCTGAAGATCAGATGCATTTTTCATCGCCAATCTTAGGTGGTATGTCTCCGGGTTATAACTAATAGGGACAACTACATGCCTCTCGGCAATTTCTTTTGGCACTAGCTCAAGTGCTAATGAATCAGGCACTACAGTTTTGAGATCGATACTACTTATACCTAAAACCTGTCCTAGCACATCCCTCATGACAGATTCTGAGACAAAACCTAGTGAAACCAGGATTTCGCCTATCAGACGACCGTTTTTCTTTTGCTCTGTTAATGCAATCTCTATCTGGTCGACGGTAGCAAGGCCTTTTTCAACCAGTCGCTCGCCAAAAAGTTTTTTTGGTTTTTGATTATTATCTAGCGAATCCATAAATATCTACTTAACTGAAATTGTTTCAATACGTTTTTCAACGTCTGATACTGAAAAACCAACATTTTGTTCGCTACTAAATAACAAACTTTCCTTGTAAAACCGTAGCGCCTCATTTTTCTTGCCCAACTGATCCAAACTCACTGCAAGATTGTAGACATAATCTGCATTTTCACTATTTCCCTGCCATGCTTTAAAATACTCTGCCTGCGCTTCTGGCCACTTACCTTGTTTTGCATAATAATTTCCCAGGGCAAAATTCAGGTGAGTAGCAGTGGGTTGCTGTTGCAACATAAATTTAAGTTTACTTTCATCCTCAGCACTCGATGATAGCTCATCAATATTTGACATCGCTGCCATAGCTACCTGATCGCGTGGATCAAGCTTAAGCAATAGTCTATAACTAGCTTTCGCCTTTTTATAATTAGCCGTTTTAATTGCGATCGCTGCCATACCCAGAAGAGCATCACGATTTCTGGGCTCCCGACTAAGCACACTTTCATAACGCTCGTTAGCCAGAATATAATTTTTTTTGTTATACGCCAGCCATGCTTCTTTTAATAATGCGTTTATTGGATCTTTCGTTGTCGTTTGCCTGACTGAAAAATCACTTTTATTTTTGCCCGCTCCTACAGAAGGTCTTTCTTTATTTACGTGGCGTTTTTCTGCTATTAGTTGCTTTGACGGTGATTTATTTTGTGTTGATTGAATTTCCTTTACACTAACTACCGCTTCGGCAGGCGCAGTTATTTGATGTTGCTTTATCGGCTCTGCGTGAACAGCTTGCATTGATAATTTATGTTTTCTTTCCAGCGATTCTATTTCTTCGAGTACTCCATAATAATAAAAAGTGCCCGCCACTAACAAAATAACAATAGCGGCAGATAACAAACTGCCCCAAATTATTTTTTGTCTTTGGCGGTATCTTTTATTTGTTTTATAAACCAGGAGCTGCAATGCTTCATCGGAAACTGTGGTGGTGGTTGCTGCACTCTTCTCTAGTTCCAACGGTGGAGACGATGGCGGTGCAGCAACTTCAATATTTACTTCTTCCTGTACAGGTTCTTCGATAGCAATCTGTTCTACAGAAGGCTCATCCAGAACCAGCTCTAACTCCTCACCTATATCCTCAACCTGAGCAGGCTCAGGTTGTTCTTGATTATCTAAAATCACTTCCTGTTCTTTCAACTGGTTAGCGTCGCTTTCTACGGCGCTCTCTTCAGCCTCGCGTGCTTTCTGCTTATCTCGCTCTGCCTTTTTTAATGCATCCAGTAACAGGCTCATAACAACCTCAAATTACTTTGACTTAGCTGTACTGGCATCGAAATCTTCCATTAGGTATTTTCGATATTCTTTTAAGTCACCCGTTAAACTTGCATCATGCACAACCACAGGACGAATAAAAATCACCAGTTCAGATTTCACATATTCATCATCCTGATAAGAAAACAATGCCCCCAGCCAGGGTATGCTAGACAGAATTGGTATTCCGCTTTGTTTTTTGTTTACCTGGTCCTGCATCAAACCACCAATCACTGCCGTATCACCATTATTTACTTTAAGTACTGATTCAATTTCACGTACCTGTATTACAGGCACCGGACTGGTTACTCCCGCATTTGCTAACTCTGGGTTCGGATCATTTACCGTATCAACAATTCTTGAAATAGTCGGCCGTATATTCAAGGTCACGACGTCATTGCTATCAATAAATGGCAACACCGTCATAACGAATCCAATTGGCACAGTATTGATATCGGTACTGATGGTGGCAGGACTAGTAACTGCTCCAGTGGTTGCATTAGTTATCGCGGGTGTCACCTCAACAGAAAAATACACCGCGTTATCGACTACCTTCAGCATGGCAGTTTGATTATTCAGTGCCATTACTTTGGGGCTGGATAAAACTTTTACATCACCAAATGTTTCCAATGCTTTTAATGTTGCATTCATCTGATCACCCGAACTAGTGCTGCCACTTGATGTTATTTGAAAGAAAGGCGCAGCCCCCAAATTACCACCCAGCAAATTTTGACTAACACTATCCGTAATATTACCCAGCGCATCTGTGCTAATCATTGACCAGTCGATGCCAGCCTGATAATGATCACTCAGTTTAACTTCTGCAATCGTTGCTTCGATCATTACCTGACGCTGTGCACCGCCAACCACTCGATCCAGAAATTCCTGGATTTGTTTATGCTGTCTGAACGTGGCTCGCACACCGATGACACCGGTTTCACGATTAACAATAATATTCTGACTGTTTTCTGTAGCTCCGACTTTCATCTGTTCGCCAATAATTGCACCAAAATTTACTATCAGCGTTTTCCAGAACTCATTATTGGATGTATTCTCCACCGTTGAACTTGAATTGTTTCCTCCACCAGAGCCACCTTCTGTAGTTCCTGTTGAACTAATTTCTGTCGAGACTTCTACACTGCCTTTGCTCAAACGTGCCATATTTAGATAATTGACACTGTACAAATGCAAATACGGTTTATCCGCACGAATGTGCAGGGTTTCATCTTCCAGTACATAGTTAATTGCAGCCTGCTGCGACAGACGCTCCAGAATTTGTGGCAAGGTCTGGTCAATGGCGTTCATCGTCACCTTGCCCTGAATATCGCTGTCGATATCAAGGTTTAATTTAGCATCTCTAGCCATGGAAAATAGTAATTCACGCACCGGAACCTGGTTAACGACCACAGTATAGGTTTCAAGATTTGGTCTCTGTTCAGGTTCCGGCAGTATTGGAGCTTCAATCACTGGCTCCGGAATAACATCGGACGATGCAATATCATTACCTAAATGCCCCTGCGACGGTGCAGGAGGATTGCTAGCTCCGCACGCCGCTATTAGCAACAGGAGCCCTGCTACCAAACCATTTTTAATTATTTTTATCATTCGTTCACCCATGTTTATTCGTTAAGACCTTTTTCCTTAAATTTACCTTGCTTAACAATTATTCTTTATGTGACAAATCCTTACGTACCGCACTGACTCGTCGTAAAAATGGCTGGCTCTCTTTCAGCTCGGCAGGCAAACCATCAAGCATTGCCTGCGCAGACCGACGGGTGGCAAAATCACCGTAAAGCACACTATATCTTTCTATGTTACCAATCATTGTTTCATAGATGTATATTTGTTCAAAATCAAGCATTTCGGGATGCTCACGCAGGAAGTTATCAACACCTTCAGCATCCACAATCCGGGTCATAAACAATTGTATGCTGTAGTGATTATCCGGCACCATAGCAAACCAGTTTTCTGTTGCAGATAATCGTGTTTCCAATGGACTTCTCATTAGCGCATCTGACGCTTTAACGACACCAACCTGTGGGCTGGCAGCCATCTCAATAGCTGTATTTACTGGCGCCTCAGTTACCACATCATGTACTTCAGATTTGCCAATCATCGTACCCAACCACATAGCAAACGCCAGACCTGTTAATACTACAGCTACTATCAACCACATACGTAGATTTATCTTCTTTTTAAAATCACTATCAATAGCACCCGCACGTACGTGTTTTATCGTGACTTCATGACCACCCTCAGAAAAGGAAGCCATCAACGCCTTATCTGCAAGAATATTAATTCGTCGCGTTAGTCCACCCGAATATTTTTCGATTGCATTGGCTGTTTTCTGATTAAATACGTCCGGCCCACGATATCCGACACTGCGCAAACGAAAATTAAGGTATTCCAGCGTATCTTTGGGTGGGAAGGGGTCAAGGTAGAAACTATGAGTAATCCGTTCTTTTAACTGACGGATATGCGCCTGAGAAAGCTTTTCATCCAGTTCTGGCTGACCGAATAAAACCATTTGCAATAATTTGCTGTGCTCAGTTTCCAGATTACTCAGCAAACGAATTTCTTCCAGCGTTTCAATAGGCATACTCTGAGCTTCTTCAACAAAGAGAACTACTTGTCTATCATCGGCGTGCTTCTTTAGTAGATAGGTCTGCACCAGCTGCATTGCATCCAACTTACTACTACTGCTATTAACCTCCAGACCTAGCTCATGAGCAATAACATGCAAAATATTATCGGGCGATAAACTCGGGTTAGCAATATAAACAATATCAACCTTACCTGCCAAACGTACTTCCAGCATTCTGCACAGCATGGTTTTGCCACTACCGACTTCACCAACAACTTTAATAATACCTTCACCACTGGTAACAGCGTATATTAAAGCATCTAATGCGGCACCACGCTGACTACCCTCGAAAAACAGACTGGTGTCTGGAGTAATTTTGAAGGGTGGTCGTTCTAGACCAAAGTGTGCCTGATACATGTCTAAAGCTTCCCAAGCTTCTGAACCCGGCTATAGAGCGTGGTTCGATTAACCTGTAACGCATCCGCCGCCTTACTTACTTTGTTATTGTTTATTTCCAATGCCAACCTGATACAACGGCTCTCTACTTCAGCCAATAAATCATCCAGCGAGAATTCACCTGATACTAATTGTTGTTTGATAAATTCATCACTCAAGACATGGCTCGCCTCTGACAATTCACTGGCTGACAGCTGCGTTTCTAATTCATTTTCTAATAACGCGCGATCAATCCGCCCTCCTGGATATTTTGTACCCAAACGAATAACAATATTTCGTAATTCACGGACATTGCCAGGAAAAGCATAGCTACTCCAAAGAAGTCTAGCCTCATCATCCAGTACAAATGGCAGCACAGAGTCTGAATATGTCGATAAAAAATGATCTAGTAGAAGAAAACAATCACCCTCTCGCTCTCGCAATGCAGGCATATGGACATTAAGAATACTTAAACGATGGTATAGATCAGCTCTGAAACTACCCTCTGCTACTTCATCTCGCAGTACTTTGTTTGTCGCTGCAACAATGCGTGCACGCGAGCTCAATTGCTGAGTTTCGCCCACACGGTAAAACTCGCCACTCTCAATGACTCGCAGCAGCTTACCCTGCAGGGCAAGCGGTAGTTCGCCGATTTCATCCAGCAACAATGTTCCCTGGCCCGCTTCGATAAAAAAGCCCTTATGCTCCTGACTGGCCCCAGTAAATGCGCCCTTACGATGCCCAAATAATTGCGCTTCGAGTAAATCAGGCGCTATCGCAGCACAATTAATGGCCATAAAGGGTTCGGATCGGCGCTGACTCTGCTCATGCACCGCCTTTGCGATCATTTCCTTACCAGTACCTGATTCACCCTGTATTAATAACGGAAATGGTGAATCCGCAAATTGTTTGATTTGCTGCCTGATCACTTCCATGCAGGCACTTTGACCAATAATGGAACTATCTTTCTGGACAGCTCTTTGCCGCTCAATTTCACGTAAACGTAAATGATGATCTAAACGTGCCAGTAATAATTGAGGGTCAGCAGGTTTAGCTACAAAATCTACAGCACCCAGTGCTAGTGCATGCTGGATATTAACATTGTTATCCTGGCCAGATAGCACCAGAATTTTCATATCACCCGGCTGAGCTAATAGTTCCTTGATTAAAGCAAAGCCCTCGTCAGGCTTATGTGGATAAGGTGGCAAACCTAGGTCTATCAGCGCAATCGCAGGTCGCTCTCCCATCTCAACCAGTAATTTAGTCGCCTTTGCTCTCGAATCAGCAACCATTACCTGATAATGTTTGCGTAATAAATAACCTAAACTTTCAACAATTAACGGATCATCATCAACGAGTAATATCGCTGTTTTCTGTTTTTGCTCAAGCCCGGCTTCTATTTTTGAATTCAATTTCTGTTCACTCATATATGCGCATTTGATTTTCTAAATCACCTTCATCAATACTATATAGCAAAAAACCCAACTAAAAGGTCAAGTTACATCAAACTAGATGTTATTAGATCCATGCCTCTATAAACTAACGCTTATGTTCAATATTGTTTTATACCAGCCAGAAATCCCACCCAATACCGGCAACATTATTCGATTATGCGCCAACACGGGCTGTCATTTGCACCTTATCGAACCGCTAGGTTTCGATCTTAATGATAAAAAACTGCGCCGCGCCGGCCTTGATTATCATGAATGGGCCGATGTACAGATACACCCTTCATTGCCAGAGCTCATTTCAAAACTGGCTGATACCAGCCCCGGCTCAATCTACGCCATATCAACGCGGGGCACACAAAATTACAGTGATATTAATTTTTTACCGGGAGACTCTCTGGTATTTGGCCCTGAAACGCGCGGACTGCCTCAGGAGTATCTCGCTAGCCTGGCTCAGGAGAATATTCTTCGACTTCCGATGCTTGAAAATAGTCGCAGCCTGAACTTATCAAATACTGCTGCTATTGTTGTATATGAAGCTTTACGCCAAAACAATTTTAGGGGATTGAAATAACACCTGAAACTGACTAGTGTATTTCTGAAGTAGGTTTTCTTTCGAGTAAATATTTAACCGCTTCCTGCGGTGAAAGCCCTTCATATAAAACCCTGTACACCTGCTCAATAATTGGCAGCTCTACCTGATACTTTTTAGCTAGTTGCATGGCTTCACGTGCCGTTCTCACACCTTCTATTTCTTGGCCAATATCTTTTTTTATCTGCTCCTTTGATAAACCTTCTGCCAACTTGAGCCCCATTCTGCGATTTCTAGATTGATTGTCTGTGCAGGTTAAAACCAGATCACCCATACCTGCCAGGCCCATAAATGTTTCCTGACGGCCACCCATAGTCACACCCAGTCTCATTAACTCAGCCAGACCACGAGTAATCAATGCAGCCCTTGCATTGGCACCAAAACCCAAACCGTCAGCTATTCCCGAAGCAATCGCTAAAGCATTTTTTAGTGCACCGCCCAATTCAACACCAATAACATCATCACTGGTATAAGCTCGAAAATTACCATGATGCAAGCAATGGCTAATTTTATTTGCCAGTGACTCTGATTCCGAAGCCACTGTAATAGCCGTAGGCATGCCCTGTGCCACTTCTCGAGCAAATGTAGGGCCGGAAATAACAGCAAATTTTGAACATTGCGGCAACTCTTCCTTAACTACTTGATGTAATAATTTGCCCGTGCCTTCCTCAAGCCCTTTACTGGCCCAGGTCACAGCGGTGTCTTTATCAATTAACGCAGAAGCTCTAGCTAAAAAGGGGCGGAATGCATAACTGGGAATCGCTAACAAAATCCAGCTGGCTGATTTCAGTGCCTGCTCAAGGTCGGCCTGAATTTTTAATGTATCGGGAAAAGCAATCCCAGACAGAAACTGCTGGTTACAACGTTGCTGCTGCAAGCGCTCCATGTGATCAGGCTCATTACCCCACAGGGTAACTTCTGAACCTGCATTGGCCATATGTATAGCCAATGCAGTGCCCCAAGAACCCGCTCCTAAGACAGTAACCGGCCCGGGATCTTGTTGATTATCAACTGTCATTAATTAGTGTGCCGTTTCCTGCACACCTGCGGCCGCTTGCTGCTGTTGCACCTGCTGCATGTATACTGCATTAAAATTGATCGGGGCCAACAATAATGGCGGGAATCCGCCTTTATTGACAAAATCTGCCACGGCTTCTCTAGCAAATGGAAATAAAGCCTCCGGACAGTACGCGCCCAGCATCCCAGCAATGTTTTCTTCAGGGAAACCTGACATGGTGAACAAGCCCGCTTGTTTAACTTCAACAAGAAATGCTGTTTTTTCCTTTTGTTTGGCCGTCACTGTAATATTTAAAATCACCTCATAAACATCCTTAGCAATCGCTTTATGAGAACTATTTAGTTGAACATTAATCTCTGGCTTCCATTCACCATCAGCAAAAACATCTGGCGCATTTGGCGACTCAAATGAAACATCTTTTAAATAAATCTTCTGGATTGCAAACTGCTGCTCAGTAGCCTGTTGATTTTCTTCTGTCATAAAAATTCCACTCTAGAATGGTGCGTCAAATCTCAGCACCCAATTAAATAAAAACTATTTTGTTGTTATAGGCAGCTTGGCTTCCAGCCAGTTATTTATGCCTCCAGCAATATTATGTACATTGCTAAACCCCGCCTGCGTTAACAATCGACAGGCCTTACCTGATGTAGCCCCACTGTTGCAGTAAGTTAGTACTGCCGTGTCCTTAGATTTCGAAATGCTGGATAGTTTGTCTTTAAATGAGGATAAAGGCAGATTGATTGCGCCTTTAATATGCCCTTTGGCAAATTCGGAGCTCTCGCGCACATCAATAATCAAAGCATCATCATTGTTATTGATTAGTCGAATCGCGTTCATGGGGATAATCTGTACCGATTGACTCGTCCGTGTCTCATACTCGGTTTTTATCAACATCATTGACACTACCGCTAAACCTATCCACAGATATGGATGGTTACCTACAAACTCAAACATCTGTTCCATATAATATACTTTCTTATTCGCCCAATTTTATGCCCGCAGAACAAAATACTTCCTGCATCATGCCTATCAAGCGCAATGTACGTGTATCACCTACACGATAAAATACTTTATTAGCATCCTTACGCGAAGCCAGAATACCTTTATCCCGTAAAATGGCCAGATGCTGGGAGATGTTACTCTGTGAAGTGCCCACCGCATCTACGATATCCTGTACACTCACTTCTTTATCAACCAGTGTGCAAAGTATTTTTAAACGAAGCGGATGTGACATCGCTTTCAACGAACGTGACGCGCGGTTAATATCCTCTTCACGAGTCATCAATAATGGATCTTCTGAATTTTCTACCATGAGCTATCTCGACCTCTGCGTTGATCTATAACTATATAATTAAAAACCAATACAATAATACACATTATTTATAAAAAATGCACCGAACATATACAATATAAAAAAATAACCTTTAATCCCTACAAAGGCCTCGTTTTTGCTGACTATAAATACATTTATATCCATGATCACACTAAAGAAAAAGTCCATCTATACAGCCTTTACTTTATTAATTATACTTATTAATCAACCAGTTACCGCAAATGCAGCCAATGAATCTGGTATTCCTGTTTATCAACAAAAACTCGATCGATTACAAAAAAGCATCCTCAAAATTCAGGAACATTTAAAAGATACCCGAAGCCATCGCGGACACACTCTGACCGAATTACAGCAACTTGAAAGCGAAATTAGCCGCAATGCTGTTGCACTAAAACAAACCGAAACTACAATAAAATCTACAAATACTCTTATTTCTCAACTTAGAAATAATCTCAGCCTACTCAATCGCCAATTACAGAAACAGAAATTCATTCTTAGTGAACAGCTACGAGCGGCTTACGCCCTTGGCGCTCAACAAAATATAAAAATGCTGTTAAATCAACAAGATCCTGCTGAATTAGGCCGTATACAGGCTTACTTTGATTACTTTAACAAAGCAAGAGAAACTGAAATTAAGTTATTTATACAATCAATCGAAAGCAAACAACAACAGGAACAAGAATTAGCACAAAGCCTCAACACCCAAAAAGAAGCCCTCGAATCTCGCAAAAAACAAACACGTTCTCTCCAAAAACAAAGACTTAAGCGCAATCAACTCCTTACTCAACTCAATGAAAAAATTGCCAATCAGGAACAAACATTGAC
The DNA here is from genome assembly GCA_029881035.1 of Gammaproteobacteria bacterium. GTDB lineage: Bacteria > Pseudomonadota > Gammaproteobacteria > SZUA-229 > SZUA-229 > LH-M37. Next base: position 46,070 of record JAOUNI010000005.1, on the reverse strand, counting down.
CGGGCTTGAATCTAGCAGAAATAAAATTGAAGACTTGCTGCGCTCTCTAGGTCAATTACTGGCTGATATTCCCACTGCCCCCGATGAAAAAAAACCTTTCAAGCAGCAGAAAGGCCATCTTCCCTGGCCTGTTCAAGGCCCATTTCTCGCTCGTTACGGGCAAAGCCGCAATCAGGGTGATTTAAAATGGAATGGGGTACTCATCGGCTCTTCTTATGGAAACCCGGTTCATTCAATTAGCCATGGCCGTATTGCCTTCTCAGACTGGCTTCAAGGCTATGGCTTTATTATCATCATTGATCATGGTGACGGTTACATGAGCCTGTATGGCCACAATGAAACCCTGTTCAAACAAGCTGGAGACTGGGTCAATGCGGGTGACGTTATCGCCACCACCGGCGATAGCGGCGGACAACCAGATCCAGGACTTTATTTTGAAATACGCTCACGTGGCAAGCCTATTGATCCTTATCAATGGTGTTCACATAAAACATAACTGGCGTATCCCGTTAGTCGGCACATTGCTACAATATGGCCCACAAAATAGGGAACCCTATGGTCGGCACATGCTCTAATGGTGCTATAGTTCGAACCACTGTAACTACGATCCAGATATACTGGATTTATATTTTAATTTATAACCGGCTTTCTCAAGTACGGAGTTTTTAATGAGTAAACAATTCAAGACCGCACTGCTATTAACTCTAGGAATTTTCATTGGAGTTTCGGCATCAATTACTGGCAGCGTGTTCGCTATTAAAGAACCAACTAACGGATTACCACTTAATGAGTTACGTAATCTTTCAGATATTTTTTCACGCATCAAATCTGATTACGTTGAAGATGTAGAGGATAAAACTCTACTTGAAAATGCTATCAAAGGCATGCTATCAGGTCTTGACCCTCATTCAACCTACCTCAATCCTGATGAATATAAAGAATTACAAATTGGCACCACCGGACAATTTGGTGGACTAGGCATCCAGGTTGGCATGGAAGATGGCTTTGTTAAGGTTATATCGCCTATCGATGATACGCCAGCATTTAGAGCTGGTATCGAAGCTGGTGATTTAATTGTTCGACTGGATGACAAATCGGTTAAAGGCATGAGTCTGAATGATGCGGTCAATCTGATGCGTGGCAAACCCGGTAGCAATATCTCCCTTACCATCGTCCGCAAAGGTCAGGACAAACCACTGGTCATTGTCGTCACCCGTGACATTATCAAAGTTGACAGCGTCAAAAGCCGTATGCTTGAACCCGGTTTTGGCTATGTCCGCATTACTAACTTCCAATCTAAAACACCTAATGATTTACTCAAAGCCATCAATTCACTGAAAAAAGAATTCGGTGATGAACTCAAGGGGCTAGTGCTAGATCTACGTAATAACCCCGGCGGTGTACTCAATGCTGCTGCCGATGTCTCTGATATGTTCATTAACAAAGGCAAGCTAGTTTATACTGAAGGTCGTATTGAAAACTCCAAGTTTGAATTTAATGCCAAACCTGGTGATGTGATGAATAATTCGCCTATCGTTATCTTGATCAATGGCGGCTCAGCTTCAGCTTCCGAAATTGTTGCTGGCGCTCTGCAGGATCACCACCGTGCCGTGATCATGGGTAGCAAATCTTTCGGCAAAGGCTCCGTTCAAACTATTCAAGAATTACGTAGCGGTGGTGCCGTTAAAATTACCACTGCACGTTACTTCACGCCATCAGGACGCTCCATCCAGGGTGAAGGTATCACACCTGATATCGCACTAGGTGATTTCAAAGTGACTGAAACCGAAACTGATAATCTCGCGCGCCTGAAAGAAGCTGACCTCGGCAATCACATCACCAATCCAGATAAAACTGATGAAGAAATTAAAAAGGACATTGAGGCGAAGAAAGAATCGGATAAAAACAAAAAAGTCCTGGCCGCCGACGATTATCAACTACACGAAGCACTGGTCTTATTAAAAGGCCTCACTATCCTAGGCCACAAATCGTAATAAGCTACATTTAAATGCTCGGCTATAATCGAGAGCGCTATCGAATATACGCTGGGCATTTTTTACTTTTCTTTACTTTATTTGGTATTTTTTCTACCACTCAAGCCGCTAAAGTTGCCAGCATCATCATTGATGATCTTGGTAACAGCTATGAGCACGGCCAGACTATTATTAATTTCCCAGCACCTATTACACTTGCCATTCTTCCGCAAACCAAATTTGCCAACCAATTAGCAACTCAAGCCCATTACAACCACAAAGAAGTCATGTTGCATCTGCCATTGCAATCAGTTGAGCACCACAAGTCCTCCCCCGGCACACTCAAACTACATATGACGCGACAGCAGTTCACACGGCAGCTAAAAGAAAATATTGCCTCTGTACCCTATATCAGCGGCATAAACACCCACATGGGTAGCCTGTTAACCCAACATCCTGGCCATATGGACTGGCTGATGGCTGAAATATCCCATCTTGATAACCTATATTTTATCGACAGCCGCACCAGTAATAAGTCTGTCGTCACTGAAGCTGCCACTAATTATCAAATTCCAAATCTTGAACGTGATGTTTTTCTTGATCCTGATTTCAAACCTGAAACCATTCGCATACAATTCGATCATTTTATCGCCATCACTAAAAAGCAGGGCTATGCTATCGCTATTGCACATCCTCATCCGTCAACACTGGCATTCCTAAAACAAAATCTGGACAAACTAGCCGAAAATGGCATTGAATTAGTTCCCGTCTCTAAACTACTTGAACTACGAGGTAATGAAAACCATGTCACGTGCACTGGTACCACTTGCTCAGGGCTGTGAAGAACTTGAAGCCATTACTATTACCGACTTACTCGTCAGAGCTGACGTTAATGTCACCACAGCCGGACTAGATGATCAGGTTGTAGTTGCCTCTCGCGGTACTCACATCATTCCTGATACCAATATCAATGCTATAAAAAACGAATTATTCGACTTGATCGTTTTGCCGGGAGGCCTGCCAGGCGCCAATTATTTGCGTGATGACCCCACTCTACAGGCGCTTTTAAAACAACATGTTACCAATAAAAAACTAATAGCAGCCATTTGTGCCGCCCCCAAAGTACTGGCGGCAGCAGGATTACTCGAGGGTAAACGTGTTACCTGTTATCCTGGTGCCCTTGATGAATACCCACAACTCGATGTTCGGACAAGCGCCATTGAAATTGATGGCCAAATTATCACCTCTCGTGGGCCAGGCACCGCCATGGACTTTGCACTATTACTCATTGAGCAACTAGAAGGAAGAACAAAACGCGACAAAATCGAACAACAACTCGCCAGATAACATCAACTTAATGTTATGGAACTACTTAGTTTAATCGGGCTCATATAACCATAATTAAATTACTGTTTTATTATATTTAGAATGCGTATATAATACTTGATCAAATTACTAGGTTATTTAAAAGGTACCACGTTATGCAAGCAGAAGTTAATGGCAAGATCATCCAGCTAAGTGAGGCAGGCTGGTTGGAAAATCTTGATGAATGGAGCGAAGAACTCGCCGTTGAAATATCAAAAAATGAAAAAATTGAAGAATTAACCCCTGAACACTGGGACATCATCAATACAGCCCGTGAATACTTTATTGAAAATGGTGCTGTCTGTGAACCGCGTAATTTTTCTAAAATCATGAAAAATAAATTTGGCAAGGATCGCAGTGATCAAAAATACATCTACTCACTGTTTCCTACAGGTTTAATCAAATGCGCTAATAAAATTGCTGGTCTGCCACGTCCAAAAGGCTGCAGCTAAAAGACATATTATGGACAGGGAGGTCCTTATCTAAGACAATGCGGTTTCTAATATTTTTCACCTTATGTATCAGCGCTATAAGCCTGACTTTTGCCTTTCCTTTCAAGTCTAAAGATGAGCACATCAATTTTCTTGATTACCCTGCTGGAGCTGAAAGAAAACAGGCTTTTATTGCTTATCTCAGCCCTATTATTGAAGAAAAAAATCGATCTTTATTCGATGATCGTCAAAAGCTAATTCACTTAAGTCAAAAACTAAAACTAAACATCCGTGAACAACGCTGGCTTAATCACATTAGCCAATATTATGGTAATGACACTTTTGATACAAGTGATGATACTCAATGGTCTGCTCTACTCGAAAAAGTTGACATAGTTCCTACGTCTCTGGCAATAGCTCAAGCAGCTCAAGAGAGTGGCTGGGGCAGTTCTCGATTTGCCCAGGAGGCTAACAACTATTTTGGTCAATGGTGCTACACAAAAGGATGTGGCTTAATACCCAATGATAGAAATGAAAATGCAATCCATGAAGTGGCCAAATATAAATCGATAAAAGAATCCATCGTAACTTATATTCACAACCTCAATACCAATCGTGCCTACAAAGAATTTCGTGCAATACGAGAGCAGTTGAGAAAATCCGGCCAGTTGCTTACCGGTTATCAACTCGCTAAAGGCTTACAACTTTATTCCGAGAGAGGTCATGACTACGTTAGAGAAATTCAAGCTCTTATTCGTAACAATAAACTGAGTGCTTGGAAAGCATCAAGTTAACAGTCCTAAGCTCAACACTGTCTTTAAATTTAATGGTGAACTCATATTCATTAATACAAATAATTAAAGTACACCACCACTAATCATCATATTCTGAAAACTAATCAGTTTTCCTTATGAATCCAGTCTGCACCCAGTGAACCCTGTAAACTTTCCAAATAACTTTGGCTGCATACCCATTCAAACATTTCATCTGCCTTTTCTATTCGGCCCTGTAATCTAGCCCAGTCTTCGGTCTCATTCTCTGGCATTTCATCCATTTTTTGTTCGACATATTCCCGATTCATTTTCCATAATGCAGCATCCCTTTTCTGTTTAATCCGTAAACGCTCCTGATACCAGTCACTTTGAATTAAATATTCACGCGTAAACATATTACGTATTGAGGGATCATCAATTTTTTTACCTTCATATTCACCATAAGCCATGATATGTAACAAAGCTTGCAACGGTGGACAAGCATTATTAATTGATCCATCTTTAAAATAGGCTTCCGCCACTTTCTGCTGAGCCTCACTGATATTATTTATGCCATCAACATAGGCCGACATATCCTGAGTTTCTGGCTTTAGCATTGCCTCATCAAAAACAATAATCGGGTTATCGAAAACCTTACCAAAGAAACTATGTACAAATTTTTCCGTGATGCGATAACCCAAACGGCTGGCATTCACAATTTTTCCTTCATATGTGAAGTCTTTTAATTTTTCAAGATAACCATTTTCTATTAAATATTCAGGTTGGCGCTGCACTACCGGCAGGCGACACCAAATTTCCGGCATCAGCATACTAATATCATGATCAACTCGTCGGCGTGCACCAATATAACCGGCAGCACTACTAAAGCCATCATGACCACAGAGTACATACGACACTAAAGCATTATTTAAATCTGCTGTTGTCGACAGTGCATTGAAAGGACCTTTGGTCAAAGCGCCCTCTGAACCAGCACCAGTAGTCGAAGGTGACTTACCAGTCAGGCTGCAGATAAGCTCCATGAACAATTCTGGCAATTCCTGATAATGAATTGGATTGTAGACAGCCAGCGGCCTGATACCAGCTTTTAAATCCTGCGGATTATTTCTACGCCCTTGCAAGACGGCATTCACCGGGAAATACACTGGTTGATCGGCAGACAAACCACGTGACAAACTCGTGCCCACTGTGGCCAGATACAAATTACGTGCATCGGCCAGGTCTGGCCTTATCTGCAAATAACGGACATTTTGACTTGGCTTACCATCCACCAGTCTTGGATGCGCTGATGAAACAAAATACTCATCCTCCTCTGCTTCTGCCGCTTCACTAATTAGCTTTTGCATCGGCGCTGAGTATTCCTGAAATCTAACCGCATCATCAACCAGTTCCTGCGCATCACTGCTGTTTAATGGTTCAAAATTCGATATGAAATTCCCTTCTTCCGCCAGATCAGACTCTGTCTGTTTGTCATGACCACGAATAATGGCATCATCCGGACGTTGGAATAATCGGCGCTCACAATTTTTAACCAGCTTAACACTCGATACTTTATAGCGATTATTCAGTCCTTCCAGTTGTGTAACTGGCACGACCGTGGTTGCACTAATATCATCCTCAGTTTGTATTTTTGTTGACGCAACAAAATCCTGTCTCAACTTATAAATACGCCAGGTTCCGTCACTATGTGTGCCAACACGCAAATAACTGGTGACCAGTTTACGGCCATCAAACTTTAATTCATGACCTGGATTACCATTTACTTCATCAACTGTAAAATGTCTTCTCCAATCACCATTCCACTCATGTTTGTAAAATCTCTTGATCAAATACACCAACGCTATAATGTGTTGAGGAATACTCTCCAACCACTCATTATATTCATCAGTGTAATCTGTTTTCGACGGCGTCAGCAAACGAATCACTGAACCGAGACTTCTATCTTTATTTAATAATTTTCTACCATCTTTTATTTCTTTATTAATAAACCTTGCTGAGTAATCATGGTTAAAAATAACTTCAACTTGATTGAGATCCTCTTCAATATTACCCACATAGACTGGGCCTGAAATCATTGAATCCTGTATTGACTTAGAAATTTCTGATTTCCCACCACCTGACACTGTACTTGGCTTATGACAGAATGTGCCTTCACCCAACGTTCCTATCAAACGCCAGCTAGGGGCCTGCGGGTGTTTTTGTAAATGGACACGGAAACCACTGGGATAAATATATGTATATTTTGCGACCAGTTTAATTTGTTTTTTCTCGCCATTTTTCTTCCAGCTAATACACTGACCCTGTAAATCCATCTGCGCATCTTCTGGTATATATAAAATATTTGACCAGTTTTTATCAACTCCATAACCTTCTTCTTTAACTTCTATTCGATTCTTGTGCTGATTACACATCCACGAAAAGGTGTGATTAAGCATTTCCTTTTCTATCTTTGGCAAATAACTTTCGCCCAAATTAAAACGCGGGAATGCAACAGCACCACCAGCATGCTCTTCCTCTACACCACCAAATAAATTAGCTGAATAACTAATCTGAGATTTAACTTCCTTTTTACTATATCCAAAATAATTATCGGCAATAATTGTGACAATGACGCCTTTCATATCACGGCACACTATTTTAAAAGCATTGCCTTCATTGTATAAATCATCGTCATTTTTCCAGCACATACCATCTTCACGCTGGCTTTCACTGGCATCATCATAATGCGGTAACCCCAGTGCTTTTTTGCTGAGTTTTGTCAGGTGTGGCGCCAAAATCACGCAGCCGCTATGACCGGTCCAGTGGTCAATATCAAGAGCCGCATCATTTTCTGATAAAAATGGATCACCGCCATTGCCAAAAATTGACTCCACAAAGTCTAGATTAGCCACTAAACCACCGGGAGCAAAAAACCGCGTTTCCAGTGTTTTCTCAGGTAACACACCTTCAACTTCCGGACGTACAATCGGCCTCAATAATAATGATACCCAAATATTTATTGGTTTTGACAAGCCCCCAGAAATAGGCAATTCCATAAGGTCACTGGGTGGATCCAGTGCTATTTGTAATAGATTTGCATAAACATCAACAGGAACTGATTTCTTATCAGCAGGTATTGGCAGACCACCTTCAACAATATGGAACACACCCGAGGTAGTGCGTCGATCATTTTTTGGGTTGTGTAACACACCCTGCTTAACCCGATAGGATTCCAGCAAGTCTGATTTATATTTATTGCCACCTAATGGTAGTGATAATTCTCTCGCCAGACCTGGTTCATTTAAGGAAAAGACCTCAGAGGGCAGTTTTATCTTTATATCTACTCCATTGCGCTCCAGATAATTATTTAGATAATCTTGTATACGCTGGTCGGCAGGACAACGATATTCTGCAAATAAACGACGAAACTCCGAATAATTTTTAATCAGACTATCTGCAACTGATAAATAGCTGCCTTCTGTGCCCAACTGGCATTTATGTCCCATAGCCGCAAGTTGCAGGCAAATATTCTGCAACCTGATCTGACGCTTATCCTTTACTCGCCTATCCGGACATACATACATATCTTCTTCTTTCATTACTGTCGCCAAAATTAGCCTCTCTTTGTGACATTAACTTCGTGGATAGACATTTTATGTATCTACTGACTAGATATCCACATGAATTACCACCTTCATTTATATATTTACCAGGTTTTACTTTAATAACAATAACTTAAATAATTACCTGATGCATAAATCTTTTTTTCGCACCTATATGGTGCGTTTATTGTAGATATATCATTAACCATACTTATTTGGGTGTTCCAAATTGTCTAACAATCGCTATACTTACACGCCCAACGTTATAAGCAGATTACATTTTCATGAAAGTTACACCTCTTTTAAAAATTCTCGCCGAAAAAGGCGGCTCTGATCTCTATTTATCGACAGGAGCCCCGCCCAGTGCAAAATTCAGCGGCGTACTGACCCCCCTGGGTAAGGACCCAGCGCCACCTGGATGGGTCGAAGGTCTTGCTAATGAAATCATGAGTGATAAACAGCGTGAGCAATTTCGCAATAAACCAGAAATGAATCTGGCACTTTCACTGCCTAATATCGGCCGTTTTCGCGTTAATATTTTCAAACAACGTAACGAATTTTCAATGGTTATTCGTAATATTGTCACTGAAATACCTAACCTTAAAGATCTCGGACTGCCTGATGTATTAACTAAAGTTATTATGTTTAAGCGCGGTCTTATTCTGTTTGTTGGTGGTACCGGCTCTGGTAAATCTACGTCACTGGCTGCACTGATTGACCATCGCAACAGGAACTCCAAGGGACACATCATTACTATTGAAGACCCCATCGAATTTGTCCACCAGCATCGCGGCTGCATAATCAACCAACGTGAAGTAGGCATGGATACCGATTCATTTGAAGACGCCCTTAAAAATACGCTGCGTCAGGCACCCGACGTGATCCTTATCGGCGAAATCCGTGACCGTGAAACCATGGAGCATGCGCTAGCCTTTGCCGAAACAGGACATCTGGCTATTTCAACATTGCATGCCAATAATGCCAACCAGGCTCTTGATCGTATTATTAATTTCTTCCCCGAAGAAAAACGCCAGTCTCTTCTTAGTGACCTTTCTATTAACCTGCAATGTTTTGTTTCACAACGTCTTATTCCTACGGTTGATAAAAAACGCTGTGCTGCTATTGAGATTTTATTGAATTCACCCCGTATCGCCGACCTAATCAAAGAAGGGGAAATTCTTGAAATTAAAGAAGTGATGGAAAAATCTGCCACCATGGGTATGCAGACTTTTGATATGGCACTTTATAGCCTTTATAACGCCGGTAAAATATCTCTCGACGAGGCACTCAAGAATGCAGACGGCGCTAATAATCTACGCCTCAAAATTGAATTGGCTAAAAAAGGAGAGAAAGGCAGCTCTGACGATAAAGACGACCATGGCGGCCTAAGCTTACTGGCTGATGAAGAAGAAGAAAACGAAGAAAACGGTAATGGTATGTCTTCCTTTAAGCTGCCTGAATAATTACACCTTAAACAACTTTTATTTTTTCTTCGTTGGTCGCTGCCAACCTTTAATAGTCTTTTGTACTGTGCGACTCAGTGTCAGACTATCATCATCAGTATCTTTGGTGATGGTGGAGCCTGCACCGATTGTTGCATCCTTACCAATAGTAACAGGTGCAACCAACTGAGTATCTGAACCGATAAAGGCACCATCCTTGATGATAGTTTTGTGTTTATTAGCGCCATCATAATTACAGGTAATGGTACCCGCACCAATATTTACATCACGACCTATCTCGCTGTCACCCAGATAACTCAAATGACTGACCTTGCTACCCTCACCAAGAAAAGTATTTTTTATTTCTACAAAATTACCAACTTTACTGTTATCCAATAAATGCGTGCCGGGCCTCAAGCGCGCAAACGGTCCAACATCCACATTTTTTTCTATAACCGCACTTTCAACTACTGAATATGGTTTGATATTGCAGCCATCGCCAATCTTGCAGTTACTGATGACACAACCTGCACCAATCACAACATTGCAGCCAATCTCTACATTGCCTTCAAAAATAGTGTTGATATCAATAAATGAATCTTTACCTATTTTTATCTCACCGCGAATATCTACTCGTGCAGGATCTGCCACAGTAACACCCTGCAACATTATTTTTTCTACCATCTCGCACTGATGAATTCTTTCCAGCCTGGCCAGTTGCTTTCTATCATTCACACCTTCCACTTCATAGCTATTCTCAGGTTGTGCTGTGAAAACTGCATTTCCATCTGCCACCGCCAGTGCAATTATGTCTGTTAAATAATATTCACCCTGTGAATTATTATTATCAATTTTACTCAGGCATTCATTTAAATAACCTGCGCGCATTGCAAGAATGCCGGTATTCACTTCCTTTATCTGTCTTTGATCTTCGCTAGCATCCTTATGCTCAACGATGCTGATCACTTTGCCATTATCTCTAACTATTCGACCATAACCTGCTGGCTCATCCAGATCCACTGTCAGCAGGGCGATATTATTATCACTGACTTTTTCGATCAGTGCTCTCAATGTTTCTGTTTTAATCAGTGGCACGTCACCGTACAAAACCAGTACAGTTGATTCTGAATTTATTTTTGGACTAGCTTGTTGCACGGCATGCGCAGTACCCAGCTGAGCCTGTTGCAATACCCAATCAACATCAAAATCCGAGCAAGTTTCACGCAAATGCTCACCACCATGACCGTAAACCACATGAATATCATCAGCACCCAGTTCCAGACTTCGTCGATAGACGTGTTCCAACATAGGTATACCCGCAATACGATGCATCACCTTGGGTAATGATGATTTCATTCTTGTGCCCTGTCCTGCTGCAAGAATAATGACTGACAAATTCATACTATATCTACCATGTTTATAAATGCTTTACATTATGCATAAAAAAAGGCCGGTATATTAACCGACCTTTTTAGTTTAGCTGATTCACCACTTAGTTTCTGCCAGACTACTTATTTTCTCTTCCTTAACCTGTTAATAGTCTCAATCTGAGCAACCGCTTCAATCAGCTCAGCTTTAGCACGCGCATAATCATAATCTGTTTTCTTATCTGCCATGGCAGCCTCAGCTTTCGCCTTAACTTCCATCGCCGCTGCTTCATCAAGGTCAGCAGCACGCATCGCGGTATCAGAAAGAATAGTAACGATGTGAGGCTGAACCTCAAGAATGCCACCATTGACGAAAAATGATTGTACTTCACCTTGTTGATCAACTATCCGTACTTCACCTGGCTTCATTTTGGTCAGCAACGGGGCATGTCTGGGCATAATACCCACCTCACCCATTTCTGCTGGCGCATAAAGCTCAGTGATAGTACCGGAGTATATTTCAACTTCGGCGCTTACGATATCAACATGCATGGTCATTGCCATAATCTAGGGCCCCGGCTCGCGGCTATTTCATTCCTTTGGCTTTTTCGATCACTTCATCGATACCGCCAACCATGTAGAACGCCTGCTCAGGCAGAGCATCATGCTCACCATCCAAAATTGATTTGAATGCAGCAAGGTTGTCTTTCAGCGTTACATACTTGCCCGGTGAGCCGGTGAAGACTTCAGCAACGAAAAATGGCTGTGACAGGAATCGTTGAATTTTACGAGCGCGTGATACGGCCAGCTTATCTTCATCAGATAATTCATCCATACCCAGAATCGCAATAATGTCTTTCAGTTCTTTATAACGCTGCAGAATACCCTGGACTCCACGCGCAATGTTGTAATGCTCGTTACCAACGACATGCGGATCCAGCATACGCGAGGTCGAGTCGAGTGGATCCACCGCAGGGTAAATACCCAGCTCAGCAACCTGGCGAGACAATACCAGAGTCGCATCCAGATGCGCGAAAGTGGTCGCTGGTGACGGGTCAGTCAAGTCATCCGCAGGTACGTATACCGCCTGGAATGAAGTAATCGAACCAGTTTTGGTTGAAGTAATACGCTCCTGCAGCACACCCATTTCTTCCGCCAGTGTTGGCTGGTAACCTACCGCTGAAGGCATACGACCCAGCAGCGCAGATACTTCGGTTCCGGCCAGTGTGTAACGATAGATGTTATCCACGAACATCAAAACGTCGCGGCCTTCATCACGGAAATACTCAGCCATGGTCAAACCAGTCAGCGCAACACGCAGTCTGTTTCCCGGTGGCTCATTCATCTGACCATAAACCAGTGCTACTTTATCGAGTACGCCGCCTTCCTGCATTTCGTAGTAGAAGTCGTTACCCTCACGAGTACGCTCACCTACACCTGCGAATACAGAGAAACCACTATGCTCAACCGCGATGTTACGAATCAGCTCCATCAGGGTTACGGTTTTACCTACACCCGCACCACCGAACAGACCAATCTTACCGCCCTTGGAGATCGGCATAACCAGGTCGATGACCTTAACGCCTGTTTCCAGAATTTCTGTGGCCGCACTTTGTTCTTCAAATTTTGGTGGCGCACGGTGAATAGGCATAGTTGATTCATTGCCGATGTCACCCTGATTGTCGATGGGCTCACCCAATACGTTCATAATACGACCCAGTGTTTTTTGACCCACTGGCACTCTAATCGCATCACCGGTATTTCTCACCGCCATTCCACGACGCAAACCTTCGGTTGCACCCATGGCAATAGCTCTTACTACACCATCACCCAACTGTGACTGCACTTCCATCGTCAAGCCGGTTTCATCCAGCTTTAGAGCATCGTAGACTTTTGGAATGGAGTCCCGTGGAAATTCGACGTCGACAACCGCGCCGATAATTTCAACTACGCTTCCGGTACTCATGATTGTATCCTCATTACTAATATTTAAATTCTGTAAAAGACTGCGGCTAAGTATATAAACGTCTTAATTAAACTGCGGCCGCGCCGCTGACGATCTCGGAAATTTCCTGAGTAATCGCAGCCTGTCTTGCTTTGTTGTATATGGTTTGTAGCTCTTTAATAATATCGCCAGCATTATCGGTCGCGCTCTTCATCGCCATCATTCTGGCAGACATTTCACAAGCAATATTTTCGACTACTGCACGATAAACCTGAGACTCGATAAAGCGGAACATCAGACCATCAATAATTGGCTTTGACTCTGGCTCATAGATGTAATCCCAGTGATGAGTCAGTTCTTTATCCATCATGCCTTTAACAGGAATCAATTGATGGTTGTTTGGCGCTTGCGTCATGGTATTTACAAAATCGTTAGAAACCAGGAACAGGCGATCAATCTTGCCTTCATCATACGCATCGAGCATCACCTTAACTGCACCGATCAGTGTATCCATGCTTGGCGTGTCACCCAGGTTACTCGCTTCGGCAACCACTTTGGCCTTGAAGCGACTGAAAAAACCAATGGCTTTTTTACCAATCGCACAGACGTCAACTTCAACGCCCTTCGCATCCCATGCCGCCATTTCACTGACAGCCGTTTTGAATATATTAGTATTTAAACCGCCACATAAACCACGATCAGTGGTTACCACAATATAACCAACGCGTTTTACTTCTTCACGTTCGCTCAGATAGGGGTGCTTATACTCTGGATGCGCCTGCGCCAAATGCGCTAGAACATTATTAATTTTTTCTGCATATGGCCTGGCTGCGCGCATGCGATCCTGTGCCTTGCGCATCTTGCTTGCCGCAACCATTTCCATCGCCTTTGTGATCTTTTGCGTATTTTTTACGCTGCCGATCTTATTGCGAATTTCTTTTGCACCTGCCATTTATCTACCTGTTATCTCTGTTTAACCGCAGATCCTAAAATGCGCTCTTCGCTTTAAAGTCATCCAACGCTGCGCGCATGCCGGCCACAATCTCATCATTGTATGCACCGGTTTCATTGATCTTTGCCAGCAGGTCTGCATTGTTACTCTTCACGTGCGCAATCATAGCGGCTTCGAAATCAACAATTTTCTTAACAGGCACATCATCCATGTAACCTTCATTAGCCATAAACAATGACAACGCCATTTCTGCAACTGACATCGGTGAGTACTGAGCCTGTTTCATCAACTCAGTGACGCGCTCACCACGTGACAACTGTGCACGTGTTGTTTCGTCCAGGTCTGAAGCAAACTGCGCAAAAGCGGCCAATTCACGGTACTGCGCCAATGCCAGACGAACACCACCGCCCAGTTTTTTAATGATACTGGTTTGTGCTGAACCACCCACGCGAGATACAGATAAACCTGCATTAATCGCTGGACGAATACCGGCGTTAAACAAGTCTGATTCCAGGAAGATCTGGCCATCAGTAATCGAAATTACGTTGGTTGGTACGAATGCAGAAACGTCACCATCCTGAGTTTCAATAATAGGCAGTGCTGTTAATGAACCAGTCTGACCTTTCACTTCACCATTGGTAAATTTTTCTACGTAGTCAGCACTAACGCGTGAAGCACGCTCAAGCAGACGTGAATGCAAATAGAAAACGTCACCGGGATAAGCTTCACGTCCTGGTGGACGACGCAGCAACAATGAAACCTGACGATACGCCCACGCCTGTTTGGTCAAGTCGTCAAATACGATCAATGCATCCTGACCGCGGTCACGGAAGTATTCACCCATGGTGCAGCCTGAGTAAGGCGCAATGTACTGCATGGCAGCCGATTCAGCAGCACTTGCGGCAACAATAATGGTGTGCTCCATCGCGCCATGCTCTTCCAGTTTGCGCACGATGTTTGCAACAGTCGATGCCTTCTGACCAACTGCCACATAAATACATTTAACGCCGGTGTTCGCCTGATTGATAATCGCATCAATCGCCACTGCCGTTTTACCTGTCTGGCGGTCACCAATAATCAGCTCACGCTGACCACGTCCAACTGGCACCATCGCGTCGATTGATTTCAGACCAGTTTGTACCGGTTGATCCACTGATTTACGTTCAATTACACCGGGTGCGATTTTTTCAATCGGAGCAGTTTCATTTGAATCAATTGGGCCTTTACCATCAATGGGATTACCCAGCGCATCAACCACACGACCCAGAAGACCATTACCGATAGGTACTTCAAGAATACGACCTGTACATTTAGCGGTATCGCCTTCTGACAAATGGCCATAAGAACCAAGCACCACGGCGCCAACTGAATCGCGCTCCAGATTCAAAGCCATGGCATAGGTATCGCCAGGTAGCTCGATCATTTCACCCTGCATGGCATCAGCCAGGCCGTGAATACGTAAAATACCGTCATTCAAACTAACCACGGTACCTTCGGTACGAGCTTCTACGGAAGAATCAAAACTTTCGATTCTTGATTTAATCAGTTCACTGATTTCTGATGGATTCAGCTGCATTTCTTTTTCCTCTTAACGACTCAATGTTAGCGCCAGCGACTCTAGCTGGGATTTCATTGAGCCATCGATAATAGTATCTCCGGCCTTGATAACCACACCACCAATCAATGACTCATCGATGACGGTAGTGATAGTCACTTCACAGCCCAATTTGGCTTTAAGCGTATTGGTAATGCTCTCTTCCTGCTCCTTTGAAAGCGGGAAAGCAGATTTAACTTCAGCCTCAATTTTACCTTCTGCTTTTGCACGGTAAATTTCGAACTGCTCAGCTACCTCTGGTAAA
Source organism: Gammaproteobacteria bacterium (assembly GCA_029881035.1). Classification (GTDB taxonomy): domain Bacteria; phylum Pseudomonadota; class Gammaproteobacteria; order SZUA-229; family SZUA-229; genus LH-M37. The sequence goes on along the minus strand of JAOUNI010000005.1, from coordinate 30,385 downwards.
ACTTTTAAACGGCCATTTTCAGCCATCAGCTTTACCAGATTTTGCTGTTGTACGTTGAGTTTGTCCGCTGTCACTTTCAACATCAGCTCAGCCTGTTGTTCGCCACCGATTTGCGGCTTACTCAACAAGCTCAGCATTCCTGCGTCATTAACAACAGCAGCCAACAACGCCAGCGCATCACTCCAGCTACTTAATGCTGAAGTTTCAATAGCCTGATGATAAACGGCTCGTGCATAGGGACGCGCTAAAGTGGTGTAATCTGCCATGATCTGTCGCCTAAAGCTGCTCAGCCAATGCGTTCAAAGTCTGCGCATGCGCCTCAGCATTCACTTCCTTCTTGAGAATCTTTTCTGCACCAGCAATGGCCAGAACAGCCACTTGCTGACGAAGATGCTCACGAGCGCGATTTATTTCCTGCTTGATCTCCGCTTCTGCACCGACTTTAATTCGTTCAGCTTCTGATCTGGCATCATCTTTTGCCTCATCAACTATCTCGGAAGCACGTTTCTGTGCCTGCACGATAATTTCTGAGGCCTGACCTTTAGCTTCTTTCAAATGCTCTGCTGCTTTCTTTTCAGCCAATTCCTGCTCATGCTGGCCACGCTCTGCAGCGGCTAGACCTTCGGAAATTTGCTTTTTGCGTTCAGCAAGCGCATTCACCAATGGCGGCCATACGTAGGCATAACAAAACCATACGAAAATCGCAAAAGTGATCGACTGACCAATCAGCGTTAAATTAATATTCATACGCTAGTACCGTGTGTTAGCTTGAACTTATGCGCCAGCAACAGCGAAGATAACGTAGAACGCCACACCAACAGCGATCATCGGAACCGCGTCAGTCAGACCCATCATCAGGAAGAACTGTCCGCGTAATAATGGAATCAGTTCAGGCTGACGTGCAGCACCTTCCAGAAAACGACCACCTAACACACCAATACCAATAGCGGCACCCAGTGCACCCAGACCCATCATGATGGCACCTGCGATATACAACATTGCAGTAACTTCAGTCATTGCATTCTCCTAGTAAAATTAAATTCTTTAATTAAAAAATCTGTTAATGATCTTCGTTGGTCTGATAAGCCAGATCCATGTACACAATAGTTAGCGTCATGAAAATATACGCCTGTAAAGTAATAATCAGGATATGGAAAATTGCCCAGCCTAATTGTAGGAAACCACCAAAAGCACCTACCAGCCAACCGCCACCATACATCAGTGCGATCAGGATAAAAATCATTTCACCCGCAAACATGTTGCCGTAAAGTCGCAATGATAACGATAAAGGCTTGGCCAATAAAGCCACAAACTCTAATACAAAGTTAATCGGGATAAAGACCAGCTGAAGCACTTTATTATCCGAACTGAAAGGATGCAGGGTTAATTCGCCAACAAAACCAATCATGCCTTTCTGCTTAAAGCTGTAATACAGAGTCAGCATGAATACTGCCAGGGCCATGCCAAAAGTAGCATTCGGATCAGTCGAAGGCACCACCTTGAAGTAAACATGGTGAGGATCCATACCAAACAGATTATGACCAATCCAGCCAGCCACACCCGGCAGCCAGTCAACCGGCATCAAATCCATGAAGTTAATCAGAAATACCCAGACAAATATGGTCAATGCCATGGGCGCAACATAGGGGTTACGTCCGCTAAAAGTGCCTTTGACGCTTGAATCTACAAACTCAACAATCATCTCAACAAAGTTCTGCATACCACCGGGCACACCAGCGGTAGCCGTATTAGCTACTTTTTTGAACAGGAAAAGGAATAATGCGCCCAGAAAAATCGACCAGAACATGGTGTCAACGTGAATAGCCATGAAACCCATAGCTTTTGCTTCTGCCGCATCATGTGCAAGACCCCAATGACCATCTGGAAACTTTCCATAAGTCATGTTCTGCAAGTGGTGCTTTATATATTCTGCAGCAGTCTGCTGGGTATCACCCGACATCGTTAACTCTCTTTAGTCTCGCGCCGTCTTTTTGGCTGCTTAAGTACATCAACAACCGCCGGCGTTATATACACAAAAAAATAAACAGCCAACAAGGCCGCCCCATTTACAGGCTTAATGAGTACAAATACTGCAACAAACATCGCACCTGTTAAAACAATTTTGTTAATTTCGGCCCAGTAGAAAGATCGAAGCTCTACTGCCGGCTCAATGCTTCGTCGCGCAGTAAACACTTTCAAGGCAAACCACGTACTTGCAACGATTGCAATCAGGCCACCGACTAATGCCGAATAAGCCGCCGTCACGCTAACAAATATCAAAGCTGCTGACACTACAACTGTCAATATCAATTGTGGCACTACGTAACCAAGTACTCGATTTAACGGATCTTTCTGCAAGTGATGCGTCCCAAATACGTCAATTCACGATAATCTACTTGATCACTAAAATAGGCTGCATGCAAAATACAAAACGCGCAGACAACTGAGCGCGCAAATTCTATAGACTGTGTCTACCCAAGTCAAGATAACCATTTGCTAATAAACCCATGACTAATAATGGTTTCTCGCCCTCTTCTCAGCAGCAAAACCATTGTTACCATGGGTCTTACTGTATTTTCGCCAATATACCTTCCAGCTCATCAAGACTGTTATAACTAATCTCAATAGCGCCCTTACCCTTCGCTTTTTGCTTGATATGAACGGACGCACCCAGACATTCGGAAAGATCTGTTTCCAGCTTGCTAATATCCGGATCTTTTCTCACTGGCTTAGGCTTAACCGCGGGATTCAACGCCCGGCGCACCAGCTGTTCGGTTTCACGCACCGACAAGCCCTTTTTTGCCACCTGACGAGCCAGCGTACTCTGGGCATTACCGGTAATGCCTAATAAAGCACGCGCATGCCCCATTTCTATATCACGGCAACTCAACAGCTCTTTTACATCAGCATTTAAATCCTGCAGACGCAGCAAATTACTGACCGACGCCCTGGAACGTCCTACACTGTCGGCGATTTCCTGATGCGTCATTTCAAAATCATTCATCAGCCGCAACAAGGCGGTAGACTCTTCCAGCGGATTCAAATTTTCACGCTGAATATTCTCGATCAACGATACCGCAGCCGCTGTTTGATCATCAAAATGCTTAATGACGGCTGGTACTTTATCCAGTCCTGCCAACTGTGAAGCACGCCAGCGACGCTCACCGGCAACGATTTCATAGCGACCGCCTGCCGCAACTCTCAATACTATTGGCTGCACCACGCCCTGAGTACTGATTGAATCCGCCAGCTCCTGTAAGGCCTCTTCATCAAAATGGGTTCGTGGCTGCCATGGGCCGCGCTGTATTAAATCAACATCAACATCTTTTAGCTCATCACCTCGTTGTGGCGTCACCATCGCTTCAACGGTTTCACTACCGCCGAGTAGCGCATTCAGACCTCGACCTAATCCTCTTTTCTTTGTTGCCATAATCTCTTAAATATTTTGTAGTCTTAAAAATTATGAGGCAGCTCTAGCCATCATACCTGGACTTTTCCGACGCAACATCTCACCTGCCAGTGCCAGATAAGCCAATGCTCCACTCGAGGTTTTTTCATACAGCAATGCAGGCAAACCATAACTGGGCGCCTCAGCCAAACGCACATTGCGGGGCACTATGGTGCGATACACCTTGTCACCAAAGTGCTCGATAAGCTGATTTGAGACATCTTTAGCCAGCATATTTCGTGGATCAAACATGGTTCTCAACAAACCTTCAACTTCTAAATTTGGGTTCACCGATGCCCTGACCTGGTTGATTGTATCCATCAGCTGACTCAAACCTTCCAGCGCATAATACTCACACTGCATAGGAATAATTACACCATCCGAAGCGACCAATGCATTCAGGGTCAGCATATTCAAAGCCGGCGGACAATCAATCAACACGTATTCGTAATCTTCTTTAATTAAATCAATCGCGTCTTTCATGCGGTTCTGCGCATTGTCACTGCGCATTAGCTCGACTTCGGCAGCAGTTAAATCAGCATTAGCCGGCAACAAATCGATACCAATAGTTTCAAGATGATGCACACAACTGCGCGCATCCAGGCCGGACAGCAACACATCGCAAAACGTTTCTTTTAACTCGTGTTTATCAACGCCTACACCCATGGTGGCATTGCCCTGTGGATCGAGATCGATCAGCAGCACCTTACGCTTGGTCGCCGCCAGTGATGCCGCAAGATTAACGCTGGTCGTAGTTTTGCCTACGCCGCCTTTCTGATTTGCCAGTGATAATACTCGCGTCATAATTGAGATTTCGCCTTTATTATTTCCAATAGATGCCTTTCAGCATCCAGTCCATATACATCTAATGTATGAGCCTGCTTTAAAATATAAGCTGGATCGTTAATTGCCTCATCCAGCTTGCCCTGCATCACCAAAATCCGCGTCTCCGGCTGATGCAAATGTGCCGTTGATTTCAAAATAAGACGTGTATCGGCATAAGCGCGAGCAATGACAGCGTCAAAGTATAGCTCAGGCCGGTAGTCTTCGACACGCTGATTCACCACTTCAACGTTATCCAGCTTCAAAAGCCTTTTTGCCTGGATGAGAAAACTGGTTTTCTTGCCATTACTGTCGAGCAGCACAAAACGTGTCTGTGGACAGGCGAGAGCGAGCGGGATACCCGGCAAACCCGCGCCACTACCGACATCTACAATCAGGCCGTCACCGATATAAGGCAATACAGCCAGACTATCGAGCAGATGCTTGCTGATCATTTCGACAGGGTTGCGCACCGCCGTCAAATTATAAGCTTTATTCCACTTAACCAGCAGCTCCAGATACTCAATCAGACGTACGGGTACAGACTCAGGCAAATCCAGCCCCATTTTTTTAATGCCGACTTCAAGTTGACTTAAAAGAGAAGAATTCACAGGGGCAGGGCGCTCATTGCGCCTTATTCTTTTTAAGGTGAACCATCAATAACGAAATCGCCGCGGGCGTCATACCCGGTATGCGCCCCGCCTGACCGATAGTTTCCGGTCTCTGGTCGCTCAACTTCAGACAAATTTCGGTTGATAAGCCGCGTACATCCTTATAATTGATCACTTCAGGAATACGTGTTTCTTCATGCTTCAGGGTTTTGTTGATTTCGGATTGCTGGCGCACCAGATAACCCTCATATTTAGCTTGAATTTCTACCTGTTCGATAATTTTATCAGCTTGTTCGTGAATGATATCGTCATTTAGCTCAGCTTTTCCTATCACAGCCACCAGACTGGCGTAGTCAATTTCTGGCCTTCTCAGTAAATCAGCGGCTTTATAGTCACGGCTAAAAGGCTTGCCGGTCAATTTAGCCAGCTCAATGCCTTCCTCAGACGTAGGCTGAATCACTCTTGACGCCAATCGCTGCTGTTCGCGCTCAATAGCTTCACGTTTACCGCAAAATACGCTCCAATACTTATCGTCGATCAACCCCATTTCATGCGCCACCGGGGTTAAACGCAGATCGGCATTGTCTTCACGCAAGATCAGGCGGTATTCCGCACGACTGGTAAACATCCGGTACGGCTCCATCGTGCCGCGGGTAATCAGGTCATCAACCAGCACACCGATATAAGCCTCATCGCGGCGCGGCGACCACGGATCTTTACCCTGAACCTGGCGCGCGGCATTAATGGCGGCAAGCAAACCCTGTGCGGCCGCTTCTTCATAGCCAGTAGTGCCGTTAATCTGTCCGGCGAAAAACAGGCCGTTGATAAATTTGGTTTCCAGCGTCGCTTTCAGGTCTCGTGGATCGAAAAAGTCATATTCGATGGCGTAACCGGGGCGGGTGATATGCGCATTTTCAAAACCTTTCATCGACCGCACCAGCGCCAGCTGCATATCGAAGGGCAGGCTGGTAGAAATACCGTTGGGATAGATTTCGTTGGTAGTCAGGCCTTCCGGCTCGATAAAAATCTGGTGTGAATTCTTATCTGCAAAGCGCACCACCTTGTCTTCGATAGAAGGGCAGTAGCGCGGGCCGATACCTTCTATAACGCCGCTGTACATGGGTGAGCGGTGCAGCCCGGCACGAATAATCTCGTGGGTTTGCTCATTCGTATGAGTAATGTGGCAGCTCACCTGCCGGGGATGATCATTAACGCTGCCGGTCAGCGAAAATACCGGCACCGGGTCATCACCCGGCTGCGCCAGCAGATCTGAATAATCGATACTACGGCTATCAATGCGCGGCGGCGTGCCGGTTTTCAGACGGCCAACGCGAAAGGGCAGGTCACGCAAACGCTCAGACAGGGCAATCGAGGGCGGATCGCCGGCGCGACCACCCGAGTAATTCGACTCGCCAATATGGATCTTGCCACCGAGGAATGTACCCGCCGTCAACACCACCGCTTTGGTGCTAAATTTCAGGCCCATCTGGGTGACCACGCCGGTCACACGCTCAGCACCACCGACGTTTTCAACGATTAAGTCATCCACCGCCTGCTGAAAAATCGAAAGATTGGGCTGATTTTCCAGTGCCTCACGTACCGCCGCTTTATACAAAACGCGATCCGCCTGTGCGCGGGTAGCACGCACCGCCGGGCCTTTGCGGCTATTGAGCACGCGGAACTGAATGCCGCCTTTATCCGCTGCCTTCGCCATAATGCCGCCGAGAGCATCAATTTCTTTGACCAGATGACCTTTACCGATGCCGCCGATCGCCGGATTGCAGCTCATCTGCCCCAGCGTCTCAACATTGTGGGTCAGCAATAATGTTTTCACCCCCATGCGTGCAGCCGCCAGCGCAGCCTCGGTACCGGCATGGCCGCCACCAATCACAATCACATCAAAGGATTCTGTATAAAACATCGTGTTACTTAGTCACCAACTGGTCAAAAAATGTTCAATTCTCAAGAACGGCGAATTATAAAGCAAATCTGCAGCTTCAACGACTAACTATCGTGGCCTTATACACACATTAAGTTGCTGTTTTTCAGATGCGCGTTTCCATAAACTTTTTCATTTCAAGCCTTTTCATCATCCATTACCAGCGTACGCTAAATGCTAACAATATTAGCAATCATTAATTTATTTATATGGCCTACAATATTACTAATTGGCCTTTTCATCGATTTTTCGGCTAAATTGGCCGGCTTGGCTTTATAAACAGGAATTTTATGTCTTCACCCTTGCATGACCCGCTTTCGACCACCGTTGACGACAACAGCCTGATCGAGGTTAAAAATACCACCTGCTATATGTGCGCCTGCCGTTGTGGCATCCGCGTTACGGTGCGCGACGGTGAAGTTCGTTATATTCAGGGCAACCCCGATCACCCGCTGAACAAGGGCGTGATCTGCGCCAAGGGCGCTTCCGGCATCATGAAGCAGTATTCACCCGGCCGCCTGACCAAACCACTGCTACGCAAGGCTGGCTCAGACCGTGGTGACAACGAATTCGAAGAAATCAGCTGGGACCAGGCCTATGCCATCCTGGAAGAGCGTCTAGCTCACATCCGCGCTACCGATCCCAAAAAATTCGCGCTGTTTACCGGCCGCGACCAGATGCAGGCCCTGACCGGCCTGTTTTCCAAGCAGTACGGCACCCCCAACTATGCCGCGCACGGCGGTTTATGCTCGGTGAACATGGCGGCCGGCATGATCTACACCATCGGCGGCTCTTTCTGGGAGTTCGGCGGCCCCGACCTCGACCGCGCCAAACTGTTCGTCATGATCGGCACTGCGGAAGACCACCATTCCAACCCGATGAAAATTGCGCTGTCAAAATTCAAGCGCAACGGCGGTCGTTTTATCGCCATCAACCCGGTGCGTAGCGGTTACGCTGCGATTGCCGATGAGTGGATTCCGATCAAGCCCGGCACCGACGGCGCTCTGTTCCTGGCCCTGACTAACGAAATTATCAAGCAGGGCCTGTACGACCGTGATTTTGTCATCAACCAGACCAATGCGGCCGAGCTGGTCAATATGGATGAAAAATCCACTGAATACGGCATGTTTGTTCGCTTTGAAGTGCCCAAGGAAGAGGGCTGTTTCGACGCGCAAAACAAATTATGGTGGGATCGTGATCTCAACAAACCCATTTCGATGCACACCGAAGGTGTCGATCCTTATCTGCTGGGTGAGTTCAAACTCGACGATGGCACCCCGGTTAAACCGGCATTCCAGCTGCTGGTTGATCGTGTTAAAAACTACACCGCCGACTGGGCTGCAGGCATTACCGGCATTCCTGCTGAAACCATTAAGCGTTTAGCCCACGAAATGGGCATTACCGCCCGTGATGAAAAAATTGAACTGCCGATTGCCTGGACCGATGCCTGGGGTAAGGAACACGACCGCGTCACCGGCAATCCGGTCGCTTTCCACGCCATGCGCGGACTGGCAGCACACTCGAACGGTTTCCAGACCATTCGTGCCATGTCGATCTTAATGAGTATTCTGGGTACAATTGACCGTCCTGGTGGTTTCCGCCACAAAGCGCCGTTCCCGCGCCCGATTCCACCTTGTGCCAAAACCGGCACCAGCTGGGATGACGTACAGCCGAACACGCCTTTGAATGGCATGCCGCTGGGCTGGCCCGCCGACCCGGACGATCTGTTCGTCGATGAACACGGTGGCCCGATTCGTATCGACAAGGCTTTTTCCTGGGAACACCCTCTGTCCGTGCACGGCCTGATGCACAACGCCATCACCAATGCCTGGCGCGGTGACCCGTACAAAATCGACACGCTGCTGATTTTTATGTCGAACATGGCGTGGAACTCGACCATGAATACCGAGCAGGTTCGCCAGATGCTCAACGACAAGGATGCCGATGGCGAATACAAAATCCCATTCCTCGTGGTCTGTGATGCCTTCCAGTCAGAAACCGTCGCGTTTGCCGACCTGGTGTTGCCGGATACCACTTACCTCGAACGCCACGATGTGATGTCGATGCTGGATCGTCCAATTTCCGAATTCGAAGGCCCGGTCGATTCGGTGCGCATTCCGGTATTGCCACCGACCGGCGAATGCAAACCTTTCCAGGAAGTGCTGATCGAACTCGGCTCGCGTTTGAAACTGCCCGCCTTTGTTAATGAAAACGGCACACGCAAGTTCCGCGACTATCCCGACTTCGTGGTCAATTATGAAACCGCGCCCGATTCCGGCATTGGTTTCCTTTCAGGCTGGCGCGGCAAGGGCGGCGAAAAATTCATGAAGGGCGAGCCCAATCCTAATCAGTGGGAAATGTACGAAAAGAACAACTGTGTTTATCACCACGAGCTGCCAAAATCGTACCAGTACATGCGCAACTGGAATCAGGGTTATCTGGAGTGGGCCAAGCGCCACAGCCTGACCCGTTATGCCGAGCCGATCAACATTCATATTTATTCTGAAGTGCTGCAGAAATTTCGTTCCGCAGCGCAGGGCAGGTCAGATGGCAAACAGCCGCCCGATCATTTGCGTGCGCGCATCGAAACCCATTTTGATCCGCTGCCATTTTATTCCGATCCGCTGGAATCACAGCTCACCGATCTGCATAAATATCCGTTGAACGCGATCACGCAGCGACCGATGGCGATGTACCATTCATGGGATTCGCAAAACGCATGGCTGCGTCAGATTCACGCGCACAATTATCTGCACGTCAATTCAAAAACCGCGCGCGCGGCCAACATTGAAGACGGCGCCTGGATGTGGATCGAATCGATGCACGGCAAGGTGCGTTGCATGTGCCGTTATTCCGAATCGGTTGAACCGGGCACGGTCTGGACCTGGAATGCCATCGGCAAGGCCTCCGGTGCCTGGGGTCTCAGCGGCAAGGCCAACGAATCGAAAAAAGGCTTTTTGCTGAATCATTTAATCAGCGAAGAACTGCCGGCGCATAAAGACGGTGACCATCTTTCCAACTCCGACCCGGTCACCGGCCAGGCTGGCTGGTACGATGTGCGCGTAAGAATTTATCCCGCCGCCGCTGATGAACCGCATATCACCAGCCCGCAGTTTGACACCATACCGACTGCACCCGGTTCGAAAAAATTCGGCTCACACTGGTTGAGATATTTTGCCGGCAAGAGGACGAAAAAATGAAACAACTCGCACTCGTCATCGATCTTAACGTTTGTGTTGGCTGTCACGCCTGCGTCACCAGCTGCAAGGAGTGGAATACCTCCGGCACCGCCGGTTCAATGTCGGATTTTAATCCTTACGAAGAAGATCCAACCGGCACGTTCTTCAATCGCGTGCAAACATTTGAGATTGGCACTTACCCGAAAACTGAAACAGTTCATTTTCCCAAGAGCTGTTTGCACTGTGAAGAACCGCCCTGTGTTCCAGTCTGCCCAACCGGCGCCAGTTACAAACGCGAAGAAGACGGCATTGTTTTGGTTGATTACGACAAATGTATCGGCTGTAAATATTGTTCATGGGCCTGTCCTTACGGTGCGCGCGAACTCGATGAAAGCCAGAAGGTGATGAAAAAATGCACCCTCTGTGTTGATCGCATTTACGATCAGACCTTGCCGGAATCCGAGCGCAAACCTGCCTGCGTTTTAGCCTGCCCAACCAGCGCACGTTTATTCGGTGACGTGAAAGATCCTGATTCAAATGTGTCTATCACCATCCGTGAAAATGGTGGTTATCAATTGATGCCGGAGTGGGGCACTAAACCGGCGAATCATTATCTGCCACGTCGTAAGACCAAGATGACGATTCACAAAGACGAATTAACCCGCGTCGATAATCCGTTGAACAAGGAACGTCAGTTACCGATGCCGGACAGCGATGAACAGACACTCGATGACATCATGAGCTGGTAGTTTAAAAAGGCGATAACAAACTTTTATATTCGGACATAATTATGCATCCTGCTTTTTCAGTTATTTTTCTCACTACCTTAATCGGTGCCGGTCAGGGCTTGTTCCTGGCTTTGTACACCGGCCAGTTATATTCTGTTTTTAACCTGGTGCCGGTGCAGGACTCGCACACATTTTATGGCTACGGCAGCTTGTTAGCTTTAATCTTTCTGGCTCTGGGTTTACTGGCCTCGTTCTTCCATCTCGGCCATCCGGAACGTGCCTGGCGTTCTGCGGCAAAATGGAAAACATCCTGGCTTTCGCGTGAAGTCATTGTGCTGCCTTCATTTATGGCCATGACTTTTATTTATGGGCTCACTCATTTCATCGGTTTTAACCCTGTGTTATTCACCATCAGCGACGTCTTCGTTGTGACTTTAACTTTACTGGTTGGTTTTCTGGCGACCGGCCTGGCGTTCCTTTTATTTTTATGCACCGCCATGATTTACGCCTGCATCAAATTTTTGCAGGAGTGGGCAACACCGTTAACCGTGGTGAATTACACTTTATTAGGTTCAGCTTCCGGTTTTACCCTGGCAACCGTATTCGCTGCTTATGCAGGCACACAACTGGTTTCTTTTTATGCAGGCTGGGCCATCATTCTCACCGCCATCGCTTTTATCACCCGTGTTGCTTCACTGATCCGTAACGCACGCATCAAGCCGAAATCAACCATGACTTCCGCGATTGGCATCAGGCACACAAAAATTCAGCAGAAATCACGCGGCTTCATGGCCGGTTCATTCAATACACGTGAATACTTCCACAACGCTTCCGAAGCACTGTTTAAAAGCATTAAATGGATTTTCCCGCTGCTGGTTTTTGTACTACCGATTCTGATCTTAAGCAGCGGCATGAGCACAAATAGTTTTGTCATCTTTGCCATGGCCTTTGTTATTCAATACGCCGGTTTGATTGCAGAGCGCTGGTTCTTCTTCGCGCAGGCGAACCACCCGCAGAATCTTTATTACCAGACGATATAAAAAGCTTTACCGCAGACAAATTTGACCGGATCAAATTTGAACGCACGCAGTGCGGCCCGAAGGGTGGAGGGCAGGAAGCCCGGAATAGCCGCAGAGAACTCCTTTTATTCAAAAACCACTGTACGGTTTTCATACACCAGCAAATCGTGGTGCACATGATGGCGCACCGCGCGCGCCAGCACGATCTTTTCTAAATCTCTGCCGATACGCACCATGTCTTCGACGGTGTCTTTGTGACTGACGTGCACCACATCCTGTTCGATGATCGGACCGGCATCCAGTTCAGCGGTGACATAATGGCTGGTCGCACCGATAATTTTCACACCGCGCTCGTAAGCGCTGTGGTAGGGGCGGCCGCCGGGGAAGGCGGGCAGGAAGGAGTGGTGGATGTTGATAATCCGCTGCGGATAGTCTTTGACAAAGTCGTCGCTCAGCACCTGCATGTAACGCGCCAGCACAATAAAGTCGATATCGTGCTGCGCCAGCAGGGCCTTTTGTCTGGCTTCCTGTTCTTCCTTGTTGTCCTTATTAATCGCTATACAGTGGTACTCGATACCCAGTCGCTCGGACGCTGCCTGCAAATCGGTGTGATTACTGATGATCAGTGGAATCTCAACATTCAGCTCACCGCATTCGTAACGCGCCAGCAGATCATAAAAACAGTGCGCCATTTTTGAAACAAACAGCGCCATGCGCGGCTTGCTGTCGGCGAAATGCAGCTGCGAAGTCATCTGGTAACGCGAACCGACCAGGGTCTCAAAATACTCGGCAATTTTGTCGCGCTGAATGACAAAGTTATCCAGATCCCATTCCACGCGCATGAAGAACACCCCGCGCTCGGTATCCACGTGCTGATCGAGATAAATGATGTTGCCACCATTCTTGTAGATGAATTCGGTAATCGCCACCACGATACCGGATTTATCCGGGCAATGGATGAGCAGGACAGCAGAATTTTTGCTTGAATCAGTCATTATTTTCAGTTTATTGGCAGCGGCAGAAAAATGGTTATTTAATCACATAAACGCTAATTTTTATTGCTGCCTTATACAAACTGCTGATATTTCTAAACATCAATTTCCCTGTCATTCTTTACTATCAACCTTAACCACATATGCTTGACCATATATACGAATAAACGTATATTTCTCTCCCATGAACATTCCGCTCAATCAGTTCTTCCAGCTTTTATCCGATGACACCCGTCTGCGCAGCCTGCTGCTAATGAAACATCAGGGCGAATTATGCGTCTGCGAACTGGTGTATGCACTCGGCATCATCCAGCCCAAAGTTTCCCGCCACCTCGCCATGTTGCGCGATGCAGGTCTGGTGATAGATCGTCGTCATGGCCAGTGGGTGTATTACCAGCTGCATCCCGATTTACCAGTCTGGGCACATTCGATCATCGAAGCCACGGCAACTGAAGCGGCGAACCAGAAAACTTTTAGCCACGATCTGTCAGTGTTGAGCATAATGCCTAACCGGCCTGGCTCGGCCTGCTGCGCCTGATTACCTCAGACAGGAAATAATTTTATGAATCTTCTATTTTTATGCACCGGTAATTCCTGCCGCTCACAAATCGCCGAAGGCTGGGCGCGACAACTCGGTGGTGACTGGCTTCAGGTGCAATCTGCCGGAATCGAAGCCCACGGCAAAAATCCGCGCGCCATTACTGTCATGCAGGAAGCAGGCGTTGATATCTCCAATCAGGAATCCACCAAACTCACTGAGGAGATGCTGGCTACCGCCGATTATCTTGTCACCGTTTGCGGCCACGCCGATGAACATTGCCCGGTGCTGCCAACTCACATACAAAAAGAACACTGGCCGCTGAGTGATCCCGCCAAAGCGACCGGCACAGAAGATGAAATCATGGCGGTGTTCAGAGCCAGCCGTGACGACATTAAACTCCGCGTGACCAATCTACTCGAACGCTTAAAAACGCAGCGATAATATGGTGCGCAAGAAAACCCAAAGCAGTGAAATGAGTTTGTTCGAACGCTACCTCACCTTATGGGTCGCGCTCTGTATCATCGCCGGTATAACTCTCGGTGATCTGCTACCGAACCTGTTCCAGCTGATCGGCCGGATAGAAATCGCCCACATCAACCTGCCAGTCGCCGTGCTGGTCTGGTTAATGATCATTCCAATGCTGCTCAAAATTGACCTGAAAGCACTCAAGGGTGTCGGCCAACACTGGCGCGGCGTGGGTGTGACCCTGTTCGTCAACTGGGGTGTGAAACCTTTTTCCATGGCTATGCTTGGCTGGTTGTTCATTGGCTACCTGTTTCGTGATTATCTGCCTGCCGATCAAATCGATTCCTATATCGCCGGACTCATCATTCTTGCCGCCGCACCCTGTACCGCGATGGTGTTCGTCTGGAGCCATTTGATGCGAGGCGAGCCGCACTTCACCCTGTCACAGGTCGCCCTCAATGACGTCATCATGGTGTTTGCTTTCGCACCCATCGTCGCCTTATTGCTCGGCCTCTCTGCCATCATCGTTCCCTGGGATACGCTGTTACTGTCAGTACTACTCTACATCGTCGTGCCACTGATCATCGCCACCACATGGCGTTCAGCATTACTCAAAGCTGAGCAGGGCAGTGTACGCCTGCAGAAAACCATTCAACGACTACACCCGTTTTCGCTGATCGCCTTACTCGCCACGCTGATTTTACTGTTCGGTTTTCAGGGCAAGCAGATTATCGCCGAGCCTTTGATTATTCTGCTGCTGTCAGTGCCCATTTTGATTCAGGTATTTTTCAATTCCGCACTGGCCTATCTGCTCAATCGGCAGGTTCGCTCGCCACATTGTGTAGCCGGGCCTTCGGCATTAATTGGTGCCAGTAATTTTTTTGAACTGGCGGTCGCCACCGCAATTGCACTTTTTGGATTTGAATCGGGCGCAGCATTAGCGACAGTTGTCGGTGTCTTAATTGAAGTACCGGTGATGCTGATCGCGGTCAATGTGGTCAATCGAACACGCGGCTGGTATGAACAGCGCAGTGGCATAGTGCCTTATGAACAATGCTGTCCGAAAGATTAACCTGCTGCGACTGCTTATACTTAGACAGCACGCTCTTTGACCTCGTTTTTTGAGACCAGCGTGGTTTCCCTGACAAGACCACTTGCCACAGCAAACTTGCAGCGCTTGCAAACCACTGTCAACAAAACCTTTGAATGCCACAGCTCGCTGTGTTACAAATCAATTCAGTTCTTTTTGTCCGTTTCTGAGGGATGGCGATTTATGGAAATAATTAACTATTTTTTATCGGTGAAAAAATTTTTCTCATGTCTGTCAATAATCATCGCACTCACGTTTTACAGTGTTGCTGCCCACAGCGGAATATACAAATGGGTCGATGAACGCGGCAATGCACACTTTACCGACTCACCTCCTCAAAATCAGAAGACGGAAGAAGTCGAGTTAAAAATAAACACTTACACCTCTGTACAGATAACACCCCTGAAAGATCGGCTGGGGAAAACAGGTAAGGTGGTTATGTATACTGCCAGCTGGTGTGGCATCTGCAAGCAGGCCAAATCTTATTTCGTTAAAAACAGGATTCCTCATGTCACCTATGATGTAGAAAAAAGTAGCACCGGTAGAAGAGACTTTAAAGCACTCGGTGGCAAAAGCGTACCCGTTATTATTCTTGGTAAAAATAGAATGAATGGTTTTACTGTTTCGAAATTTGACGCTGCATATAAAAAACAGCAGGAAATCGACGCAGAAGAAGCCGCCCTTCAACAAAAAAGCAATGCGCTCTAACCTGACTAACTCTTAATTCACGGAACCCTTTAATGTCAGACCACTTTAACGAAAAAGCCAAAACCTGGGACAAGGATGAAATGATCAAGCAGCTTTCATCCGCAGTGGGCGCGACCATATTGAAGCACACGCCTCTTAACCAGCAGATGGTAGTGATGGATTTCGGTGCCGGCACCGGCCTGGTCAGTTCTCACGTCGCACCTTATGTAAATAAAATAGTTGCCATTGATATCTCCGAAGCCATGCTGAATAAACTGGTCGCCAAACCCGAATTACAGAGTAAGGTTGAAGCTATCTGTCAGGATATTTTAGAGAAGCCTCTAGCCACTCAGTTCGATCTAATTATGAGTGCGATGGCCATGCACCATGTAGAAGACACGGCCAAGCTTATTCAAGTATTTTCTGATCACCTAAAATCCGGCGCAATGATCGCACTGGCTGATCTCGATAAAGAGGATGGCAGTTTTCATCCCGCCGATGTAACGGGCGTTTTTCATTCGGGCTTTGAACGTTACGAATTAAAAACCTTACTTAAAAAGAACGCTTTCAAAGATATTCATTTTTACACCGCGCATACAGTCGTCAAAAACGAAAAAAATTATCCAATCTTCCTTGTTATTGCGACAAAAACTTAGTTTTACGCTCAATCAAAAACCTTTTCAAAAAAAGAATAATTCTCATTCATCTCAATATATTTTTTACTCTGTAAAATATCTCGATTTCTATTCCAAAACTTTACACTTAAAAGACATAAATTAATTGAACATATGACCACAACTTACTGATTCATATTGCGCATGCGATTATTGGCCTGTTATTTGCAGTATTCACATACTAAATACGATAAAAGGTAATGTTCCAATGTTTAAATTAAGTATGATTGCCATCAGCCTCTGGCTTACCCTGGCTTCCACCTCAATACAGGCCAGTAGTGATACCGGTTTCCTTGGTATGGGCGGATGGCGCCCAACGGTTGAGACAGCGACTGTACAGGAATCTCCGTGTTAAACCATTAGCTTTTATCGCACAAAAACCTGGCCACTAAATCCATCGGACACGACAAATTTATCTGGAATAAATTCAAACATCTCTTTTATCGCTAACCCATAGAGTGAATTACATTGAAGTAATTCATAACACAAAAGATCAGACACGAATAACCACTTGCATTACCTGTGCTTATAACGCCAAAATACCTTCGCAAATTAAATAGCACAGGGTTATTGGGGAGAGTGCGGAGTTGGTTACATCTATATATTTACTGAATCGCGTTAATCCGATTCCTTGCCTTTCCCTTTCTTAAATATTGTGCCTTAAAGGTTTAGTCTTGCGCTTCTCCATAAAAACAACGAGGGATCTAATAAATGCTTACAAGAAATATATTCATCACCATTTTAAGTATTCTTTTATGCCTTAGCAGCGCCCGGGCTGAAGATTTTAAAACCAATCACATTATTGACATTAAATTAAATAAAGTTACATACGATGAAGCGGTCATTGATGTTTCTTATTTTTATGCTGGCGATGGCTCAGCATACCTACACGGTCACATTCCTGACATTAGCCCAGGAAATTTTATTTACAACATAAGAGGCGGCATTAATAATACCGAGCTAGTGATAACTAGAGATTTACAAAGAAATAAGTCGGTTAGCACTACTAGTATCAATATAATTCTATCTACTTGGGATAATAATAAAATATGGGAAAAGGAGGTAGACCTAAATATTGAATGGCCTGGTCCTGAATATATTCAGGAATTTATATCTGGACATGAAGTTGTGCAAAACAACTTTAACTCAGTGAGGCTTATCAGTATTGAAAAGCACGTTGATCCTGGCGACGAGCTTTATAAAAGCCTTTTGTTAAACGGCGCACCAATCCATAAAGTAAGAAAATTTGGCCCATCTAATGGCAAACCGATTGGCTTTGATCATGCCAAATTATACATTGGCTCTGAGGTTGACATTAACCTGGTCAAATTAGTTATTTCACAAACCATCAAATCAAAAAACATAAACTATATTTCTGAAATCAGTTTCGGAAATAATAAAATATCAGACTTCAGCGAAAACGATATCTACATTTCTTTTGGCAGCATGAAAAAAACCATTGATAGCGAAATTATAAATAAACTAATTTCGCCTGAAACATCTGATGCTGAGTTTTATCAATTAGTCGGCTACAACAAGCCAGACAATGACAGCATCATTAAAAATAAATATGAGCTTGCCTATAAATTAATCGACACCGATAGTAAAAATAATTTATATCGAGCCAAATCTCTCCTCAATGAAATCATTGTCTTAGATCCTAATTATCCAAGAGCATATTTAGAATTGGCAAGATTTCATATGAAAACATCCGGTGATTTTAAAGACGAGGGATTAAAACAGGCAGAGCGAGCTATTTTGATTGCAAAGAAAATTGACCCTGACCTCGCCGACACCCGAATACTGTTAGGTTATGTATATACTAACCAGGGTCGCTATGAAGAGGCACAGGCTGAATATGAAGCCGCCAGTAAGATTGGTTCTGATAATTTGTGGTTATATACAAATTGGGGTCAAAACTACGCGTCACAAAACAAAATCTCTGATGCCATAGAAAAATATTTAATTACGTTCAATAAAAAAAGGGCGTTTGATCGCAATGATCGCCCAATAATCCAGACAAAACTTCATCTGTTTCCACTGTTAATTAAAGCTGGTCGCTATGAAGAAGCTGATGCGCTTTATTCTAAATTCGCAACTGAATTCCCCAACTACAACTGCACTCTTCTTGAGCAGGCAAGACTTCGTTTGTACAAAATGAATGACTATCAGGGCTCAATTATCAGTCATGGTCAGGCCGATAAAATGGGCTGTAAAGAGCAAGACCCTTCTTTAGCTATTAGCTATTATGTTATGTGGCATATGCATAACAAGGCTAATTCAACCAAAGAGGCAACTTCAGCTTTTAACCAGGCAGAAGGACTGGCGCTATCAGACGTAACATTATTTAGAGAACTGGCAAAAACCGATTATTTGTCACCATTAATTAAAGATATGCTAACCAAAGGCCGGGATATAAATGCTGAAGACAGCAAAGGCCTCACATCTCTGCTTTATTCAATTTATGAAAATGACAAGGATTCAACTTCTCGATTACTCACTCATGGTGCCGATGTAAATTATTCAAGCGTAAAATTAAACATAACGCCTATCATGCTTGCCATAATGACTAATGATACCGACATGGTAAAACTCATTTTAAATCATAAACCTGATTTAACAAAAAGATTAGCCAATGGCCAAACTTTATCAGACTGGGCAAATTCAAAAGGTTTCGAAGCAATGGCTGAACTCATCACTTTTGAACATAAGATTTAGTAAGGTTGGCCAGGTAGAAATATAAATTGGGTGCCCACGTATTAATCGCTCTTAATTTTAGCTTCTGACCGTGAATTAATATAAAGCCTTATCCAGATCAATCTATCTGCATTCGAGTGTGCCAAAATTATCGCGTTCGCTAATAAGTAAATAACCATTACTGATAGAGTCCTAAAATGATAAACAGGCTCATATTACTGACATTTAGCTTGCCGGCCCTGATGTTTATATCATTTACTGCCGCCGCAGAAGGTCAGCTCAACCTTAGTACAGGTTATGAAAAAACCAGCGGTAACTATGGCCTGAATAATGATACCGATATCACTACCATCCCGTTCATCGCGCAATACACCGAAGGCACCTGGCGAGCCACAGTCACAATTCCCTATATCAGCGTCACCGGTGATGGCCGCATTGTGCCGGGCTCTTATGGCGGAACCCGAGGCAGCGGCATGGGTAACATGGCTGTTCCAATGCAGCCAGCCACACTAGTGAAAAAAACACATTCGGGACTCGGTGATATTACAACCAGCGTGTCACATGCTTTTCTGCCCGCAAAAAATGATTACATGTTTTATGAGTTGACGGGCTCAGTCAAATGGGGCACAGCCAGTGACAATCTGGGCACTGGAGAAAATGATTTTTCCCTAAAATTCTTTAGTAAATATGAAAAACTTAACCTGAAGCCATTTGCTTCTCTTGGTTATCTTTTTGTCGGCGATACACAAACAGTTAATTACGATAATACACTTTTTGCCAGTGCCGGTTTTGTCTACGATTTTGCACCTCAAATATCGCTCAGCCTTGTCTACAGCTACCAGCAGGCCAGCACTGAGGGCTCAGAGGATGGTCGCATGGCCGGACTCTATATCAACACAGCACTGAGCCGGCAATGGTCAGCGAATGTTTATTTACTGAAGGGATTCTCAGACTCCGAAGCGGATACCGGTGTGGGCTTTACTGTCATATACAGTTATTAATAGATTGCCTCTCATTACATAACGGCCTTAATCATTTAATTGCAGGCTAAAATATTCGCCCAGCGATTTTTTTACCTCATTGATGCTCAGATATTCAACATTGACAGGATCATCCCATTGAGCACACTCCAGAGATCTCACATCGACATTATCCGTCGCGCGTAAATAATAAATGCTCGCATACGCGATCACCGCAGGGCCATCAATATTGGTGAGTAAACGGGAGGCAACATACACCGGCAGTTGTACATAATCATGATCATCCTCCACCTTATAAATTTCAAACACGGTGGGTTTAATAATGCGCTCATAATCCACCAGTGTATTCATCAAAAGGCTGCAATGAGGGTGGTACAAATCTATTTCATTTTTTAGCACGGCCTTACCATTCTGAAAATAGCCTCGAGCCAGGTTGGCTGGAATCGTAATCTCTTTATTTAAGGTCAGTGTTGAACCCACAGTGACAGAATATAAATGTGAGTCAGGATCTTTTACAGGGTTCGATGAACAGGCTGATAAAATCAACAAACTGCTTAGCATTAAACTGATCAAAAAATATTTCATATTAATCTCACCGTTCAGATGACATGAAGTGTTTGCCAATAATGATATTGCACAGACCAATTGTACCTCGCCTGTATGAACACAATAACCAGAAACTGAGCACGGTTGAATTGATAAGACAAATTAAATAACTTTCAGATTGCAGCCTTCGCTTATCTCAAAAACAATTTTGCTCTAATTCAGGTTTTATTTCAGAATACGACGGACATAAAACAACGTAATATCAACCCATGCCTGACATAGTCACCATCAAAGATCTTTCCAAAACTTACCAGTCCGGTTTTCGGGCACTGAAACACGTCAACCTGGACATTGCCGATGGCGAAATCCTGGCCCTGCTCGGCCCCAATGGCGCCGGCAAGACCACCCTGATCTCGATCATCTGCGGCATCGTCACGCCCAGCACCGGCTCGGTCACCGTCAATGGTTTTGACAACATCACCGACTACCGCCAAACCCGTGCCATGATCGGCCTGGTGCCACAGGAACTCACCCTCGGCCAGTTCGATACCGTGTGGAATACCGTGTCTTTCAGCCGCGGCCTGTTTGGCCGGAAAAAAAACCCGGCCTATCTCGAACAGCTGCTGAAAGACCTCTCCCTGTTCGACAAAAGAGACAGCGAGCTCCGCGCCCTGTCCGGCGGCATGAAACGCCGGGTACTGATTGCCAAGGCGCTGTCGCACGAGCCCAAAATCCTGTTCCTCGATGAGCCCACCGCCGGGGTCGATGTCGAACTGCGCAAGGACATGTGGAACATCGTGCGCCGCCTGCGCGACTCGGGCGTGACCATCATCCTGACCACACACTACATCGAAGAAGCCGAAGCCATTGCCGACCGCATCGGCGTCATCAACAGGGGAGAGTTATTGCTGGTCGAAGACAAACAGACCCTGATGCACAACCTGGGCAAAAAACAGCTGATCGTCGAGTTAAAGCAGTCCGCCTCGCACCTGCCACCGACACTGGCCGGTTACGATCTGGAATTATCCGACGACGGCAACCAGCTCACCTATACCTACGACACCGCGAGTGACAGCACCGGCATCACCGACATGCTGAAAGCCATTCAGGGCGCCGGCCTGTCGCTCAAGGATATGCAGATAAAACAGAGTTCGCTGGAAGATATTTTTGTTGACCTGGTCAAGCACGACCACCAGCCCGCCGACACAAGCGAGGCGCAGCCATGAATTTTCAGGCGATAAGAGTCATCTTCCACCAGGAAATGCTGCGTGCCTACGAAACCCTTTTCCAGAGCCTGGCCTCACCGGTAATCTCCACCTGCCTGTACTTCATCGTCTTTGGCTCGGCCATCGGCTCACGCATCGAGGACATCGAAGGCGTGTCTTACGGCCTGTTCATCGTGCCGGGACTGACCATGCTGTCACTGCTCACCCAGAGTATCGCCAATGCCTCGTTTGGCATCTTCTTTCCCAAGTTCACCGGCACCATTTACGAAATCCATTCCGCGCCGATCTCCCATTTTGAGATCCTCATCGGTTATGTCGGCGCCGCCGCCACCAAGTCGCTGATCATCGGCATCATCATCCTGTTCACCGCCAGCTTTTTTGTCGAGCTGAAAATCGCGCATCCATTCTTGATGGTGACTTTCTTAATCCTCACCTGCATTTCATTCAGCCTGTTCGGTTTCATCATCGGCCTGTGGGCGAATGATTTTGAAAAACTGCAGGTCATCCCGCTGCTGGTAATCACCCCGCTGGTGTTCCTCGGCGGCAGTTTCTACTCGGTGAGTATGTTGCCACCGTTCTGGCAGACGGTGACGCTGTTCAACCCGGTGGTTTATCTCATCAGTGGATTCCGCTGGAGTTTTTTTGAGGTCTCCGATGTCAGTGTCGGCGTCAGTCTGGCGATGATTGTTGGGTTTTTGGTGGTATGTATTGGGATAGTGGGGTGGATGTTTAGGACGGGATATCGGGTGAAACAGTAGTTTCCATACTCCGTCATTCCCGCGTAGGCGGGAATCCACGTTGCGTAATAACGCGTACTGCTTACTTACCTTCTGTAGTAATTCATAACTTTGGTGGTAGTGGGTCATTACACCCACGGACAAGGCACTGTTTAAATGTATGATCAAAGCATGCTTTAATCCGCATCGACAATTCAAAATTTATTAAGGTCCATCTATGCTGCCGAACTTAACTGCCCACGAAGCCCGAGTAATCGGTTGCTTGATGGAAAAATCCATCTACACACCCGATCAGTATCCGCTCACGCTGAATGCACTGACCAACGCCTGTAATCAGAAGTCCGGACGCACCCCGGTCATGTCGCTGGACAAGGGTGTGGTGCAGCATACGGCGCGCAGCTTAAGCGACAAACATCTGCTCAAGATTGATGAAAACTTCAAGAATGGTGTGGAAAAATATACCCACCGATTCTGTAATACCTTATTAAATGAGTTCCAGTTTAATTCCGCGCAGTTCGCCATCGTTTGTTTGCTGCTACTGCGTGGCCCGCAAACACCTGGCGAGATCAGGGCGCGCAGTGATCGCCTGCATACCTTTGCCGACAATGCGGCGGTGGTTGATGCACTCAACAGCCTGCTCGAGCTGGACGAGCCGGTCATTGTAAAACTGCCACGTACACCGGGGCGCAAAGACTCGGAGTATATGCATTTGTTCTCCGGCCCCGTTGATGTTGAAGCGCACACCATGCATGCAGCAGCGGCAAGTACGGCAGAGCGGTCCAGTAAGTCTGATCTGGAGGAGAGGGTAGCGAGGTTGGAAGCGGAAGTTGTTGAGCTTAGGGAGCTATTAAAGTCTCGACCCTGAAAACATGTGAGTGATCTTTTCCTGTTTTCTGCTTTGTTGCGCCAGCCATAACTGACCTTTCCGCGCTTGCTGGCGCGTGTGTCTTTCTTTTGCGAAAAAAGAAAGGCACCAAAGAAATTCGCCCTAAACAGCCTGCCCTGCGTGGAACCTCAACTCCCGACTTTGCCTACGCGTCGGTTCAACTCGCGTCCTGCTCGACGAACCTAACAATTCATCCATGAATTGTTACCCTACCAAAGCCGGAAGCTGAGGCAGGCTGTACGAGGGGGTAACAGGTCAAAAACAGAAACCAAATCTAAATCAAAACCTGATAAGGAATAAACACTTGCTTTAGTTATGGTTATAAAGCCAAAATGCTTGCACGTTTAAAACAGCACAGGGTTATTGATGAGGGTGCGGGTTACTTAAGTACGCCCCGTCTACAGTACTTCCCGAAGGATGGCGATATATGGAAATTCACTCCAGATCAAAGTATTCGCTAATATTGGCAACAATTATGATATGACTCCCATTATTACAGGGCTCCATATATAAATTTCGGATTACAGCAGTATTTTTCTTGATGTATACTAATCAAACAATAGAACCATAATTTCTCATAAAAACTTATTATGACATCTGAAAATAAATGTAGCTTATGCAACGTAATCTCTGGTCAGAGAATATTTGATATTGCCGACAAGCCATTTTTGGAAAGTGATACTTACATCGCAATACCATCTATAGGCCCTCTCGTAGAAGGGTGGTCAATGATAGTACCTAAACAGCATAAATTATCACTAATGCATGACTATGATAGTGCTGAGTTTATTGAATTCACAACTCTTGTTCAAAAACACATATCATCAATATACGGCAATACCATTATGTTCGAGCATGGTGCCAACCATACTGGCTCGTTAGCAGGTTGTGGCGTGGATCATGCACACTTTCATATTGTTCCCTTCCAGCATTCTTTGATCGACGATCTAAATAATAGCGATTTAGAGTGGCATAGTTGCAGAGCCAACGATATTCCCGATCAATGTAAAAGCATGGATTACTTATTTTATTGCGACGAAATTAATTCAAAAAATATAACTGGTTCATTACATATTTTTGAAAACCCAACATCCCAATTTTTCAGGAATATCATCGCTAGAAAACTTGGAAAAATAGAAGTATCTGACTATAAAAAATATCCCAACATTACATCAGCTCGTAAGACATATAAAAATTTAGCTATTGCATAAATACAAAAGGAATTAATAAAGCCATGGCTGAAAATGAAAACGATGTAAAGAAAGAAAAAGCTGAAGATAAATGCGACACGCCTAATAAAACCACCTATTCTTTTGGAAGCTCAGACCCAAGCGATGGAAGAAAAAAACTCGAATGGGAAAGCCGCTACCCCAAAGAAGCCCTAAAAATTATTCGTATTGAAGCAACGACACTTGCAATACTCCTTACAGTGACAATAATACTAATATTTCTCATTTGGTGTGGTGCAATTAGTAATTTAATTCAAGATTGCTGTGAGAATGCAAATATTTCCACACTTAAACAATATAGTTATTTTGCATTATCAGGCCTTCTAGGCGGAACGATATTCTCAATTAAATATCTCTATCACGCCGTAGCGAGAGGAACATGGCACATTGATAGACAGCTATGGAGATTCCTTACTCCGTTAATGTCTCTAGGTGTCGCATTCATTGTGGGCGCTCTCGTACATGCCGACCTTCTTGGAGACCCACATCCTTCAGCCGCAGCATCAATATCCATCGGATTTATTGCAGGATACTTCTCTGATAACGCAATTGCGAAAATGTATGAAATTGCCAACGTATTCTTTGGCACCAATAAATAGAAGAACAACTAATTAGGAATAATAAATCGCAATGGTAGATTCCTTATCCCCATTAAACTCTATTGTCATGGTCGACAAAACAGGTCCCAGGTACATACAAAAAAAAGACATCTGCATTGATCTAGCTGGCGAAAAAGGTTTTGGACTATCTTGTTTACCGGCACACTGGACACTACCATTTTATATAATAGATAAAGGCTTATATAGCTCCATTGAAAACATTGATCATATTGAGACAACTATTGATGACTGGCTTGAATCTCTTTATACCGCAGCAGCATTAGTTCATTTTGTAGATGATGATAAAATCATCATTCGATCATCCGCTGTAAATGAATCCATGGAAGACAAAGGCAAGTTTTATTCAGTAACAGGCAACCTAAAAAATCTTCGTTTACGCCTAAAAAATTTCTTCGAAATAACACTAGCAGACCCAGAAATATCTCAGGAAAAAATATGCATTATAATACAAAAATATATAGTTCCATCTGAAAAAGGGCACCTATCAAACGAGCGGAGATTTTACAAAGAACCACGTGATTGGCAATGCCAAATTGAAAACGAAAACGCATACTCTGAACACTTCAATATCAACCTAAGAAATTGGAGACAAAAAATCAATCCAGAGGACATGATCTCAAATGAACTAAAATGCAACCTAAGAATCAACATACAAAATATCCTAAAATATGTAGCCAGCTGGGGTAAAAATAAAGAAAACAGATTGCACTTTGAATGGATCTGGAATGGACAACAGATGTACCTAGTTCAGGTTGAGGAAGAGTATAGCAAGGGCGGATTTGACCCTAAAAACATAACCGAATATATCCACCCCTCTGCAACAAAATTTGAGCCTAGTTTCCTTAAGAAAATATCAAGAGAGAACGCGGCAAAGTATCACAAAGTACATAATCCATATGTGTATTTTGACCTCGGCTTACCAACAACACCTTTATATATACTGGATAACCAAGACACGATAATAGAAATATCAAATAACAGATTCCCATCTGCACTTCTTGATGACCTAAACTACCTAACTGAAAGATCTCTAGTTATTAGGATGGATTTAAATTCTGATGATCAAGCATTAAAACAAATGCTACCCAGAACTCACGAAGTAAGATGTTTAGATGACGCAAAACAATGGCTAATACACCAAGCAAGCGAGATACTAAAAACCAATGGTAATATAGAAACGGCTTTTATATTTCACAACTTTATACCTGCTGAATCAGCGGCATTCGCATTTGCCTCGCCGGGCGAACGAAAGGTTCAAATAGAAGCCCTATGGGGTATTCCAGAAGGTTTATATTACAACCCTCATGACAAATACGTAGTAGACACTTTAGATTCAAGAATTAATAAAATAAAAGGAATCGAAAATACATACAAAATAATTCCACATAAAAATTATAAACCTGTTTGCGTAGCACCCGATAAAAATGGTGAATGGAAAATTCAAAAACTAAAAGCCCCTCACGATTGGGGCTCTACAATATACAATGAAGAATGGATACGAACTATCGCACGAGACTCTAGAATAATAGCTGAGCATGAAAATGACAGCATCAGCATCATGTGGTTCATAGGCGTACCTGACTATGCTTCTGACTCCCCAGTATTTCCTTGGTTTCACGAACACTACAACACTAACAAAATACCCAGATTTAAAAATGCTCGAAAAAAAACCCCGTTTGATGAGACCTTTCGTATTGAAACAAGAAAAGATATAGCCAATTTTAAAGAAGCAATTGATAAAGGGGAAAAGAAAATACGACAAATATTAGTGCGTCCAATGGAAGAGGCATTACTAAGAGACAAAAATACCCTTAGATTAGTTGGTGAGTTAGCAAAAAAAATAGATGCTTCAATTCTATTGGAAGGTGCGACATTATCTCACGCATTTTATCAACTAATTCAAGTTGGGGCTAATGTTCAAGTAGAAAATCCTTTTAGCAAAGACGAGGAAAAACAAGAATTCAATAAACTTGTAAGAGACGGAATACCTGAAAAAATAATAAATTCAGGCGAGCACGTTGAAACATTAAAACTCAATGATGAGGAATTATTTAGAGCTCTCCGTGAGAAGTTAGTTGAAGAATCATTCGAAACACTTGACGCATTAAATCATGACCAGGTCCTTGATGAATTATCTGACGTCCTTGAAGTTATTGACGGCATATTAAAACACATTGGTTCAGACCATAGCGAACTACAGGAGAGAAAGAAAAAGAAACTAGATAAAGTTGGCGGCTTCGACAAAGGTCTGGTCCTATTAGCAACAAGCAACCCTTCACCATCTTCAAAGCCAGAAACAAATCCCAGCATGCCTCTTAATTTCGGAGATCATACTAATCCAAAAATATTTACTTCTACACATCAAATTGAATCAATTAAAAAATGGATCGATAAAAGAGAGCATGCCGCTGCAACTGAACAAATTCTTAACATAGAAACTCCAATCTTATTAGAAAAATGGGAAGCAGACTCTCAAGAAATCCTCATCGGCAACGAAAATAAAGAAATCATAAGGGCCACTATAAAAGGAGGTAGATCAGGAACAAAATTAAAAATAGAGGTATCAATATACTCACCTCCAAAGCAATTGAAATTACTCTAACTATTAGTTCGTGTCGTTTGCTGAAAAAAGTAAAACCGGTTTTTATGCTGCAATTTTTTTACCTGGTCTGTTCGGCCTAGGCAGTATCAATTTATCGCTATACGCCATTAACTCTGACCCCTTATAGTGACACGCAGCACTATAATCAAGCGAATATCTCTTCACTCTATTATGTTTATATAATTCTTTAATCTCAGGCGTGTAATCGTATGAAACAACCCAAGGCCTTTTAAGTTTTGTAATTACTTTAGAGATTATTTCGTGATCTTGATGCTGATAGTGGTTATCGTATAACCTTTGCCCTTTGTTATAATATGGTGGGTCAATATAAATCAAAGTTCTTCTTGGAAGATCTTTCACAACTTCTTTCATAAATACCTCCGCATCTAAATTATATAAAGATATTTTATTTTTGTATTCGGAGATGCGAATAATCCTATCAATCAAATTATTTTTATTAAATCTAGCGTCAATCTTCCATTGACCATTTTGCTCAAAACCACCAATCATTCCTCCATTAATAATTCCTGATCTATTGGTTCTATTTAAAAAGAAGAAGGCATAACCAACATTTAACTTTGAATGCTCAAGTGGAAAATTTAATATCTTCTTATGTCGTTTCCATGCGTTCACAGAAATTTTGCTATTACGCACCTTCCTACAGAACCCCTCTGTATCATCAAGAATGCTCACCCAAAAACAATAAAGTGGATAATTTAAATCATTAAGATGTATATGATCACATAAGCCAGAAAATAATAATGATATAGCTACTCCCGCTCCCCCGGCATACGGCTCAACGTAGTGACCACCTTCTATTGAATTAAGCCTAAAAATATCAACAATATATTGAGTTAATTTAGCTTTACCACCGGGGTACCTTAATGGACTTGAATGCACGCTCATTTTTTCTCTATATTACTAAAGGAGACAGATCCCTTTAACTAATCACTTGCCTCTTGCTAATAACAAAGTAAGAACTGCTCCTATAGCAGCGCCAGTCAATAAAGCACCAGCATTATTACTACCAGCTTTCTTAGACGTATCAACATCTATTGAATCTTCGCCCCTAATAGCAAGAACACCGTCATATGCTTTTCTGATTATTTCCTGTGGATACGTACCTAGTGCCTCGGAAATAACAAATAATTGATCAATTGTGATAGATGCTTTCCCTTTTTCAAGCCTGGATAATACAGGCTGTGATATACCCGTCTTATTAGCTAAGTCCTTCTGCTCTATAGACTTTTCTTTGCGAAATGACTCTATTTCATACCCAACAAGTGCGTTATAAGTGACTAACTGATGCATAATAATATCCGGCTTGACATAGACATATAATTCGTAATAGCATGTAATTCCGGAATACGAATACAATCCATTTTACGAATTAACAATAATATAGGTCAATTATAATGAAAACAACTTTACTAAACAATTTTCAATTAAATACCATCACATCTATAACAGAGCTTTATAGAAATAAGGCCAATGGAGCATTCATACATGCCGGGCTTAAATTGCAGTTACAAAATGGCGAACACTTAATTTTCCACACACTTCCTGGAAAAGGGCCACATTTGTCACATATGAATGATTTTCTAGATAACAACAATTTAATAAGTCAAAAAGTACACACTAACAACTTACGATTAATGAAAGACCGTATCTATAAAATCATATCTGAGAAAAAATCATACACTCCTCTCTATAATTGTGAACACCTAGTCTCAGACGTGGTTGACGGTATAAAGCACAGCCCTCAACTAAAATCTTTAGCCACTGGTGCGGCAGTAGGCGTAGGTATTGGTTATGTTCTTTCAAAAAACAAATTTCAAGGTGCTATTATCGGTGGAATTCTTCTCGGTTACTTAAATCTGCAATACAGAAATTCAAAATTATAATGAGTTCTGGGGACACAATACTTAATTTGATTTGACTCCGTTTTACCGGAATAGATATTTGGGGTCAGTAGATATTCATATCTAATTTTTTAGAGTTGCAGCGTTCACGGGGTCAGTCCTTACATTTCACATATCATATGTAAATTGTAAGGCCTGACCCTTGTAGGGTGGCGTCTGAAATTAAACACGAAACACAGGGTCAGGTCTTGTCTTTTGCCTTTCTGCATTTTAAATCCCTTGTACAACCTGCCTCAGTTTTCAGCTTTGGTAGCGGCAATTCGCCATGAACGGCGAATTGAGGGCAGCGAGCGGGATGGCGAGTCTGGCCGACGCGTTAGCAAAGTTGGAAGCTGAGGCTTGCCCTTCAGGGCAGGTTGTAATGGGGCGAATTTACAAAACACCTCCATGTATTTTTCCCTACGGGTCAGCCATAAAACGGCTGCTCAAATTTGCTCCAAGCAAATTTAGTCTTTGGTGCCTTTCTTTTTTCGCAAAAGAAAGACACTCGGCAACAAGCCGAAAACAAATCTTATGAACGGCACAATTGCCGAAATGAAAACTGAGGTCAGGCTCAATTACCCTGCAATCAAAACCAAACTACAGCTACAATGACATAGCTAAACAACGGCTACAGGTAATCTAATGAATATCACAAGAACAATAAAATCAATCGAGCCTGACTCCATTGATCTAAAGAGGCGTTAAAAATACCTTGGATATCTATGGAACCTGTATCTCATCAACAACCGATGAACACGGCCCG
>JAOUNI010000042.1 GCA_029881035.1 Gammaproteobacteria bacterium | reverse complement strand
TCGACAGAAGCGTCAACGTCAACCAGGTGTTTGGCAGAATTCATAGCCATAATAAACCTCACAAGTTGAGCCGTAGGGCGGTTAAAACAAATTGTTACTGCTTGAGCGCCTTACTAGTGAGGACGCTGGCATTAGGTGAACATAAATCCTCTAATTTGCGAAAAAAACGTGCGCGAATTTTAAGAATTTCCAGCGAAAATGCAAGGAAAATGTCGATATTTTGCTTTTTAAGAGATTGAATTGTGGAATACAAATTGCTGATGGATAACTGTTAGTTATTCCGTGCGCAAGGCATCGACCGGGTTCATATTGGCGGCGTGTCTGGCCGGGATGACGCCGGCGAGTAAGCCGACGACAACGGCCAGCGCTTCGGCCATGACGACAAAATGCCAGGGGGTGTGCACGGGAATGCCCGGCGCTGCAAGGTGGATGAGTTCGGCGATCGATAATGCCAGAAACAGGCCCAGCGCACCGCCCAGCGCAGACAGCAGCATCGCTTCAGAGAGAAACAGCAGCAGGATCTGGCGCCGCTCTGCACCGAGTGCCGTCAGCAGCCCTATTTCCGATACCCGTTCCTTGACCGCAATGGTCATGATGGTGAGGATGCCGACGCCGCCGACCACCAGCGAGATGCCGCCGAGTGCGCCAACCGCAAAGGTCAGGATGTTCAGCACCGAACTCAGCACCTCCAGCATTTGCTCCTGCGTGACAATGGTGAAATCTTCTGCACCATGGCGTGCTAATAATAATTCTTTAAGCTGTTCGCTGACTTTATTGGCATCAAGTTCTTTTTTATAGAGCACGTCGATTTCCATCAGGCTTTCACGATTAAATAATTCCATCGACTTGGCCGCCGGAATATAAACCGCGTCATCGAGATCAAAGCCCAGCAACTGGCCTTTCGATTCCATGACGCCGATCACCCGATAACGCGAACCACCGACGCGCACAATTTCTCCCAGTGGAATCTGGTTGCCAAACAGCTCCTGTTTAACTTTGCTGCCGAGGACGACAAACGAGCGCGCCGTGCGCGGGTCGTCATCGGGCAGGAACTGTCCGGCTGAGACCTTAATCGACCAGACTTCGGGCACTTTGGGGCCGACGCCGAAAATAGCGGTACGGCGCTGCAAGCCTCCGCCCTCCACGGCTGCATTGCCCTGTATCACCGGAACGGCCGCGATCACCTGGGGCAGTTGCTCCATGGCGGTGGCATCGTCCAGGGTGAGTGGTCGCACATTGCTCATGATGGCGCCGGACATGCCGTGGGTGGTGGCCTTACCCGGCGTGATGCCGACGAGGTTGGTGCCAAACTGGCTGAATTCTGCCAGCACGAAGCGGTGCAGGCCTTCACCGACGGAAGTCAGCAGGACGACCGCGGTAATGCCGACGGCAATGCCCAGCGCCGTTAAACTGCTGCGCAGGCGCCGGGTATGTACGGCGCTGAAAGATAAATTAAGCAGGTCTTTTATCAGCATGACTGTTTTCCATCAGCGACCCGACAGTGCCAGCACCGGGTCGAGGTCGGCCGCGTGCCGTGCCGGTAATAAACCAAATATTAAGCCCGTGCTCAGGGCCACCGCCACCGCGGACCATAATGCCCAGTCCGGGGCTTGGAAGGGAAAGTCCGGGAAATAGCGTTGCAGTATCCAGTTGCCTAGCAGGCCAAAACACAGGCCCAGCATCGCGCCGATCAGTGACAGGCAGGCCGATTCGGTGAGGAACAGCAGGATGATTTGCTTGCGTGGCGCACCGAGTGCTTTGAGTAAACCAATCTCGGTGGTGCGTTGCGCCGCGGCGACCAGCATCACGTTCATGATCATGATGCCGGCGACCAGCAGGCTGATAGCCGCGATGCCGCCGAGCGAATAAGTTAATGCGGTTAAAATACGGTTGAAAGTGCTGAGCAGCGCATCCTGAGAAAGCACGGTAATGTCATCCTCACCGTCGTGGCGTTCACGAATAATGCTGATCACATCCTCACGCGCTTTATCCATTTCATCCTGGCTATGGGCTTCAACCAGAACCCGGAAGACCGAGTTCACATTGAACAGTGCCTGTGCCGAGGCGGCGTGCATAATCAGCATTTCGCCCATATCCATGCCCATCGACATGCCTTCCTCTTCAAGCACGCCGATAACGCGACAGCGATATTCACTCACCCTCACCCATTTGCCCAAAGGCGACAGGCTGCCGAACAGTTCTTTGTAGAGGCTATAACCCAGCACGCATTCAGGCGAGGCGCGGGAGATTTCCATTTCCGGCAAAATTTGACCGCGTGATGTAGTCACTTGTCGCACGGAAAAAAAGTTGGCCGTTGAACCCATGATCATGACTTCGCGTTCCAGCTGCTGGTAGGAGACGGGCGCGGCACCAACGACGATAGGCGCAACCTGTTTGACGTGCCGGCTCCTCTGCATGGCCATGACGTCTTGCAAAGTCAGGTCACGCGGCGTTTCACCCATGATCGGTGGCATGCCGCCTGTGGTTTCGGAGCGGCCGGGTAAAACAATCAGTAAATTCGTGCCCAGCGATGAAAACTGCTGGGTCACGTAGATGCGTGCGCCCTCGCCCAGTGAGGTCAGCAAGATGACCGAGGCCACGCCAATCGCCATCGCCAGCAACATTAAATAGGTGCGCGTTCGATAGCTCTGCAACGCGTGGAAAGAAAACTGGATGACGTCGTCGATATGCATCAGCTAAGCACCTTGCCATCCATCATGTGAATAATCCGATGTGCGCGTTCGCCTAATTCAATGTCGTGCGTAACCAGCAACAGGGTGATGCCCTGTTTATTGAGGGTTTCCAGTATATTGATCACATCGATACCCGAAGCATGGTCGAGATTACCTGTGGGTTCATCGGCCAGTATCACCACCGGTTTGGTGACGACAGCGCGAGCAATCGCCACACGTTGTCGTTGACCACCCGATAACTGGTCGGGCCGATGGTGAGCACGATCAGTCAGGTTTAATGATTGCAGCGCTTCGTTGACGCGTTGCTTGCGCTCTTCGTGTTCAACACCGGCCAGCGTTAAAGGTAAGGCGACATTTTCAGCGGCAGTGAGTCGGGGGATGAGATGAAATGTCTGGAAAACAAAACCGATTTTTTCACGCCTGACCCCGGCCTGTTCCAGTTCGGATAATTCTGTGACGTCAGTGCCATCGAGAAAATAACGGCCGGCATCAATTTTATCGAGCAGGCCGATGGCATTTAACAAGGTCGATTTGCCGGAACCGGAAGGTCCCATAATCGAAATGTATTCACCGTCATTGATATCGAGGCTGACATCATCCAGGCCGTGAACCAGTTCATCGCCCACCTTGAAGGTACGAGCTATGTGTTCGAGTTTAATCATTGACTGTCAGAATTATCAATCACGGCAAATGCACCGTCCTCGACGCCTTTGCGGTCAACCGTGACAACGACAAATTCACCCTGCTCAACGCCACTGATAATTTCGGTATGGTCCCAGTTAGATAGACCGGTTTTTACATCGCGCAACTCCAGCGACTGATCGTCAGCATTGAACACGTAGAGCTGCTGTTTATCAATGATGGTTTCGGTGGGCACCCTGAGCACGTTGTCACGCGTCCTTAGAATGACTTCGGCATCGGCGCTGTAACCCGGCAACATTTCCAGCATGTCATTCGGGTCTGCAAAAATGACTTCAATATCCACCGTGCGCGCCTGCTTTTCACGATCCAGGACATAATCGGCAACGCGACGTACGCTGGCAGCAAAACGCCGGTCTTTGAAAGCATCCAGGGTAATGCGCGCTTTCATTTCGGGTTTAATTTTTGGCGCATCAACTTCATCGATGGGTGCGACCACATAAAAACAACTACGATCGACCATGTCGATGGCTGGCAAGGTCGGAATGCCCGGCGGTGAGGGGGTGACGTATTCGCCGACTTCACCATTGACTTCGACAGCGATGCCGTCGAAGGGGGCTTTTAATATGGTACGTTCGAGCAGCGCTTCAGCCACGCCGATACGTTCGTCGCTGACTGTCGCTGAAGTTTCTGAAGCAAGACAATCAGCGCGTTGCGATTTTGCGGTAGCGACGGCCTGATCGACCAGTTCTTCTGAAATAGCGTGGGTCTTGCGCAACTCGACTTTTCGTTGAGCATTTTTTTCTGAAATATCGGCCTGCACGCAAACACTTTTTGCGCGTGCTTTAGCGGCCTTTGCTTCAGAGCGAGCCAGTCCGACTTCTGCCTGAAGATCATCATTCCAGAGTGCTAGCAGGACATCACCCTGCTTCACGGCATCACCTTCTTTAACTGTCAAGGTTGCTATCTGTCCACCCATGGCCGGTGACATTTTTGCCCGTCGGCAGGCATTCACAGTACCTGCCCTTGTGTTAGCTACGGTTTCTTCGATGGTTCCCATTTCCACCGCTTCGACCAGAACTTTCACCGGCTTGGGGCGTGTGCTGTACACGAGTGTTAATACAATGGTGACTGCAACAGCTGAAAAAATAAGCAGGTGTTTGTTACGTTTAATCACGTTTCAACCTCGGTCATATCTTCGCTAACTTAATGGATGTTCTACTATGTTTGATCATACACTCAGAGGAGAATTAAGCAAAACACCCGAACAGTTAATGCGTATATTAAGTAGTGGTTGTAAAGTGTGTTCATAAACAAATTGATGTAGGTCAGTAAATATTCGACTATTCAGGGTATTAATTTGATTTAAATTTGATCTGTTTATAATTAATCGTATGATGGATCATAGTGTTAATTGAAAGTTAATTAAAAGATCATAAACAGGGGTCATAAATGAAAATGGAGTGTCATTTCATTCAGTCTGACCAGCTTCAGAAATTGCTGGATAATTTACTGGCTAATGGTTATGTCTGCATAGGTCCACAAGTTAGAGATGGAGCTATCATTTATGACGAAATTAACTCCACCAAACAATTACCGCGCGGCGTGACTGATACTCAGGCCCCTGGTAGTTACACGCTAAACAATAACTCCTCTGATAAATATTTTGATTGGGCTAATGGTCCACAGGCAATAAAGCCATTGTTATTTGCATCGCGAGAAAGTCTCTGGCAAAGCGAACAGTCTGTAAATGGTCAGATCTCATTCATAACTACCGAGCCGATTCTTAAACCGATAGCGATTATCGGGGTAAGAGCCTGTGATATTGCAGCCATGAAGATTCAGGATCAGCATTTTCTGCAGCAGCAGTTTGTCGACCCGTATTATAAAATTCGCAGGGATAATCTGCTAACGGTGGCGGTGAATTGTGGCTGCCCAGCAGAGATGTGTTTCTGTCATTCCACCGGAGATGGTCCATTTGTTGATGATGGCGCTGATGTTGTGATGACTGAGCTGGACAGTGGTTTTTTGATTTCTGCTCACTCCAGCCAGGGAGAAAAACTTCTCAAAGGACTTACTTTGCAGCCGGTAACACAGCGGCAAATCGAAGAATCAGAAACAATCAGAATAAAATCTTCAAAGCAAAATAAAAACTTACCACACTATGACATTAAGTCACGTTTATTTAATGCGTTGAGAGATGAGTTCTGGCATGAAATCGCCACAAAATGCCTTAGTTGCGGTAACTGCACGGCTGTTTGCCCCACCTGCTTTTGCCACAATGAGACAGACGTGGCAGAACTTGATGGAAAGTCATCTATTCATTATCGGCAATGGGATTCATGTTTTTCTCAGGGACATAGTTATATCCATGGCATTACCATACGTAGTGAAACCAGTCAGCGTTACCGGCAATGGTTAACCCATAAATTTTCCAGTTGGCATGAGCAGTATGGACGTTCTGGTTGTGTAGGCTGCGGTCGTTGTATTGCCTGGTGTCCAGTTGGTATTGATGTTACCGAGTCACTAGCAAATTTCGAGGACAGACGTCGTGGTTAATTTGCAGCCAAATCCCTATGAACCGAATGAAGCGATTATTCTTGAACGTATTCAGGAAAGCCCTAATCTGTTTACACTTCGATTAAAACTTACCGATCAAAAACTTCAGGATGCTTACGAATTTGAACCTGGCCAGTTCAATATGCTGTATTTATATGGTGTTGGTGAAGTGGCTATTTCGATTGTGTCGGATCCTGTGGACAGTCATATTATTGATCACACTATTCGTGTCGTAGGTCGTGTTACCCGCGGTATGGCAAATCTTAAAAAGGGTGATCGAATTGGTCTGCGCGGGCCTTATGGTCGTGGATGGCCGATGCTTGAATCAAAACAGAAAGATGTAGTGGTGGTAACTGGAGGACTGGGTTGTGCACCGGTGGTGTCGGTAATTAATTATATTGATCAGCGGCGTAGCGAGTACGGACGTCTTAATATTGTGCAGGGTGTAAAACACACCACCGATTTTATCTGGAAAGATAGATATGAAAAATGGCGAAAGCTTTCTGATACAAAAGTACTGTTAGCGGCTGATGTAGGTGAAGCGCTCTGGCCCTGGCATGTCGGCCCGGTCACCTCACTGTTTGATCAGCTTGAATTTGATCCGACAAATGTTGCTGTAATGATGTGCGGCCCTGAGGGGATGATGCGTGTTGTATGCGATCATATGTTAGATAAAAGCGTGTCAGCAGAGCAGATGTTTTTATCCATGGAAAGAAATATGCAGTGTGCCGTCGGCCATTGTGGGCATTGCCAGTATGGCAATAAATTTATCTGCAAAGACGGTCCGGTATTCAGTTTCGCTAAAGTACGTGACCTGTTCGGGGTCAAAGGTTTTTAACTATGAGTAAACCAACGGTAGCAATACACAAATTCAGTTCATGCGATGGTTGTCAGCTGGCATTTATTAATATGGGTGAGCCGTTACTGGTGCTGAGCGAGCTGGTTGATATTCTGCACTTTGCCGAAGCTGGTCCGGTCGATGAAAATGCCCTGGTTGATATCGCCATCATCGAAGGTAGTGTGTCAACATCAAAGGACATCGAACGGCTGAAGAGAATCAGAAATAACAGTCAGTATTTGTTAACTATGGGGGCTTGTGCGACATCGGGTGGTTTGCAGGCGTTGCGTAACATGGCGGACACAAAGCAATGGATAACGGATATATATGCAAATCCATCTGTCATCGACAGCCTCGATAAGAGCACACCAATAAAAGATCATGTCAAAGTTGATCTGGAAATATGGGGCTGTCCGGTCAGCACGCGTCAGGTACTCACTGCAGTACGTGCGCTATTGTTTGGTGTTATGCCTAAAGATGAAAATGAAAAGATTTGTATGGAGTGTAAACGCATGCAAAGAGTCTGTGTCATGGTCACAAAAAAAGAACCTTGCATGGGTCCGGTGACACGTACTGGTTGCGGTGCACTTTGTCCGAGTGTGGGACGTGACTGTTATGGTTGTTATGGCCCGGCAGAGAATCCGAATACACAGGCAATGGCAAATAGATTGACAGGATTAGGCTTACTTAAAGATGAAGTTGCCAGACGATTTTTGTTCATAAATAGTGGCGCTGAAGCCTTCCATGTTCAGGGAATACGTACGAGGGATACTACTTAAATGGTCAATGAAACAATTAAAATTAATGTTCCCGTTCTGGCACGTGTTGAAGGCGAAGGTGCACTCGATCTGACTATAGAAAATCAGCAAATTACTGAGCTGCGTTTACGTATTTATGAACCACCAAGATACTTCGAAAAGTTTCTAGAAGGACGAAGTTATTACGATGTACCTGATACCGTCGCGCGTATCTGTGGCATCTGCCCGGTCGCGTACCAGATGAGTGCCACTCATGCGATTGAGTCAGTTTTTAATATAACAATCACGCCATGGATCCGTGCCATGCGCCGGTTGTTCTACTGCGGTGAATGGTTGCAAAGTCACAGCCTGCATATTCATCTGTTAGCTGCCCCCGATTTTCTGGGCTTTAACAGTGTTATCGAGATGTCAGCACAGTACGGAGGTGAAGTCCGTCGCGGTTTGAAATTGCAGGCGCTGGGGAATGAACTGGTCGCTCTGTTTGGTGCTCGATCAGTGCATCCTGTGGGAGTAAAAATTGGTGGTTTTAGCAAAGCGCCTGATCAAAAAAAAGTAGTTGAGTTATTGCTGCGTGTAACAGAGGCAAAGCAGGATGCTGTCGATTTAATACACTGGCTGGATACACTCGATCTTCCTGATGATAACCAGGATTTTGTTTCTGTCGCTTTACATCATGATGATGAATATCCTTTTAATGAAGGCCGGATAATTAGTGATAATGGACTCAATATCGATATCAATGATTTTGAAAAACATTTCAAAGAAAAACATGTCGATCACAGTACTGCCCTGCACTGCCTGCTCAATGGCGAGCCGTATCTGGTTGGCCCATTGGCACGGCTTAACCTGAATTTTTCTCAATTACCTAATGAAGTTAAGGTTTTAATGCAGGAGCTAAAAACTAAGTTCCCATCGAAAAATATGTTTCACAGCATGATTGCTCGTGCGATTGAAATTTATTTTAGCCTGATCGAAGCAGAACGATTGCTGAGTAAGTATGAAGACTCCGATGAATCCTGTATGCAATTCAAACCAAAAGCAGGTACAGGTTATGGTTGCACCGAAGCACCACGTGGAATTTTGTGGCACCGTTATGATATGGATGAAAATGGTTGTGTCACCAAAGCCGTTATCGTACCGCCAACCAGTCAAAACCAGCCACGTATCGAGCAGGACTTAAAAGACTCGTTGATACAATTTGGTCTTGATAAAGAAAAACATCAGTTACAACTGCATGCAGAAAAAGTTATTCGAAACTATGATCCATGTATTTCATGTGCAACTCACTTTCTTAATCTTAACCTGGTTCGCGATGGTGTTACTGAATTAAATAAACAAAAACAATTGCCCGTATTTAATAATGTTAATTTGAATCGAGCGGCTATTGTTGGTATCGGTTCACCCAAAGAAGGCGATGAGCTGGGCTGGCTGATGATTGATAGCTTAAATAATAGTAAGAGTATTATTGATCTGAAAGAGAAAGGGCTTAGTCTATTTAAGCTGGACAGGCCGGGCATTCTTCTTGCTGAATGTGTTAAGGGTTATGATTACGTTGTTATTGTTGATGCAATTAAATCTGGTTACTCGGATCAGTCATTTATTACTATTGATGTTAACCAGCTGAAGTTACCAGTTAATCAGCTTTCGAGTCATGAAGTTGGTGTGATAGAGTCAGTTTCATTGCTCACATCATTGCAGCAGATGCCGAAACAACTTGTAATTGTCGGACTGTCGGATATCAAAAATAATTACATTAAAAAAATTGTAAGTATGTTTTCATTCAGTCTGCATATATGACTTTATGTTTTTTTTGAAAGATTAACGGTTGTTAATTGTGCTTGATGTATGGGAGCTGTATCCAGAAAGTACTCCCTTTTCCTGGTTCACTTTCAAAACCTATGGTTCCGTTCATACGTTCTATTAGGTCCCTGGATATAACTAATCCTAAACCTGTACCTGAAATACCCGAGTTTTCCGAGCCGGCCCGGTCGAATGGCTTGAAAATATGAGTTTGTTGTTCAGGTGTTAATCCTTTTCCTGTGTCTGTAATAGAAAGACGCAGTGTTTTATCATCGTCACATATGCAGTCAAGGGTTATCTTCCCTTTTTTGCTATTGTATTTAATGGCGTTAGATAAAATATTTAGCAATACTTGTTTAAATCGTCCTTTGTCAATGTTAATCATGATGTCTGACGAAGACCTGGTTAAATTCTCTATTGTAATTAAATGGCTATCAGCAATAGGTTTGATGATTGACAGGCTTTCAGTGATTAAATTATTAATAGGATATATGTCATATGACAGGTCAACTATTTCTGATTCTATTTTTGATAGATCTAGCACCTGGTTTATTAATTCTAATAAATGATTACTGGCTTTAATTACTTCCTGAATATTGTCTTTGGTGTCATCATCATTTGTATTCATCTCAATTAACTGGGAAAAGCCAAGAATGGCATTCATCGGTGTGCGTAACTCATGGCTCATAGATGAGAGGAATTGTGACTTTGCCTTGTTTGCGTGTTCTGCTTTTTCCTTAGCATCGATAATTTCAATTTCAGCCTGTTTTCGCTCTGTTATATCACGCACCAATGCTGAGTACAGTCGTTCGTTATTTATCATAATCAGCCCAAGACTGATTTCG
Source organism: Gammaproteobacteria bacterium (assembly GCA_029881035.1). Taxonomy (GTDB): domain Bacteria; phylum Pseudomonadota; class Gammaproteobacteria; order SZUA-229; family SZUA-229; genus LH-M37. Next base: position 13,869 of record JAOUNI010000042.1, on the reverse strand, counting down.
ACCGGGAATGTTGTTCCATCTTTACGGCGTTGAATGCCTTCTGTGCGTACATTTTCGCCTTTATTTAGTTGTAACCGTTGTTGATGGCTGAGTATTTCTGAGTCAGGGCGAAGTTCAATATCGCTAATTAACATATTGATAAGTTCATCATGCGTATAACCCAGATTAAGGCAGGCCTGTTGGTTAACATCCAGAATTTTGCCTTCCATATCATGCAGAAAGAATGCATCAGTGGCAGTTTCTAATAAGTTTTTATAACGATTTTCACTTTGCTGAAGCGATTGTTCGCGCTCAGTTAGTTCAATACGTAGACAGATGTTTTGTTTGATGTTTCTATAGGTTCGTTTTGCAGCAATGATTAACATGACAAGATATAGTGTAAGCAATGCCCCCATTATTATTCCTAGTTCTGTATCACTGGTAAAGAAACGAAGCAACAGAGGTATTAATGAAAAACCCAGAAAAAAGTATATAGCTGGTTTTATGTATGACAGGCTGGTAATAGCGCCTGCTGCCATACCGCCTATGACAAATGCAAGGAAGACCTGGCGAACAGGATCACCAGTTGGGAACAACCAAATTGAGGCTGCTCCCCATAGTAGTGACGATAAAACACTGCCAATAATAAACCGTCTGGACCAGAGTGAAGTTTTTTCAGGTAGAGGTTTTATCGTTTTATAAAGGTGCGCAATAATGCCGCGTGATAAAGTGACGAGTCCCAGTGCAGTTAGCCAGATCAACAATATGTCATGATCTACAACAGGCCATAGAACAAAAACTAGAATTAAAGCATTGATTAATGTGGCAATAATCACACTATTAAACACAGCATAAATTTGTGATGTCTGTTCAGCGCAGATGATTGAGTCAGGGATTTTAGTTATGGACTGCCCGGCTTCTATGTGTGTAGTCATAAATTTTTACAAGCCCGGAAAATATATCAGAATGATTAAATTTCAGATATGCAGGTTTGATTGTATCGCTTTTTGTTGTTGCTGGATATTTATTGTTAAGTGTATGTATATCACATTGCTTGCTTCATGTATGGTGTTTGATGCCTGCAATATTTATTAAATGCATAGTTTTGGCAGAACCTGATGTGATAAATTCGAGCAATGACTGCATCAGACAATAATAAGTGACATTGTAATAAAAAAGGCTCCGAAAGGAGCCTTTTTTAATTATCTTTTATACAACCTACCTGGCCTTTTTTCTAGCGACACCGATCAGTCCAATAAGGCCAGAAGTAAATAGCCAGGCTGCCGCTGGAACAGGAACAGCACTCATTCTCGTAAAGGTTAGATTGTCCAACACGGCGACATAACCTGTTACCGTAAAGTGTGCAATATCATTAGTATCTCTGACAATACCCCTAAACCCGCCGTCATTGATGCCACCAGGAGTAACAATATTGGCTAGTTGAGTAATGCTATACGTTTCCAATGGATTCATATTGATATCTAAAGCTGAAATACTCAGGTCATAATTAGGATAGCTATTGATAAAACCACCTACAGATGAGACTAAATTGTCATTAAACGAAAAAGTCATGGTGCCAATACTGTCAATTGATATGTATGTCATACCATTGCTTCCCCAGGTTCCATTACTACCTAAGCCCCAGAGGCTAGTGTTCGTAAATAAACCACTACCCGACGCGGTAATATTTTCAATGCCTGCGCCGATTTGTAGCGTGCCTGTATATGAGCTCACATTGGCTTGAGTGCTGAAATCGATTACGGTGGAATCCGCAATTACATCAGATGTAATTAAAGCGGCATGTGTGTTGTTAGTTAAAACTAAAGCTGCTGCAAATAATACTATTGATGTGATTTTCATATTGATATTCCTATGAGTGAGTGTATTCATTCGTCATTTCGATATGAAGTTTTTTATTTTAAGACTTACGTCTCGCAAACCTGATTAAAGCCAAAAATCCTGAGCTAAATAACCATACTGATGCAGGCACTGGTACGACTGATGTGGCGGTCGAAAATTTGGCACTACTTATGCCTGAGCTATAAGTGTATCCACCGACATGAGCCGCAAAGAAATTACCGCCCGTTTCCTGGTAACCTGTTGCATAGTCCCAGATAGTATCGTTATCAATACCTGTAATATTAAAAGTAAGTAACTCTGTTCGTGTGTTGCCATTACCTTTTAGATCAAACCCAAATAATCCAAACCCACCACCGGCATTTGTATCTGTTTTAACAGACCAGCCACTATGGTTATTAGATTTGCCGTGTTTGTTAGTTTTAACTTCCGAGCCATCTTGAATAATTTCAATATTATCTGCAGTAATTGTCAGATTATCGTCGAAGTTAAAGTAGAAGTTATCCATGCCAAAATTAGAACCAATCACAGGAAAATTAGATTCATTCACTTTCACAGCGAAATTGATATCTCCATCCGTAGTATCCATGATGGTGACTGTCAGGTAATTCACGCCATCAGGCATAGCATTTGACAGGTCGAGATTGTAACTAATGCTGGCAGCGTGGGCTGATCCCGCGACAAAACCCATATATATTGTGGCGGCTAAACCAAAATTCCTGACACTTCTCATAATTTTTTCTATTTGTAGTTATTGTTTGTGCACGGCTTATATTATGCAATATTTAAGCCAAAAAATAATAAATATATAGGTTACAGTTACTTAGGTTGTAATTTATAAAAATAGCGATACCTTAATGCTCTTTATTTACACTAATACTCAATGAATTTAGGCTTAAGTGTAATAATTATCGACATTTTTCGGGGGTAATCAACAAGAATAAGGAGATAAAGCGTAATATTTACCGACATTTTTATGGTCTTATGGATGTGTATTAGATGTTTATTTGTAAGAATTATCGACATGTGTGCAGATGTATTAGCGCGTTAACATCTGATTCTAAATAAATAAATGCCAGAATGGATATCAATCCCACAAAGTTTTAACCTGATTTATTAATATGGATAGTGCTCAAGCAGGCTGGTATCACGACATTGAGTAACCCTTCTTGATTCGCATCAACGTGCTGTTTATTTGTTAAAGTTAGATTGTTAAGTTCAAGCACTATTGGCTGATGAGTTAACTTATGTGTCTAGGTATACCTATGAAAATTAAGTCCATTCATGGCTTCACTGCTCATTGTGAGGCCAAAGGTGTAGAGCGCGATGTCAATTTATTCATGATGCAGGATGTTGATCTTAAGGTTAATGATTATGTTGTCGTGCACGTCGGTTATGCCATTCAGAAGATAGCTCATCAGGAAGCGCAAACAGCCTGGCAATTGTACGACCAGATGTTGGCAGCGGAGCCTTAATATGCATGAGTTATCGATCTGTCAGTCATTAATAAAACAGGTTGAGACTATTGCGCAAGAGCGTAAAGCACAGTGTGTAACTTTGATTGTTGTAGGCATGGGGTCTTTGTCGGGAGTAGACGCTCAGTTGTTGCAAAATGCCTATGTTATCGCCAGTGCCGGGACAGTAGCAGAAAAGGCTGAACTCATTATTGAACATCTGCCTATTCGTGTTAAATGTAATCAGTGTGGTAGCGAGTCCGATGCCTTGCCAAACAAACTGGTCTGCAAACAATGCGGTGACTGGCAAACGACACTGCTTAGTGGTAATGAGTTAATGTTGATGAGTGTGGAACTGGAAAAATCGCAAGAGTCAGCTGTGGTGCATTGAATGAATAAAAAGATTTTCACCGTATCTCTGCGGCTATTCCGGACTTCCTGTCCTCCACCCTTTGGGCCACACTGCGTGCGTTCAAATTTGATCCTGTCAAATTTGTCTGCGGTGAATGATTTTGTAATCCTGGTTATGGAGTAATAATTATGTGCGATACCTGCGGCTGTAACATTACCCATGGCAACGAAAGCCTGATCAGGCCGGACGGCAAGCTGGCTAAAACAGAAAGTGGTAAAGAAGCCGTCACGGTACTGCATAGCCTGTTGCAGGAAAATGATCACGTGGCGCAGCATAATCGCGATCATTTTGATCAGCATCAGGTGCTGGCGATCAACCTGATGTCCTCCCCCGGCGCGGGTAAAACTGCCCTGCTCGAAGCTACCATTCAACAGCTCGATGATAATATTAAAGTGGCTGTGATTGAGGGTGATCTGGAAACTGAGAACGATGCCGAGCGCATTCGCAAGCTGGGTGTTAAGGCGATTCAGATTACCACCGGCAGTGCCTGTCATCTGGATGCGCATATGATTCATCAGGCGTTGCACCATCTCGATCTTTCTGCGTTTGATATTGTCTTTATCGAAAATGTCGGCAACCTGGTGTGCCCGGCCAGTTTTGATCTGGGTCAGCACCACAATGTGGTGCTGCTGTCGGTGCCCGAAGGTGACGACAAACCGGCAAAATACCCGGTGATGTTCCGCGCAGCGGATCTGGTGTTGATCAGCAAAAGTGATCTGTTACCGGTACTCTATGATTTTAAAGTGGACACTGCAAAAAAATATCTGCGTGATATTGCCAGTAATTCTTCTGTCATCGAAATTTCATCGAAAGATAAATCCGGCATGCCATCGTGGCTCGACTGGATTAATCAGCAGATTGAAAAGCGCAAGGCTTATTTAAAAACTTTTCGTCAAGTCGGTTCGCCAAACCTGATGCATGGGCATCATCATATTTACAACAAAACCAGTGTTAAGTAATGACGCTGGACGCAAAACAATGGCTTGAACGCATTCAAGCATTGCCGCACAGAGGCAAGGTAAAAATCATGAACGTCTGTGGTGGCCATGAGCGCTCGATTACGATGGCGGGTTTGCGCAAGGTGTTGCCTGACTACGTCGAACTGGTGCCCGGCCCCGGTTGCCCGGTCTGCATTTGTCCTGAAGAAGATGTGTTCGAGGCAATCCAGCTCGCGTTGCATGAAGATATTATTCTGCTTGCATTCGGTGACATGTTACGCGTGCCGGTCAACGTAAAAAAAATACAGGCGCGCACCATGGAACAGGCCAAAGCGCAAGGTGCCGACATCCGGCCGATTGCCTCACCAACTGAAGCTGTGAATATTGCTAAAGCCAAGCCCGATAAACCCGTGGTGTTTTTTGCCGCCGGTTTTGAAACCACCACGGCCCCGGTGGCCGCGATGATGCTGGAAGGTGTGCCTGAGAATCTTTCCGTGCTTTTATCCTGTCGTTTAACCTGGCCGGCTATCGCCATGCTGCTGGAGTCCGGCGCGCCCGGCTTCGATGCTTTGATTGCACCCGGTCACGTTGCCACCATCATGGGCCCGGAACAATGGCAGTTTGTCGTCGACGAGCACAATATTCCCGCTGCGGTGGCCGGTTTTACACCGGCAAGTCTGCTCGCTGCCATGTATTCAGTTTTACGCCAGCTCAACGAAGGCCGATATTTTCTGGATAACTGTTATTCCGAATTAGTGCGACCCGGCGGCAACAGATCGGCGCAGACGCATTTAGCGAAGGCCATGAATATCTATGATGCCAACTGGCGCGGTATTGGCGTTATCCCCGCGTCCGGTTACATGCTGAATAAAACTTATAGTGCGCATGATGCCAGAAAACGGTTTCCCAGCTACGCCGATGATGCACGCAAGCGCGCGGGTAAAATGCCGCCGGGTTGTGACTGCACGCAGGTGGTGCTGGGGAAAATTTATCCCAATCAATGTCAGCTATTTGGTAAAGCCTGCCTGCCCCGAAATCCAATTGGCCCCTGTATGGTTTCCGATGAAGGTGCATGCCGCATCTGGTGGGCAGGTGGTATGCGAGAGTCTTTACAGTAAACAACTAAATCTTTCGCCGCAGAGGCGCTGAGACGCAGAGAAAAGCTTTTTCAAATAAGTTTTCCCCCGGGCAAAACTAAAAATAAAACTCAGCGCCTCAGTGGTGAAATAAAGTTTTTTAAAAAAAACCTGGATGTGTATTTGAAAAATTTACCGAAAACTAGTTTTCCACTAACGGCTAGACAGATAATGTTATCCGGCCAGGTACAGGGTGTGGGTTTCCGGCCTTTTATTTACCGGCTAGCTATCGAGCATGATCTGGTTGGTTGGGTGAGAAATTGTGTCGGTGTGGTTGAAGTTCACGTCCAGGGTCAGCCGCACAAGCTGGAACAATTTATCAGCGACATATTTGTTAAAAAACCACCACTGGCAAAACCTGTACTCGTGTCTGATTTACCGGCAGATGTCGGTGGCTTCGAGGCTTTCAGTATTCTGCCAAGCCAGCAACAGGCTGAAGCTCAGATCAGTGTACCGGCTGATCTTTTTTTATGTGATGACTGTCTTGCCGAATTGAATGATCCGTCGGATCGCCGTTATCGCTATCCGTTCATCAACTGTACGCAGTGCGGACCGCGTTATACCTTGATTCGCAGCCTGCCCTATGACCGGCCTAACACCACCATGGCCATGTTCGAATTATGCCCGGCGTGCCGTACTGAATATCAAGACCCGAGCAATCGACGTTTTCATGCTGAACCAGTGGCCTGCCCGGCTTGCGGGCCTTCATTGTCGTTTCATCGTGAATCAGTCAAAGTGATGAATGATAATGAAGCGTCATTAAAAAATGCGCTTGAAGTTTTACGTCAGGGAAAAGTTTTAGCAGTCAAAGGCATCGGCGGTTATCACCTGATGTGTGATGCCAGCAATACCAATGCAGTGATGCGCTTGCGTAACAAAAAATCCCGGCCGCACAAACCGCTGGCGGTTATGTTCCCCGCAGGGGTGGCTAATGAATTTGAAATGGCGCAGTCATCGGTGGTTTTAAGTCACAGCGATAAAGCGTTTTTGTTGCAACCATCGCGGCCGATTTTACTGGTGGCAAAAAATGATACCAGCGAGTTGTCTGATCAGATCGCACCGGGCCTGAAAGAAGTTGGCATCATGTTGCCGTACAGTCCGCTACACCATTTGCTGCTTAACGATTTTGGCGGACCGCTGGTGGCGACTTCAGCGAACATCAGTGGCGAGCCGGTGCTGATCAACAGTCAGGATATTGAAAAACGCCTTGCTCATGTTGCGGACGCCTTTCTGCATCATGATCGCCCGATTGAGCGCCCGGCGGATGACCCGGTGTATCGAACCATCGCCGGCAAAGCCAGAGCGATCCGCACTGGTCGTGGTTCTGCGCCCATGCAACTGACGCTGCCCTTTGAACTGGAATGTCCTGTGCTCGCGCTCGGTGCCCACATGAAAAACACCATCACGCTGGCGTGGAAAAATCGTGCAGTCATCTCACCACATATTGGCGACATGGATTCTGCTCGCAGCCTCGAAGTGTTCGAGCACACGATTCATGACTTGCAGAAACTGTACGGCGTAACGGCTGAGCAGATTATCTGTGATGCGCATCCCGGCTACGCGACAACACGTTGGGCCCACAGGCAGAACTTGCCGCTACAGTTTGTTTATCATCACCATGCCCATGCTTCTGCCGTTTATTTCGAATGCAAGTCTACCGAAACAGTTTTAGTCTTTACCTGGGACGGTGTTGGTTATGGAGAGGATGGCACGCTCTGGGGCGGCGAAACCTTCATTGGTAAACCAGGTGAATGGCAACGCCTTGCCAGTATGCGACCTTTCCACCTGCCCGGCGGTGACAAGGCCGGACGCGAACCCTGGCGAAGCGCCGCTGCGGTCTGTTGGGAAAGCGGCCTTGCCTACGATGACATTCCAGAAAAAGACCCGCTGCTGAAGCAGGCATGGCAGCAAAAACTCAATGCGCCACAAACGACTTCGGTGGGGCGTTTATTTGATGCTGCCGCCGCGCTGACCGGCATATGCACCGTGACCAGCTTCGAAGGTCAGGCACCGATGAAGTTCGAAGCGCTGTGCCATTTGCATGATATTTACATAGATATAGAATTAAGTAGTTGCGATAACTTATTGATTACAAACTGGGAGCCAGTGATGTCTGCAATGCTAGATTCTACTTTAAGTGTCAGCGCACGCGCTTCCCTGTTCCATGCCTCACTGACACGCGCCATGTTGCAGCAGGCAACTGCCATTCGCGATCAATATGGTGTGAATGACGTGGGCTTTGCCGGGGGTGTCTTCCAGAACCGGGTCTTAACTGAACAGGCTATGGCATTATTAGCCGCCGAGGGTTTTAAAGTTCATCTGCCCGAGTTGATACCGGTCAATGATGCGGGCATCAGTTTCGGGCAGGTTATGGAATATGGATATAAAAAATAAACTAGAGAAGATAAAAGCTTTCACCGCGGAGGCGCGGAGGCGCAGAGAAAATCTTTTCGGGTTGGTTTAGCTGTAGGCTAAACCAAAAATAAAACTCAGCGTCTCTGCGGTGAAAAAAATCATTAACAGGAAATAACTATGCAGGACACCCACATCTCTCTCGCTCACGGCAATGGTGGTCGTTATATGCGAGAACTTATCGAAGAGATCTTTGCTCGTCATCTGGCCAACCCTGAGCTTGATGTACAGGCGGATGCGGTGCCTTTGTCGCTCGACAGTAATGACATCATGTTCACCACGGATGGTTTCACTGTGCAGCCGCTGGAATTTCCCGGCGGTAATATCGGTTCATTGGCGGTGCATGGTACCTGCAATGATCTGGCCGTGGCCGGTGCGATTCCCAAATACCTGAGCCTGAATGCTTTCATCGAAGAAGGCATGGAAATCAAAACGCTCAATCGTATGATCAAAACGCTGGCCGAAACCGCAGCTGACATTGGCGTCAAGGTGGTTGCTGGCGATACCAAGGTGTTACGGCGTGGCGAAGCTGGTGGTTTGTATCTGGCGACCACGGGTATAGGTATTCGCAACGGCCATGTCCTGTCCATGAAAAATATCAAAGATGGCGACGTGATTCTCGTCAGTGGCCCGGTCGGTGATCACGGTATCGCGGTGATGCTGGCGCGTGAAGAATTTGGTTTGCGTGGTGATATTCAATCCGATGCTGCCAGTGTTTTAAATCTAACCAAAGCGGCGCACAAGTTTGCCGGTTTGCGTTTTATGCGCGACCCTACCCGCGGTGGCCTCGCCACCGTCTGCACCGAAATGCAACGAGCGACCAGTATGGGCGTGCGCCTAAACCAAAGCCAGCTGCCGGTGCGCGATGCGGTGCAATCGGTTTGCGACATGCTCGGCTACGATCCGATGTATCTGGCCTGTGAAGGCCGCGTCGTCGCCGTGGTCGATCCAGTTGAAGCGCAGGCCTTACTGAAAACCTGGCAGTTCTTTGAACAAGGTCGAGAAGCGGCCATCATCGGCCGAATCGATTCAGCAATTCCGTATGTATTGATGGAGACTGAGATAGGGGGTGAGCGTATACTTGAAGAACTAGAAGATGATCCATTGCCCAGAATCTGCTAAAGCATTCAGGAAATGACTTTTATAACTGACATAGTTTCTACCAACGTACATGAAAGCAGCGTGTCTGCTATCAAAGAAATGACCATGCTCAGCGCTAAAGTTGAAGGCGCTGCAATGCTCACCTGGGGGCTACCCTCTTTCCGCACACCGGAATATATCCGTCAGGGTGTCAAAGATTATCTTGATAACGATGTTGACGCCGGTAAATACACCCTGCCCGATGGTCTGCCTGCACTGAGAAATCTGGCTGCAAAAAAATACAACGAAAATACCGGTATTGAAGTTGATGCCGACGAAAATGTCATGATCAGCGCAGGTAATATGCAGGCGTTGAATACTTTATTTCATACCATGCTCGATCTGGATGATGAAATTATTCTCACCGACCCGTGTTTCGCCTCTCACATTCAACAGATCAATTTATTTTCAGGTAAACCGGTTTATTGGCCGCTGGACGAAAACAATAACTGGAGTCTTGATGTAGATTTATTGCCCGGCTTAATCACCAAAAAAACCCAGGCTATCGTTCTGGTCAGTCCATCGAACCCGACCGGAAAAATATTTTCCAGAGAAGAATTAATCCGCGTCGGTGAAATTGCCAAACAGCATAACATTCTGCTGATTATCGACGACCCCTACAGCGATTTTCTTTATGAGAACAGGGAAAAATATTTTAACCTGGCCAGCGTCGAAGCATTAAAACAACACATCGTCTACCTGTATTCGTTTTCAAAATCTTACGCCATGGGTGGCTGGCGCCTGTCTTATATGATCATGCCTGCCGAATTAAAGCGTGAGGCCATCAAAGTACACGACGCTACTATGATTTGCGCGCCACGCATCGCTCAGCTGGCAGGTATCGTTGCGCTAAGCCAGCCATCGAATCATAAACAGGAATTTGAAGCGGTACTGGCAGAACGTCGCGAGCTCATCACGCAACGACTTGCTAACGTACCGCAAGTTTTTTTCAGCCAGAAACCGGAAGGTGCCTATTATGTTTTCCCAAAGATAATTAGCGCACACACAAACTCGAAAGAGTTTGCCATCGACTTGCTTTACAACACCAAAGTCGCAGTCACACCGGGTAGCGCCTTCGGACCCTCGGGCGAGCACCATGTGAGAATGGCCTATTGCGTCGAGGAAGATGTCATCAACCTGGCCTTCGACCGGATTGAAAAATATTTTCGCTGATCAGAATTCGATTTTAATTTTATATCAATCATGAATAGACTATTTTCGAAATAACCACTCTCTCGCTGTTTCTGTAATCACAGCCACAGCAGGATGAGTAATCTTGCGTTCGACTGAAATAGCGTAGAACTGTTCGATCACCTGGTCTGTCTGTCCGATACAGATCACGCCGTATTGTTTTTCAACTTCCTTAGCAATTGCGGTGGGCGCGATAAACACCCCTGCCCCTGCCTGGCCGAATGCTTTCATCAGTGCGCTGTCGTCAAACTCTCCGACAATACGCGGATGGATGCGCTGGCCATCAAACCATTTCAGTAAGCGGCTCTGCACCACCGTCATTTCACCGGGTAACAACATGGGCGCTGCGTTGAGGTTTTTTGGAAAATCTTTGCCTAGTTTTTTAGCCAGCGCAGGCACGGCAAAAAAACTGATACCGCACTCGCCCAGCGGATGATTAAAACCGCGCACATTGATATTGGCCGGAATCGGGCCGTCGGCAATCACCAGGTCAACCTTGTGTACCGCCAGTTCAGTCAGCAGCGATTCGATATCGCCTTCTTTACAGACTATACGCACCGCTTCCGGCAGTTTTAATGATGGCGCTAACAAACGATAAGCAATCGACTTCGGCACCACATCGGTAACACCGACTTTGAATACCAGCGGCCGGTCTTCCGGCAGGTTGTGCAACATTTCTTCCAGTTCGCCACCGAGTGAAAAAATCTCATCAGCATAACTCAGTGCCAGTCGACCGGTTTCTGTGAGTTCCAGATTACGTCCTACCCGATTGAATAGTACCTCACCTAGACTATCCTCCAACAGGCTGAGTTGCCCGCTGATGGTCTGCGGCGTCAGGTGCAGACGCTCGCTGGCACGGGCGATACCGCCTTCTTTGGCGACTACCCAGAAATAATGAAGATGTTTATAGTTGATCATGGCTGCTTTCTTACATCGTAAAATACGAACAATTCGTCAATAATATTCGACTTTTATATTTATTGGAAGTGGCCTACTCTTGTCTCGAACGGTCGCCAGACTGAAACTTTGGAGATAATCATGCATATCGATATTCAAGCACATAATTTTTCATTGACGAATGCTTTGCGTGGTCACGTTGAGCGCCGTCTGGGGTTTGCTCTGAGCACCAGAGACGACCACATTCAGAAGGTGATGGTTCGCCTGTCCGATATTAACGGCCCACGCGGTGGTGAGGATAAATGCTGTCGTATCCAGATAGTCATGCCACATCTTGCGGATGTGGTGATCGAAGATACCATGACAAACCTCTACTGCGCTATCGATAGAGCATCTGATCGTGCCGGGCGAACAGTAAATCGCCGGCTTACGCGTCAGCGTGATAAAGGTCGCTCTTGCGGAAAAATGCTTGTACAGAACAACTGACATCTGAAAAAAAACATACATCATTAACACGATTGGAGAAATGCAATCATGAATACATCAATACTAAATAACACGCCACGTACGGAATCGACCATCCTTGCCACTAACAAGGTGATTCGTAATACCTATACGTTGTTATCCATGACGCTGTTATTCAGTGCAGTGGTAGCCGGCGTTTCCATGAGCATGAATCTGCCCCACCCCGGCATATTACTGACGCTCGGTGGATATTTTGCATTACTGTACGCAACATCAAAATATCGCAACAGTAGTCTGGGCCTTGCCTTTGTCTTCGCCCTGACCGGATTCATGGGCTACACACTCGGCCCGATACTCAACGCCTACCTGGCCATGGCCAATGGCGGGCAAATCGTGATGACTGCAATGGGTGGCACCGGCGCGATCTTCTTTGGCCTTTCGGGTTACGCCATGGTCAGCCGAAAGGACTTCAGCTTCATGGGTGGCTTCCTCATGGTCGGCATTCTGGTTGCATTCTTCGCCGGACTGGGCGCGATGCTGTTTGAAATGCCCGCCATGTCGTTAGCTGTATCCGCCATGTTCGTGTTGCTCATGGCAGGTCTAATACTGTACGAAACCAGTAACATCATACACGGCGGTGAAACCAACTACATCATGGCAACAGTGACGCTGTACGTCTCTATCTTCAATCTGTTCACCAGTTTGTTACATCTACTGGGGGCGATGAATAACAGAGAATAACGGTGTGATAAAAGTTTATTAGGCTAAGTGCAAAAATAACCGGGGTCGCTACACAGAATTCTACGGCATTAGAAACTACTGTGTTCTGCCCCGGTTTTAACATTGTGGTTTTGAACTAACATAAGAATTTTTACTCTGTGCCTAAATATCCCAGTAAAAAATCTCTTTGATGGCAACGATGAGTAATGTGCCATAGATGGCCTTGTAAGAAATAACGATTTGCGCATGGCATAACACCTTCTCCTTAAAACAGTGGTTTCATCCATGAAATGAGGCGTTTAAGCCTTTAAAACAGCACTATATTGAGTAATTTTATTTATTAACCAATGAGTTGTCTAGGTCCGACCCGTATAGTTTTAGGGCATTAATTTTGTCCATGAGCAATACCGGTCATCATTATGAATGCGGTTGTCACAACTACTAAATACATTAAAAATGTTATGAATTAAAACCCTACCCCTAAGGCAATATTAGGAAATACAAAGTTATAGTTACCCTCATTTGACAATCGGCTTCCACCTACAAGCTCATAATAATCTAATTGTACTCTTAGAAAGTATTTTTCTATAAACTTAATGTCCGTATCCTTTTCGTATAGTTCATACCCAATACCAAAATAATTATATTCTTCTTCTAATATTGAGTGTTTTGACATTTCCGCCTTACCAGTCGAAACATAAAAACCATTACCAACCCCATTTACCTCAGCTTGATTAAATGAATAGTCAAAAGAAGCACCCTTGTAATCATGAGAGCTTAAGCCAAGAACACCGAGATATTCAAAATATTTCACCCTTATTGCTTGATCACTAAATTTATATTCTGCTTCTACAAATAAAGTTGGAAGTGTTACTAATGTTACAACTCCTCCATTAAGATTTAATTCGCCTGAATATGAGTAATTTGAAAATAGTAACAATGAAAATAGTAACGCTTTCAGTCTAACGTGGTTTATTAGTTCCAATATTGAAGACTCCTGTCTAATTCTTTTTACGCGCCTAGACATAATGACTTTCCGCGTAAGGAGCCGACCTCCGTCCTAAGCGTGGATTAACGTAGTACGTCAGAGCCATAATGATTAAGGGCATAGCACATTAACAAACGGGATCGGAGGTCGACATGACAAGTTCAAACATACTATTTATCGGGATGGATGTACACAAAGAAAGCATAGAAATCGCCATAGCAGACGGAGGTAGAAAACCGGGGTCAAAACCGGGGTCAGAACACAGTTTTCTCTAATATAG
>JAOUNI010000079.1 GCA_029881035.1 Gammaproteobacteria bacterium | reverse complement strand
AACCTGCCTCAGTTTTCAACTTTGGTAGCGGCAATTCGCCATGGACGGTGAATTGAGGGCAGCGAGCGGGATTGCGAGTCTGGCCGACGCGTTGGCAAAGTTGGAAGCTGAGGCTTGCCCTTCAGGGCAGGTTGTAATGGGGCGAATTTCTTTCGTATCTTTCTTTTTTCGCAAAAGAAAGGTACCCGCGCCAGCAAGCGCGGAACCAAAAGTTATGGTTGGCACAGCAATTAGAAGAATATAAAAATTTAAGGCTGGATTCCCGCCTACGCGGGAATGACGAACGCTTTTAATCAATAGAAATCAATAGGGTCAGACTCGATTGATACTAGACGGATTAGTTGATTTACCAGAATGGCAATTAGGAGAACACCCACCCCACCTACGGTAAACTAATAACCACATACCCCATATCAATATATGTCCTTACTTGCGCGGGTCCGGTTGCGGCTACATTGACATAATCCGGAAAATCTTCCGGCGACTTATTACGCCAGCCGGCATGTACATTGCAGACGTGTATATTGACTTCATCCGCGTTGACCAGTTCTTTGGCCAGCGTATGTGCGGCGGCTTCGGTATCGCGGTTTTCCGTTAACAGGTCAAACTGTTCGTTGCCGTGTGTGACGATAGCGACGGGTAGTTCGGGAAAGCGCTCGCGCAGTTTCTTTATGTCGGCTTTGACTGCAGGCAATAAGCGGCTGAGCAGGCCTTTTTCACCGCTAACAATTTCGAAGACAACGCCGTCGGGTGCTTCTTCGGCGGCCAGCAGTGTTTCAACCTCGGTGGCCCAGAGGGAGGTGCAGGCCAGCAGCGCGGCAACAAAGGCGGCTATTTTTAACAGGCTGTGTTTCATAGGTTTGTGCTGTGGTTTTGTCGGCGGCATGAATAGTATATGACAGCTAAATGGGGTGTGTATTACTTTTAAAGCACCCGGATGGATACAAATAAAGCCCACTTTTAAAGCACTACTTTTCCCATTTAATTGACTTACATCATGTTTAGATAACTACTCCAGTGACTATACTCCTCGCTGGCTAAAAAATAACCAATAGAGTTAAGCCGATTTTTTTATAACAACAGCTTTGAGATAACATGAAAAAAATAACAATAAAAACCTCAACTATCAAAGAAAAAGTTTGTGATACCTGTGGATTACAGAAGACCTGTGCTGACTTATCCGGCCTTTGCGCGCTGGTATACTATGTACCGATTGCTTTAGCGCTAACTATGGTCGCTTATTTTCTAATAACGATGTAAAGGTAATCGATACCTCTGCATTGACTACTGCACAATTTTCCATGCGCCTGCATGGAACGAACAAGTGCTTTCAAATCCCCTGACCCATAACAGATGAAAGTTGAAAATGGGTTTGTAGCCTTGGATTGGATTTAACCTTATTGCGGCCATTTTCTTTGGCTTTATAAAGCGCTTTATCGGCACGGTTAATTATTTTTATTTCATTATCATCTTTAACAACCTGAGTGACACCAAAGCTGGCCGTATATTTCCCTACGTTAGGGAGTTGATGTTTTTCAATCACCAGACGTAGTTTTTCTGCCATTTCGAATGCTGTACTCAGGTCTGTTTCCGGTAACAATATTGCAAACTCTTCACCACCCCAGCGGGCAAAAATATCGGTTTTTCTAATGTTTTCTGAAACTAATCGTGAGAACTCCCTGAGCACCTCATCTCCAATGTTATGCCCATGTTCATCATTGATGCGTTTGAAATGATCCAGATCACAAAGAATTAATGACAGACCTTTTTGGTAACGTGATTCCCTTTGCAGTTCGTAACTTAGAACTTCGTTAAATTTTCTACGATTAGGTATACATGTCAGCGGGTCAATACTGGCGATGAGAAGTAATTCGGCCTCATTTTTTAATCGATTCATGATTTCATTTTCGAGCATCGCATTTTTTAATCTAAGATCACTCGTGCGCTCAAATATAGTGTCTTCCAGCTCAAGTTTATATTTTTTCAGTTGTCGAGTGATCTTATGCTGCCTATGTAGCATCAACATTGCGAGCAGGGTAATGGCTATCAGTAGAAATACAACCTGACATCGATTCCATAATTCCGTTAGTTCAGGCCTGAGTAAATTTTCGAGGTACAGTCTTTGCTGCTCAAAAATAAAGGTGTCGATGGCTGATTCGATGAACCAGAACAGGCACGCACACACGGCACCTAGTGTAGCCAGGTGCCGGGGACGTATATTTTTCAATCCATCGAGTTGTAATTTCATATGCTATTGCCTAAAAAATCTTCATTCAGCTAAGATAGTTACGATGAAACAAACTCCATTGATAGAGCGTAGTGGTAGCTTGAATTTCGTGGCGAAACCTGTCCGTTCTCCCTGCGCTCGCAGGAAAAATCTCAAGGTATTTTTTAGCATTTATTGTCGGCAGTGGCGCAATCGTTTATACCGACGGAAGGTTTTTTCTCATTTAGGCAGCGTGCATTTACCATGTTGCGGTTTGCACATTTCTGCACGTGCACATGTATTGATTAGCAACGATGATGCCAGTTTTTATAAATTGCATGAAAACAAATAGTTGAGAAAACATTAGCATTTTATAATTAATTAAAATGTAAAGAATTCCTCACTGAAAACAGGACATAAGCTTAAAAACGCCAGTTATTGTGTAAATATATCCGACATTTTTCTAATAAAAGCACTAAAGCGTCGATATTATTTATTCCGGGTGATATGTATGTGGAATAAGAACCACAAAGACCTGAAAGCTCGAAAGAATTGTTAACAAGCTACTCCAATGACTATATCCCTCGCGGTTTAAAAAATAGCCAGTAGTGTTAACCTGATTTTTTTATAACTAGACCTTCGAGATAATATGAAAAAAATAATCACAAACACCTCAACTATCAAAGAAAAAATTTGTGATACCTGTGGATTACAGAAGACCTGTGCTGACTTGTCTGGTTTTTTCACGCTGGCATACCAGGTACCGATTACTTTAGCACCAACTATGCAAAGGTAATCGATACAGGTTCACCCACTTCCAATTTTCGATATTGCCTTCTAACAAACCGCCTCTATCAGCGTATAGATTTCATTTATAAACAAGAAAGCCGCCAGTCAAATCACTGGTGCAATACTATATAACACGATTACAATTATTGACAAAAAAACAACAACGAATGCTAATTTATTTGCATCTACTTCCATCGAATCTTTATTATTCATTTTTCGCCACCTTGTTTCAGGTTTGTTACCGGCATTATCACTTAACAACTTCAGACTAACGCACCAGAAAAAATTGATTTTCGTCCAATAAGAACATGTAGATACCCTTAAAATAAGACAGTTATTATTTTCACAACATAAAATAATGCATTTAACTTTTTAACCATACATTAGCGGGATATATATTCACTCCTTGATATCAATCACTTGTTTCCTATGCCTAACAACGGAAATAAGCACGTTGCCAACAATCTTAACAACACTTTAATAACTCACTAATGTTAAAATTACACTGGCAACAATACCTATAACCACTACCATTGAAATTGTTAAAATATCGATGATCATATCGAATCCTCCCTTACTAACCCTCCCTGTAGAACAAGTTTAATATAAGAGATTTACAATGGTAATAGGTGGTTCCCCTATTACTGAAAATCGATTGCATCATGGATAATTATTCGAAATAAACCTCACATGCATTATCAGTTCCAATTAAATACCGATAACCGAAACTCCATGGAAGCAAAACTTTTGACCGCCAAAGGCGGCCCTCAGAAAAAGGATTGCCGTCTGGCGGGTGTGTGCAGGCGCGCAGAAGCGTGCATTAATTTTTATTTAGAGGAAAAAGGGTTTAGACGGCTTTCGCTGCCTTAATCTTCAGGCACATGATATTCAGTTTGTGTGCCTATGGCTGACTGATCATCAAATACTTTAAATTCATGCGTACCTATTCGAATTGAATCACTGTGTTTTAGTTTTTGTTCTTTTATGGATGTGCCGTTAACAAAAGTACCATTGGTACTACCCAGATCTTTAATAGTAATATCAAACATCTCAGGCAAAAATTCGTTTGCTACAAATGTAATCAGCGCGTGCTCACCACTGACGACGCCGTCATCCAGTTGCAGACTATTGCCCGGATTGCGACCTATGGTGAAATCTCCCTCGGTCATATCCATTTCAGAAACAGCAATACCATTAACGATATGTTTCAGTTTTATCAAAACTCACCCCTGATATGTATGTAACAGGTTTTTTTGCTCACAACCTGCATGAATTTCTCGTGGCTTGATTATAGCCTTAATTGTAAATTACCGTTGCCAGGCATGGAAATTCTGTACCACTGTCTGATTTCTTTAGAACCATAATAAATCACCTCTATCAAGCCAAAATTGGCTTCATAGATTTTTTGATTTACATCAAGATGGTTATTTAAATTGGAGCTTAGCTTATCGTATAGCGTCTCTCGATTGAGCATGCTTGACTGATTTAGCTTAGCCTGTGTTTGATAGTATTTCAGGCGGTATAAGTCAAAATCAATTTTCAAATGGTGCAGGAGAGTGTCATGAAAAAACTTTTATTAGCTGTATTGTTATTATGTCCGTTGCAGTCCATAGCGGCAGAGGAAGACTGGTATACCTACTGGTCACTGGGTTTTTCTAATAACAGCTATCCGGAACCATTGGATAGTGATCTAAATGCTCTTGAATCATCGCCTGGCGTTGACCGTATTCAGGGGGCGATAGATATGTTAGGTTTTTACTGGCCCATACAGGACAAGCTGAACCTTGGTTTTGTCATTTCCGGTAGCTTCGATGCTTTTACTACGCCAGTCGGTAATATGCAGATCAACCAGTATCTTTATGGTGCCAGCGTGATGAAATTTTATGGCAGGGAGACGGGTGATGGTCTGTTTCTTCGTGGCGACCTCGGTTTCGCTAAAGCATCAATCACCGCTGACACACCTATAGGAACAATCACTTCTACCAGTGACACCGGCAGGGGATTTTTGATCGGTATCGGTTATGGGATTCCCGTTTCTGAAGAATCACGTCTTCTGTTGAGTTTTAATATTTCCAATAAGAAAATTGAAGGTGATGATTTGTCTACAGTGTCCTTTAACATTGGTGGTTTGTGGTAGATAACCGCAAGGCACTATCGATGCAGGGGTGTTGTTAGCAGTAAAACGAAGCTCACCTAAGCTGATGGTGAGCGGCTTGAAGAAGCTGTCGACAAGGGAATGTCGATATGCTCGCCTATAAACCGCCACCACGAGCAAGCTCCACCAGCTCGCCACACTGTCGCTCCAGCTTGCGCCAGTCATTTGGCATATTAACGACTGCCACTGTACCGGTACTCATCAAACCACCATCCTTATAATAATTTTCACCTATTTTCGCCAGATGCAATAACAGCTCTTCAAAGCCAGGATTATGTCCCACTATCATCGGCCTTTTATATTCGGCAGGTATATCTGCTAACACCACCAGCAACTGCGCCAGACTGGCGTTATAAATTCTTGCATCCTGGGTGATAGATGAAATGCACAACACATCTGCCACCTGCCTACTGGTTGCCAGCGCGCGATCGGCGGTGGACGAAATTATGATATCCGGATACAGGGCCTGATTGTGCAGCCAGTGACCGATATTTTTTGCTTCGATTACACCGGCGGCTGTCATCGGTCGTTCTATATCATCAATTTTCATTTCCCAGTTGGCTTTGCCGTGACGCAAGATTAGCAACTGTCGATATTTATTCGTATTCATTTTTTCCATTTGCATTCCCGCATATCTGATGACATGTACTTAAGTTATCAGATTCGATGCAAAACTTCGACTCCAGCATAATCAAACGCTACCTATCAATCGCACCAATACTAAAACTATGGCAACATAACGCCATGAAAACATATCTGGTTGGCGGCGCGGTCCGCGATGAATTACTCGATTACCCTTTCCATGAAAAAGACTGGGTCGTGGTTGGTGCTACGGTTGAAGAAATGCTGGCACAAGGCTATCAGCAGGTTGGCAAGGACTTTCCAGTTTTTCTTCATCCTGACAGCAAAGATGAATACGCGCTGGCACGCACCGAGCGCAAAACCGCACCCGGTTACAAGGGTTTTGCCGTACATGCTTCGCCGGGAGTGACCCTGGAAGAAGATCTGGAACGCCGCGACCTGACCATCAATGCCATTGCCCGCGACGAAGACGGCCACCTCATCGACCCGTTCAACGGCCAGCGCGATATTCACGACAAAATTCTGCGCCATGTCTCGCCCGCTTTTGCCGAAGATCCGGTGCGTATTTTACGGGTGGCACGCTTTGCTGCGCGTTATCTGCATCTGGGTTTTATCGTCGCTGATGAAACCATGCAGTTGATGAAGAACATGGTGGCTGCGGGTGAAGTCGATGCGCTGGTGCCGGAACGTGTCTGGCAGGAAATGGAAAAAGCACTGGGCGAACGCTCACCCGCACGTTTTATTGAAGTGCTGCGCGACTGTGGTGCACTGAAAGTGATCCTGC
>JAOUNI010000041.1 GCA_029881035.1 Gammaproteobacteria bacterium | reverse complement strand
ATGCTTTTCATGCCCATGGATTTTGATCAATCCCGGTTACAGTGAAGCTTAAGAGCCTTCGCCAGGGTCAAATTCTTATCGTTCCCATGATCCAGCGTGAAAACGATAAAAATGCCCAGTCCACGGGCGTTTTTCGCAATAATCTGGTTGTGAAATCCGTAATAGTCTGGTAATGTAATCTGCGATAATCGGGTGTCATTTTTTGTACCCGGAGGCGTTCATGGCTAAAACACAAAATCAGCTTCTCGCGGAAGCGCTAGCTCAAGTTACGGGCAGCGCAGTGGGCAATATTGTCCACTCAAAAAACATAAAACCCAAGCAACAGGCTTTGCTTGTTAAGCAGGGTTATCTAAAACGAATCATTAAAGGCTGGTATTTGTTTGATGCTGACTTATCCGCACATACAGCAGGAGAGTCTGCGCTCTGGTTTGAATCAATATGGTCATTTATTGCGCAGTATCTGACTTTACGCTTTGATGATAATTACTGGCTGAGTGCTGAAGCCTCTCTGGATATTCATACTGATAATAATTTAATGCCTGCACAGGTAGTTATTTTTGTTAAGGATGGTACGGAAGACATTATTCGGCTGCCAAATGAGATGGGGCTGCTGATAACTCGAAGTAAGACAAAACCTGATAGCCTGGTTGAATTTCATGATTTAAAGATTTTTTCACTTGAGATGGCATTGGCGAAATCAACACCGGCTTCGTTTAAAAACAATCCCGTTAGTATGCAGGTTGCTTTAAGAAAGGCTGATTTTGATAAATTAGCTGACGCATTGGTTCGTTTAAAAAACATCGCTTCGGCAGGAAGAATTATTGGTGCATTTGATGCGCTGGGTATGCGTGCTGAAAGTAAAAAAATGGAAGCTATTATTACCAGCGTATTTGGGGCAATAAAAATCATTAATCCATTTTTGGCTGAGCCTGTCATTTTAGGAGGTAGAAGGGGTGAAGCGGCCAGTGCCGGTCGGGTAAGAATATTGTGGCAGCAAATGCGACAGGTTGTTATCGATGGCTTTGATCAGTGCAAACCTGAGTTCGATTTTTACTCACGGCCTCTGGATGAAACCCTGGCGATGATTTCCGAGCTTTATGTGCGTGATGCCTACAACTCATTATCGATTGAAGGCTACAGGGTAACACCAGAGTTAATTGAGCGAGTCAGTAAAGGTGACTGGTCACCTGATACCATCAAGCAGGATAAAGAGATTAAAGACGCTCTCGCGGCACGCGGTTATTTTGATGCATTTAATAATGTTAAAGCCTCTCTGACAGAGGCCTATCATCGTGAAGATTTAAGTTATTTGATTGATGTTGGTATTACCCAGTGGTACACCTCTTTATTCGGACCTTGTGTTATTGCAGGTATAGTCAGTGATAGCGATTTGGCTGGTTTCAGGAAGGGGCCAATTTACATTAGAAAATCAAGACATGTACCACCTGCAAGTGAACAGTTGATGGATTGTATGACTGCTTTGAAAGAATGCATCGCTGCAGAGACTTCGTATCCAGTTAAAGCTATTCTTGCACATTTTTTTCTTGGTTATATCCATCCATTCATTGACGGTAATGGCCGAACGGCCAGGTTCTTAATGAATTTTTTATTCGTTATTGGCGGTTACGGTTGGGTGATCATAAAACAGGAAACAAGAGATAAGTATATGGATGCACTTGAGGCGGCTTCTAGTAATGAAAATATTGTCCCGTTTGTCGAATTTATCCTGGATACCATTAGAAATGCCAGGTTAGAAAAGTAAAACATCACACGTGGGCACGAAAAACGTGCCCACCCTACAAAACTGAAACTCGACGCTGGAGCGTCAGGAACTGCATTCCCACGTGCAACGTGGGAACGATAACAACTTTAGTTTTTCTCTGCGATCTCCGCGTCTATTCCGGACTTGCTGTCGTTACGAATTACGTCCAGTAATTCGCCTTTCAGGCTGACCTGCGGTCATTCAATTTTTCTCCCGGCAAAATTAGTCACCCTCCGGGCCGTACTGCGTACGTTCAAAATTACTAATACCTTCCATGGTATTTGCCCCGTTGGGGCCAGCTGAAGCTGTTCAAATTCATTCCCGATGAATTTGTTGATCCCGTCAAATTTGTCTGCGGTAAAATTTTTATTGTATAAAATACCCCACATGAAACAACCTAAAGTCAGTATCGGTTTAATCAACCCCAAAAGCCCGGACAATGTTCATGCAGTAATGCGTGCGGCCGGCAATTTTCGCGTCGATAGCGTTTTTTATACCGGCTCGCGTTATCCGCGGGCGCTTCGGCTCAACCCGAATGCGCCGGACATGAGCCGCAAAGTGAGTGAGAACATTCCACTCACGCAGGTCGAGAGCCTGCTGGCGGCGGTGGCTGAGGGCATGAAGATTGTCTGTGTTGAGTTTGCCGAGAACGCGACGCCGTTGCCGGGTTATGTGCATCCACATGATGTTTTTTATATCTTCGGGCCGGAAGATGGCACCATTGATCAGGCGATTATCGATGTGGCGGATGCGGTGGTGTATGTGCCGACCGTGGGCTGCATGAATCTCTCGGCCTCGGTGAATGTGCTGCTGTATGACCGGCTGATCAAGTCGGCGAAAAGATACGACAGCCAGGCGCTGATTCTGCAAAGCCGGGACACCAACAATACGGTGAAGGTGAGGGTAACGGAGAGTGAGACTCTGAGCGAGTCGTGATTGTTTTTCCTCGTTCCCATGCTCCTGTGTGGGAATGCCTACTTCGGCACATACAAAGATAGTCAGGGTTCCCACGGTCCCCCGCGGGAACTAGAAAAATTCTACTCTGCGGTAAAAATCTTTTCTCTGCGGCTATTCCGAACATCCTGTCGTTACGAATTACGTCCAGTAATTCGCCTTTCAGGCTGACCTGCGGTCATTCAATTTTTCTCCCGGCAAAATTAGTCACCCTTCGGGCCGTACTACGTACGTTCAAATTTGCTCCCGTCTTGTTGTCTGCGGTGAAGATTAGTCTTAGATCTTATCCTTTTGAAATATTAGAAAAAATTAATGTTTTGCCGCTACTGTACGCGTTACTTTAAGTAGTTTATATTCATGCGCATGAACCTCAAATCTAAAGCATTATTATTCAGTCCCTTCATCATTATCCCCATCCTGCTGATCGGCTATGTAGCTGCCGATAAGTTGAAGCAGGCCACCGAAGCGCGCCTGAGTACCGGCATTATCACGCTGCTCGACCAGATCTCCCGGCACAGCTTTGACGCTGCATTTATGGCTAAGGAAAACCGTGAACTGCTGCTGGAAGAGGGTGACGCTACCAATCGCCCGGCATCTGAAGTTGAAGCCATGCGCCGCGACATGGCTTTAGATATGGCCAGCCTTAAGGAGACTGTCAACAGCAGCGCCATTGGTGACACCGGTTATCTTGTACTCATCGATGCTTCGGGTGAAATCGTCTTTTTTCCCAAACAGGTTCCCCTGTCTTCCGCTGAAAATAATTTGCGCCTGCTGGGCGAGAAGATTGATATGGAATATGACAACATGCGCACCGAGATCAATGTTGATGGGCATATTGTATTTGCGTACTGGAAGGAGCTGGCTTCGGGCATGCATATGGTTGCCTTTTTACCCGAGGATGACGTGATCAAGGCCGGTTGCGAGCTGAGCAAGCCGGTGTATCGCATGACTCTGGCGATGGTGCTATTCGTGGTGGTTTCTATATTTATGTTTTTACGCTATCTGGTACTTAAGCCGGTCGATGCGCTGAATGCGGCCGCCGAAAAAATAAGCCGGGGCCATCTGGATGTCGAGATTGATACCCGCAGAAATGATGAGATTGGCCAGCTGTCCAAATATTTTTACGATGTCGGCAAGAACCTGAAACAGACGCGTGAAGAAACCAGCTATCTTGCAAACCATGACAGTTTAACGGGGCTGCCGAACAACACGATGTTTGGCGATTACCTGGAAAAGATCATTGCCATTGCCGGCACAAAAAAACACCGGGTGTCTTTGCTGTTTATCAAGCTCAGCAACCTTAACCAGATCAATGTCAGTTATGGACAGGACGGCGGTGACGCTGTGTTAAAAGAAATGGCGTTGCGGCTTAACAGCTCGTTGAGAAAGAACATCGACGATGATCATGATTTGCAGGATAAATCATACGACATGGTTGCGCGGGTGGCGGGCAATGATTTTATTGTGTTGCTCGACAAGATTGATGGGGCGTCGGATGCGGCGGTGGTTTCCGATCGCATTTTAAAATTGCTGCAGAAGCCGGTCGTGGTCAACAATGCGGAAGTGGCCATGCATTGCAGCATCGGCGCCAGCATTTATCCGGATGATTCTCTCAGCGCCCGGGAGCTGGTTAAAAACGCAGATATTGCCATGTATCGCGCCAAAGAAACCGGCATCAATCATTATCAGTTTTATTCCGATAAAACCAATACGGTGATGCACGAGCACATCAAGATACATTCACGCCTGCGTAATGCGATTGATGGCAACCAGCTGTTTATGAATTACCAGCCCCGGTTCGATGCGAGCAGCGGTGACATTGCCGGCATCGAGGCGCTGATACGCTGGCAGGACCCTGAAGAGGGTTTGATTTCACCGGACGTGTTTATCCCCATTGCTGAGGACAGTGGCCTGATCTCGGAGATTACAAAGTGGGTGATCCATAACGTCTGCACTCAGGCCATGGCGTGGTATTCCAGCGGCCGGTTGACCGTTCCCGTGTCGGTGAATATTTCCGGCATTGAGTTCAAGCGCTTCGATCTTCTGGCGGTGGTCTCGGACTGCCTTGAACAGACGGAACTGCCGGCTAACCTGCTTGAGCTTGAAGTGAGTGAGGCGTCGCTACTATCAGAAAGCGATCAGGCAATTGAAATCTATAGCCACCTGCAAAAGCTCGGCGTGGTCATTACCGTGGATAACTTCGGCACCGGTTTTTCTTCAGTGCGTTATTTGCATCGACTGCCGGTCAGCACACTGAAAATTGACCGCTCCTTTGTCGCTGACATTAAATCAAAGAATGATGACTGCGCCGTGGTCGATGCGGTGATTGCACAGGGGCATGCGCTGGGCATGTCGGTGGTGGCTGTCGGTGTGGAAACTGAAATCCAGCGCACATTATTAAAATCGAAAAACTGTGATGTTATGCAGGGCTTCCTGCTCAGCCAGCCCTTATCGGCCAGTGACATGACAGGCAAACTCGATGAGCTGCAAGTTGCCGATTTATAAGGTTGCGCACACCCGCCAGCTTTGCTGATAGTACTCAAAATCTATTCTCCCGCTGCCGATGTGTTATGCTGCCCGCGCTTTCTGGCACTCTCTGGCTCCCCGATGTTCCCTGGTTCTCTAGCTCGTTATTGTTATCGCTAAGCCTTTAAAGTACCCACAATTAAGAGAAATAATAACGATGATATTAAAACTGTTTACCACTGTTTTCCCCTATGTGGTTCATCACAGGCCTGTCACTACTCTGATGTTTATCCTTTTTTTGTTCACCGCGGCAGCTAATACATTAGCGGCTGATAAAAGTTATCTACGACTTGAACAGAGCAAGGATTCCGACTTAAACGACTATAAAACCACCTCGATTGGTGCCCTGATATTTGAAAGTAATTCACAGTCACATATCGATTTGCTTCACCTTGAATCTGACTCAATGGGCAACAGTTTGGCGCTGGACTTTGGTACCGGTTATGTATTCCCCGGGGATATATCAATCTTTTTAGGAGTGGGGCTATCACTGGATTATAATTTTGATACCGATGACTTTAATGACAAATATTATTCAGAAGCTGGCGCTGTGATTGATGTTGCTAGAAATATTAGTATCACTGCCAGAATACAGCATTTTTACCACCAGCCCGATGAACTCGAAGAAGTGGTGATGCTGGGACTGCTATTCAGGCATTAACCGCCAGGCTCGTCTATAAGGGGCATCAATAACTTTAATAAATCAAAGTAGGTGATCAGGTTCTGGTTCGCATGAGTGAGTTAGTGCATGCAACCAAACGCCAATCTGATATTTTTGCCCGCCACGGCGGAGAGGAATTTATTTTACTGGCGCCTCGAACTGATCTGGCGGCGGCTTCAGAACTGGCGACAAGGCTCTGTGAGGTAATCGACACTGCGACTATGCCTTCTGGTATTCATCTAACCTGTAGTTTTGGTGTTGCCGAATACAGAGCTTACAGTGATAAACCGGATTCTTTATTCCAGCGTGCTGACAAAGCTTTATATGAATCAAAATGAAGGGGGAGAAACCGTGTCACCCTGGAAAATTCTGCAGCAGATGCTGCTTAGGTTAGTCACTGGCAACGGGTTAATGGTAAATAAATCGGCCGTTAATTGATAACTTTTACATCCGACAAACTTGCCGGTTCGTTTGCGACATATACCCCCAGATATTTGGCTGACTGCTCCAGAAACTGCATTTTGACAGCATCACTGAGATTGATGCTCTGCATGAAATTGTCTATTTCAGCTTCAAGACGTTCGATGCCACTATGAACTGCTTCTTTCCTGTAATTAGTCATCATTAGGTTCTGCCATGGGACACTTGTGTCCTATAACTTTAGATCTTATTTTTAAATTTTCTATCTATTTTTTAAGTTTTTGTATTAAAAAGTCAGAAATTCTGACTCATAACTTCTAGCTGATTGCTCTTTCATCGAGCAAACTTATCGGCGTATTTTCTACATACACGCCCAGATATTTGGCTGACTGTTCCAGAAATTTCATGCGTATGACATCATCGAAATTGACGTTGTGCCTGAAATTTTCTATTTGCGCTTCTCGTAACTTCAGGCCGAGATCTAATTTTTCTGCTTTAATTCTCATTATGTCTCCTCACCACGGTCATTATTCAAAGTAACTTTACTCATTACGGGTCACAAATAGATTACGACTAATACCCGAGTAAGGTACTTGGTAATTGGAGTATAGGCATTCCTTAGAAAGATAAAACACGGTGTTTGTACTGATATATACCGATTGATGCCGGGCATTGATATAAAATCCTCTGTCTTCAATCGTTCAAGCAGGATTAATTCATGTCTTCAGGCTCTAAAAAGGTTATTTATGCGGCATTGGTCGGTAACACGCTGATATCAATCACCAAGTTTGTAGCTGCAGCCATAACAGGCAGTTCAGCGATGCTGTCTGAGGGCATTCATTCACTGGTTGATACCGGCAACCAGTTTTTATTGCTGCACGGTATCAAGCAGGCAAGTAAACCTGCTGATGAAAATTTCCCCTTCGGCCACGGCAAAGAAGTGTATTTCTGGAGTTTTATTGTTGCGATTCTGATTTTTGCCCTGGGCGGGGGTATTTCTATTTATGAAGGCATCAGGCACCTGATGCATCCTGAACCAATGACTAATCCACTCATCAATTACGTCGTTCTTGGACTGGCACTGCTGTTCGAGGGCGCTGCCTGGCTATTTGCCTTTCGTGAGTTCAAACAGTCAAAAGGCAAATGGGGTTACTTCGAAGCCATTCAACGTGCCAAGGATCCATCAACATTTGTCGTTCTATTCGAAGACTCCGCCGCCATGCTGGGTTTGCTGGTGGCCTTTGCCGGCATCGTACTCAGTCAGGCCACAGGCATTTTATATTTCGATGGAGCGGCTTCGGTGATTATTGGCCTTATTCTGATCGGAACGTCCATGTGGCTTGCTTATGAAACCAAAGGCCTGCTGATCGGCGAAAGCGCTGAAACCAATACAATCAAAGAGATAAGAAATACTATTAAAGCAAATTCACTAGTCGAGTATGTGAACGAAGTGCTTACTATGCACATGGGTCCAGACTTTATTCTGGTCAATATCAGTGTGGATTTCCGTGATAGCAGCACCGCTGACGAACTGGAAAAGGCTATTGCTGAAATCGACCGAAATATTAAAGCAGCACATCCACAGATCAAACGGATATTCATTGAAGCCGAAAAACGAGCCGCCAGGCAGGTTTAGTTAGGAGTTAAGCGGCCGCACCAAACCAGAAGCTTTCATCTTTTTCCAGGAATTCCTGCCATGACATGTAATGCGAACCGTCACAGGAGAAGGTGAGGCTGATTTTGCCGTTAAATATATTGATCGATGCCGAACGCAGATAGAAGGTTTCGTCAGTAAGGCGAAGTTTTTTCATGGCGCGTAATATCGAACCGATACGATCAGCAGGTATCAAAGCATCTACCGGGTAAGGGCGTGCCGGATAGAGCAAACATACATCAGGGTCACTGAGTGCTTCATGATCCAGGATACGGTAGCGGTAAGGATCATCAAAAAACCAGATAGTGGCACGTGAACTGGAAAAATGCAGAACACACTGGAACATACCATGTTCAGTGATCAGCTCCTCAATAATGGCAATAGAAACGTCAATACTCTCATCCATCGGGCTAGTAGTACGGCACTGCTGAAAAACAACACTGCGTATAGCCGGATCACCTTTGATCTGTTGCCAGCCAACCGTCTCTTCATAAACATCACCGGTGACTGGCAGATCACGCAAGTCAAAATCAGCACCGATATAACCTAGTGTTTCATCATCTCTTTGCACTACTTGCAGCGCCGTGATAGAAGGGCGATTGGCGAGCAAACTCAAATAGGCATTAGAGAGTAAAAACCCTGATGCGGGCACCGTTTCACGCATGTATGGGCGTTGCGAACGATCACGCTTGAAGTGTTCTGGCAAGAGACCACTTGCCGCTACATTGTCGGATACCTGTATACCGTTTTTATCCACAGCATAAAGAAACAGACAGTTGGGTACCTTACTGAAATTTTCCAGCAGTATTTTGTTGAGCACTCCATGGTCAGGCCAGGCCGGTGCACAGGCCTTGGAAATATCCATGAGCGGACCCAGCAGATTGCGTGTCAGTTCGATACGCTGCTGATTGATGGCTTCTTTCCAGGTTTTTTTCATATTTTACAATCAGGTTTCTACAGTTTTTCCAGTCAAGGATGCGCCGCTGTAAAATGATTATCTTCCATGAGCTTTTATTCACTCATAGCGGGACGATTTGAGGTTGATGCGGCTTTCTGTGTTCCTGTTTGTCCCATAGATATAGGCGGTTCAAGCAAAATGGTATATTGACGAATTAAATGTCCCTGAGGCCAGTCTACTTCTAACAAAAAACTTAATGATGGTTCACGTATTGGCTTTGGCGATGCCACAGTAATATAAACACGCCCATCATCAACCAGTGCCCTGAACCTCAGGTCGGTCAGGCCATAGGGGCGATCTAAACCGGCTCTGGTAAATTCTTCATGGGACGCCAGCTTAACAATCAGGACCTCCGCATCTTCAGGCGCCGCCGATAACACATCAATTCTGGCTTCAAGCTGTTGATTAAGCCTCGAATTGACCTGAATATCACCCAAACCCAGAGCAAATGCATGTAGTGGCTGTAATATAATCCCGAATATCAAAATATAAATTGATTTATGCAATGCATTTCCCCTGTTTTTATTGTCTGAGTCCACAATGCGCCATTGTATTTAAAAGTACCTGACTAGACTATTATTTTTTTATTAGTTTTTTTAAAGTAATAACCTGTAAATAGCGGTGAGCCTGCTCAATGCGATGGATTAATATGGGTTATTGCGGGTAATACCGTTATCATTCGCGCTTTGGAACTTATACCACTTAATAATCACTGGACACAAATATGTTGAAAGCAATTGGCCGTATCTTACTTACGGGATTTATTACCTTACTGCCAGTCGTGCTGACTGTTTATCTAATGTACTGGCTGGCAGTGAGTTCAGAGCAGCTAATGGGCAAGATGCTGCATCTTGTCGTACCTGAAACATTCTATTTCCCCGGCATAGGCATGTTGGCCGGCCTGCTGGTTATGTTTATCGTTGGCCTAATGATGAAGGCCTATCTGGTGCGGCGGGTGTTTGCGCTCGGCGAAAAGATGTTGTATCGCCTGCCACTGATCAAATCGGTGTACCGCGCTTTTCGTGATCTGTTTGATTTCATGTCACCCAAACAGGAAGATGAGGGCATGGGGCAGGTGGTGGCCGTCACCATTTATAACATTCAGGTCATTGGTTTTATTACGCAACAGAACAAAAAACGCCTGCCTGAGGCTTTTCGTGACGGTGATTACGTACTGGTGTATCTGCCGATGAGTTACATGATGGGTGGCCATTCGATTTTTGTTAAGCGCGATTCAGTTCGTCCGATCGACATGAGCATGGATGAAGCCATGCGTTATGTTCTGACCGCGGGTATCACTGGCAAGTCAGATAGATAAATCGAGGAGGGAAAATCATGTCAGGAATCAAGCTTAACGGCAGTTGCCTGTGCGGCAGCGTTGAATACCAGATCAATGCCGACACTACTGAGCACGCGCCCAAATTTTTTCACTGCCATTGCCAGCGTTGCCGCAAGGCGAGCGGTACAGGGCACGCCAGTCTGATCATTATTGGCCAGTCATCACTCGAATGGAAAAAAGGGGAAGACAGTTTAGGCCGTTACAAAGTGCCCGAAGCAGAACGCTTCGCTACCTGTTTCTGCAAAAATTGCGGCAGCCCCATGCCCCGATATGATGCCACTAGCGGACGGGCGGTGATTCCTGCGGGCTCACTCGACCACGAACCGGGAATAAAACCAGAAGCGCGAATTTTCTGGGACTCACGTGCTGAGTGGTCGTGCCAGGATGATGTCCTGCCGGTGTTTGCCGAGTATCCCAAATAGAGCCATCCACTTAATGATTGCCGAGCTGCTTCAGCTAACACCCGTACAAATTGTACTTTTCATAGTTATTCTCTTTGTCTCCTATGTGGTCAAAGGTTTGTCCGGTTTTGGATCGGGCTTAATTGCTATTCCATTTCTGGCTTTGTTGTTTCCGCTCAAATTTATCGTACCAGTTTTTGCATTACTCAATTACAGCGGCACCATCATGCAAAGCCTGCATCTAAGAAACCAGGTGGTTTGGGGGGACTTGTTACCACTGATTCCATTCACCCTGGCGGGTGTGAGTGTTGCCGTATGGCTACTGGTGAACACCGAAGCACATTTACTGGTATTAATACTGGGCATTTTTGTACTGGCTTACTCGGTTTTTTCTTTGTTTTCATTCCACACAAAACCCGGCAGTCGTCGCTGGGCAATGCTGGCGGGTAGCTTTGGCGGTTTTGTCGGCGCGCTGTTCGGCACCGGCGGGCCATTTTACGTGGCCTATCTTAAAATGCGCCAGCTCGACAAGGGCGCCTTTAGAGCCACCATTGCCATGATTTTCTTAATCGATGGCGGCACGCGCCTGTTTGCTTTTGCCAGCTCTGGCCTGTTCAGTATGCAAGCATTAACACTGGTAGCGACTATGCTGCCAGTATTATTCATCGGCATGTACGTCGGTCATCATCTGCATATCAAGATCGATCCGCATCGATTCAATCAGATAATCAGATAATCAGCATTCTGCTGTTTTTCAGCGGTATTATGTTGATTTATAAGGCGATGAATTTCACGTAATGTATAATTACTGCATCTATTTTGAATGTTTAACAAATCTACTCTACTACGATGAACACTGAAGAAAATATACAAAAGGCCAAACAGTTTATTGAACAGAATCAGCATGACGAAGCGCGCATGTGCCTGCTGGAAATATTAAAAGACGACCCGACCAATAAGGCAGCATTAATCATCCTCGGTGGATCTTATTTCAGTATGGAAAAATATGCAGAAGCCGAAATGGTTTTTGAACGATTAATTTTACTGGAGCCAGGTGTTGGTAAATTTTCAATCGGTTTGTTCAATACACTCTGGAGAATGAATCGCCAGGAAGAAGCACTTGAAGAAATAAAACGCTTTTTCTCTCATGCCGATCAGGATATCGAAAATGAAACTATTGGTCAGTATATAGCCGTCATCAATCATATTGATAATGGTGATAATATGAATTTCGATAATTTAAATGATGATAATCAGGACTAATAGATCACTTCACGACTTGAGCGCAGCTCATAATTCAAAATATTAATTTATGACTAAAACAGAAGAACTACGTAAAAAGTTCATGGCTCAGGGATTACGACAGAGTGAGCTATTATCCGATCCGTATCAGCAATTTGAAAACTGGTATCAACAAACGATGGACTCGGACTTGCCTGAACCAACTGCAATGTCACT
Organism: Gammaproteobacteria bacterium; assembly: GCA_029881035.1. GTDB lineage: Bacteria > Pseudomonadota > Gammaproteobacteria > SZUA-229 > SZUA-229 > LH-M37. The sequence continues at coordinate 12,701 of JAOUNI010000041.1, read as the reverse complement.
AGCAACAGTCGATACTAACGGCCAGCCCTGGCAACGTATGGTACTGTTAAAAACATTCGATGAAGACGGTTTTGTTTTTTTCACCAATTATTCAAGCCGCAAAGCTAATCATATCGATAACAATGCAAAGGTGAGCCTGTTATTTCCCTGGCATCCTATGGGACGCCAGGTCAAAGTCACAGGGCGGGCGGAAAAAATATCCACCGCAGAATCGCTAAAATATTTTGCCAGCCGACCACGCGGCAGCCAGATTGGTGCGTGGGCATCACGTCAAAGCAATATTATAAAATCTCGGGCTGTACTGGACATTATGTTTGAACAAATGAAAAATAAATTCAGTGAAGGTGAAATACCTTTGCCGGATTTCTGGGGCGGTTATCGCATCAAACCAGACACACTCGAATTCTGGCAGGCCAGGGACAATCGACTGCATGACTGTTTTTTTTACCAGCAGGACAATAACGGCCAGTGGAACATCAGCCGTCTGGAGCCATGAGCAGATTTATGCTTCATCGAGCTTCGAAATATTTAAAACTGCTGGTATTGCTGCCGATCATTCTTGCGCTCGCATGTTCGACTTCACCGCCGAAAAATATCGACAGCAGTTGTGAGATATTTTTCGACAAAGATGACTGGTATGACGATGCCAATGACAGTTTTAAAAAGTGGGGCGTGCCTATTCATCTGCAGCTGGCCATTATCCATCAGGAATCACATTTTAATTATGATGCCAAACCGGAAATGGAATATTTCCTGTGGATCATTCCCATTGGCCGGAAGTCTGACGCTTACGGCTACGCGCAGGTAAAAGACGATACCTGGGACTGGTATATAGAAAAAACCGGTAACTGGGGTGCAGATCGTGATGACTTTGATGACGCGGTTGATTTTATTGGCTGGTATGGCAAGCAGACGCATCAAGTTCTTGGAATATCGAAATGGGACGCCTACAACCAGTACCTTGCCTACCATGAGGGCCATGGCGGTTTCAAACAAAAAACATACTTAAAAAAGCCGTGGCTAATGCAAGTTGCCAAAAAAGTGGAGAAACGCGCCAAAGTTTATTCTGCACAACTTAAAAAATGCCAGAAAGAACTGGAGTCCCGCTGGGATTTATGGCCGTTTTGGTAAAATGTTATGAACAATGAAATAAATTTCTGGGAAACCAAATCGCTGGATGAAATGAGCGATGAGCAATGGGAAATGCTGTGTGATGGCTGCGGCCGTTGTTGCCTGGTCAAACTTGAAGACGAAGATGATAACAAAGTCTACCTCACCAATGTGGCCTGTAAACTGCTCGATCTTGAAACCTGCCGTTGCAGTGATTATTCGAACAGAATAGACACGGTTTCAATGTGCATGGACCTAAAGACTGAATTAGCTGAGATGGTGGATTATTTACCCGAGACCTGTGCATACCGTCTATTGTATAAGGGCAATCCACTTGAGAGCTGGCACCCACTAATGAGTTCAAATCCAGATTCCGTTCGTGATGCGGGTGCATCAGTCAATGAGTTTGCTGTCTCTGAAGAAGCCATTCACCCTGACCAGGTTGAGTCCCATATTATTGCTTCACTATCCGATGACAGTGAATAACCAGGAGCCGATACAATGAGCGCAGAAGAGATATCAGGTTGGCTGGCAGCCATACTCACCACATTGATTTTTGTTCCTCAGTTGCACAAGGCCTTCACAACGAAAAAGACACAGGATATTTCCATGTTGATGATTATGCTGGCCATCCTGGGCAATACAGCATGGTTTGTTCAAGCATCACTGACTTCAAATATACCCCTGATGGTTTGTGCCGTACTAATTATTATCATGAGCATGATCTTGATGGTATTTAAATATAACAACGATAAAAAACAGAAAGAATAATTACCATGGACATCCTCACTCAAGGGCTGCTCGGTGCCGCGCTTTCACAATCCATCGCCAGTAAAAAGGAAACCCGTATCGCCACCGGCGTTGGATTTTTCGCAGGCTTGATTGCCGATGCAGATATATTTATCTCATCCGCTTCTGACCCAATGCTCAATATTGAATTGCACCGGCATTTCAGCCATTCCATATTTTTTGTACCGATCGGTGGTTTGATTGCAGCTTTGATTTTATGGCCGATACTGCAACGCTTTTTTAATCACGAGCCACTAACATTTAAACGCCTGTATCTATTTTGTTTAATGGGTTACAGCCTGAGTGGTTTTATCGATGCCTGCACCAGTTACGGCACACATCTTTTGTGGCCGCTATATGATGAACGCATCACTTTTCATCTGATCTCGATTATTGACCCCATCTTCACCGGTGTTTTGATGCTCGCGGTAATAATGGCATGGCGGAAGTATCGTCCGCGTCTTGCTCACATCGGTCTGTTATTCTGCGGCTCATATTTATTACTGGGTATTTTCCAGTTAAATCGCGCCACTGATATGGCAATGGCACTGGCGAATTCCCGCCAGCATGCGGTCGACCAGCTGGTAGTAAAACCTTCTTTAGCCAATCTACTGGTATGGCGTTCGACCTATATCGCCAATGACAGGATTTATGTCGATGCCGTGCGTCCGGGCTTCACAGAAAACAAAACATATACTGGCAGTTCCGTACCACTATTTATTCCTGAGCGTGATGCTACAGATATCCCCAAAGACTCCGTTTTGTATGGTGATATTCTGCGCTTCGAAAAATTTTCTGATGGTTTTATTGCCATGGAACCCGGCAAGAACAATCTACTCGGTGATGTACGTTACAGTATGACACCAATAAAAATCGCTACGCTCTGGGGTATTACACTCGACAAAACTAAACTGAATGAGCATGCGCACTATGGCTTTTATCGCGCGACCTCACCGGATGATCGAAAAAATTACATCGCTATGATTCTGGGTGATTAACTCAATATAAAAACTCATGGGCCAATCATTTGAATCGTTTTCAATTCCAGACTGGGTATGCTGGATCGCACAGGACAGCAGCGGTGCATGGTGGGGCTATTCGGTCGAGCCACTGAGAAATGATAATGGCTGGTATGAAAACGAAGTGGGCGATTATATATTGCTCGGTTCGACCAGCCCGAGTGACTGGCCGAACTCACTGCAACGCATCAAGCCTGCCTGACGGCCTCAGGTCTGTTTGAAAAATACTCGCGAGTTAGTTTGAACACTAACGGGCTGAGCAATAACAGTGCGATTAAGTTCGGTAGCGCCATCAACGCATTGAGCGTATCGGCCAATAGCCAGATAAATGAAAGTTTTGCCGTGGCGCCAATGGGGATGGCAATGACCCAGAGCACACGAAACGGCACAATTGAGCGCACGCCGAATAAATACTCGACACATTTTTCGCCGTAAAAACTCCAGCCGAGCAGGGTGGTAAAGGCAAAGATGCTAAGACCAAAGGTGACCACGTAATCGCCAACGCCGGGCAATGCAGTTTCGAATGCCAGCGATGATAGAACCGCACCGGTTTCACCACTGGTCCATGCTCCAGTCACTATAATCACCAGACCGGTAATGCTACAGATCACCAGCGTATCAATAAAAGTACCTAACATAGCGATAGTTCCCTGTCGTACAGGACTATCCGTTGTTGCTGCTGCATGCGCAATGGGTGCACTACCCAGACCCGCCTCATTAGAAAAAACACCCCTTGCCACACCAAAGCGAATTGCCGCCCAGACTGCGGCACCGGCAAAGCCACCCGTTGCGGCCACCGGGGTGAAAGCGTGGGTAAAAATCAATGAAAGTGCAGCCGGTATTTCTGATGCATTCAAGATTAAAACAATTAAGCCTGCGACCACGTAAGTAATTGCCATGAATGGCACCAGCTTGCCGGCAACATCTGCAATTCTTTTGATACCACCGATCAATACCAAGGCCACGAACGCCGCCATAACCAGGCCAGACAATAAATGTGAATAGCCAAATTTTGAATTGAGCACATCAGCCACCGAGTTAGCCTGTATAGTATTGCCGATACCGAAACCGGCCAGAGCACCGAATATGGCAAAAGCAGTACCTAGCCAGGCCCAATGTTTCTTTAAACCATTTTTGATATAAAACATCGGGCCACCGATGTGGTTGCCCTGTTCATCGATTTCACGATAATGCACCGCCAGCACCGCCTCGGCATATTTTGTTGCCATGCCCACCAATGCAGTACACCACATCCAGAACAGGGCACCGGGGCCGCCCAGAAATATAGCAGTAGCGACACCAGCTATATTGCCCGTTCCAATAGTCGCGGCCAATGATGTCATTAGAGCTTTAAAGGGAGCGATATCACCATCACCAAACTTCTTTCGGCCTGCCCATAACATCCGAAAGCCATAGCCTATATAACGAAGCGGCATGAAACGCAAACCAGTTATCAAGTACAAACCCGTACCTAGTATTAATATCAACATGGCAGGACCCCAAACAAAACCATTCAAGTCATTCAATAAATCGTTAATAATCGTCATGCCATGTCCTCAATTTATTTTAATGTTTATTTTTTAGTCGGATGTTAAAGCTGAATGCACTAAAATGCACGTTATGAATATTATTCCTGCATACAATCTGGCTTGCCCGATTGATAAACTTGAACTAGTCAAAAAAGAAAACTATTACCAATGCACTAATGGTCATTGTTTTGATATTGCCAAACAGGGTTATGTCAATCTACTACCTGTTCAACACAAGAAATCAAAAAATCCCGGCGATAGTAAAGCCATGGTGCAGGCGAGAACACGTTTTCTTAATGCCGGATTTTATCTACCCATTGCCGAGCAGTTATCAAAAATAGTTCTCCATCAATTAGGTAACACTGCCACTGAAAGCCGCTGTGTTTTTGATGCTGGATGTGGAGAGGGTTATTACCTACAACAAATTATTAATGCAGCTCAGTATATCGACAACAATACTCAGTTTTCTTTTGTTGCCATGGATATATCTAAACCTGCCATAATTAACGCCAGCAAACGCAGCAAACAGGTAAGCTGGATTGTAGGCACTAATAGCCAGCCACCGTTTATGCCAGAAACGGTTGATTTAATTTTCTGTGTGTTTGGTTTCCCAAGTTACAATGGCTTTAAAAAAATCCTGAAAGCCGGAGGAGAGCTCATTCTGGTCGAGCCAGGCGCGAAACATTTACAGGAATTACGAGAAATCATTTACACAGAAGCTGCCCAAGAAAAGTCTGAGAATAAATCAGATGCCAATACTGAATATCTGCTAATTGATACGCAGACACTGACATATGAAATAAATTTAAACAACAACAGCCAAATTCAGGACTTATTGACCATGACTCCGCATCTTTTCAGGGCTAGCAGTGAAGGAAAAGCCTGTATAGAAAACATGGATTCGCTCTCTCTAACGACTGATATCATATTTAGAGTTTTTAAATACAACCCTGTATCCAACTATCCATAAAACATTCAGACATTATCAAACTATTGATGCGCTAATATTTAATAACGACATCATCAAAGTTTTCAGTTTTAAGACCTCATAAATATGAACACCGCTATTCTGTACAGTTTCCGACGTTGCCCTTACGCCATGCGTGCCCGTATGGCATTAAAATATTCGGGAATTAAAGTTGAACTACGTGAAATTGATCTGGATCGACCACCTGAAGAATTGATAGACATCTCTGAGAATGCAACAGTACCCGTACTGCATTTACCTGATAGCACAATCCTTGATGAAAGCTGGGACATCATGCAATGGGCTGTTAAACAAAATGACCCTGATTCATGGTTGGGCGAAAACAATCAATATCTGGTTGAGTCAGATATGCTGCTGGAAATCAATGATTACTCATTTAAAGAGGACCTGGATCATTACAAATATGCCGACCGTCATCCTGAGCATCCAATGGAATATTATCGGGAGCAGGGCGAAGAGTTTTTACAGGAACTGGAAAACCAACTATCTACAACTCGTTATCTTTTGGCGGACAAACTTTCCATAGCAGACATTGCAATATTCCCTTTCATTAGACAATTCGCCATGGTCGACGAGGCCTGGTTTAACCAGGCACCGTACCCGAGCCTGCAACAATGGCTCAGTGGGTTCGTCGATTCTGATCGATATGAAGCTCAGCTTTTTACTTCCATCATGAAAAAACATGAGCTCTGGCAGCAGGGTGACCCAATTATCTATCTCTGATTTACAGCAATAACAGTACTTTCCTCAATCTCACCAAATCCATAGCCCTCTCATATTCGGTATTTTTTACACAAAATCGCCACTTGTCAGAATTCCGACAACTTTGTCGATTTATTTAATTATTTTTGTTGAATTATCAACATTGTGTAACTATGCTTCGGGTCAAAGGATATGACTTCATTTGTGTATTTATAAGAATTTATATCTTTTTCAAATAGTTACAAAGTTTTGTTAAACCTAAATCCACAAAATTAAAGCCCGAAAAGTCACCTAATTACAGGTTTTTCGTCGCTCTCAAATGCTCTAAATCCAAAAATTTGCCTCAATTTTATGAGGCCGAAATGAATTATCCCTGCATGGATAAGCCCATGCAGGTTGGATATGAGCGGAGACGACGCATGAGCACTGATAACTACACCCTGAAGACCGGCGATTTAAAAGCTGAACAACCTCAAGACCATCAATATGGTCAGTTAATTGAGAAGATTTATGGCTTCCTGAATGATGAATTATTGCAGTTATTCACTAACATGCTGGATAAATCAGAGCACTCTCTAATCGACCAGGAAAAAGATATCTCACTAGCAGTAGCTGCTGACCACAATTATCAGATTGATGTTAAACAAGAGCTGGAAATAAGCGCCTTAAAAATGTTAACTAGAGAGCGCGCAAATATCCACACTAATTTCTTTATAGCTATAAATGAGCAACTGCTTCCTTCATCCATATCAGCATTTGAAGATCACGAAGAAGAAGAACTAAGTCTTGTCGACACTGATGAAATGGAAGAAATGGTCGCGATAACCACCATGCATTCTAATGCGCTCAATTTATTTGGAGAGCAGGTCAATAACCTGGAAGCACGTATTGAATTCCTTGAAATCATGTCTGCACCGATCTTCGGCCACAAAGCCATCAGTCCTAATAGAATTTGTGAAGCCTTCCAAATTGCTATCAAGCCTCTTGATATCAGGCCCGAGAAAAAAATGGTCTTATTTAAATATTTTGACGAGCACGTTAATTTAAAGCTCGAGAATATGTACCAGACTATTAATACCATGTTGATAGAAGAAGGCATTCTTCCTGATGTTATCCTGAGCAGCAGAAACGATGAGCCTGTAGAAGAGAAATCTTTTGTTAGTCGCACAGTTAATTATTACGACCCACAGGAAAATGTAGCTACCAATTTCATTCCACGCTCACAGTCTGAAATGAATAGTATCGTTAGTCAATTCATGAAAGGTGATATTTCTGTCACTGGTGATGAACTTGAACTGCCTGCCTCATTTTATAAAGATCCAAACGAACAAAACGCCAGTGACAAAAAACTTTTTGCCAGAAAAGATGTACTGAGATCACTTAATAGACTTCAGAACAAACTTCTTGAGCTAGGCGCCAAATCGGATCTTCTTAACCATAAAGAAATTAAAAAATGCCTGTTCGAAGAAATGGGTATTGACGCCAATGATCCTATTGCAAAGGAAATGGCCGTACTAGATGAACGCAGCATAGACTTTGTTGGTATGTTATTTGATGCTATTACTTCTGATGAGAGCATTTCACCTGTTATTACAGATCTTATTATGCAGCTTCAAATACCCATCATTAAAGTAGCTGTTAGTGATGAAGAACTGTTTTCAAACGAACAGCATCCTGCACGCAACGTTTTGAATTTAATTCCTCAAGCAGGGAAGGGTGTCACAGATACAAATGACCATATCTACTCTGATCTTAATGATATTGTTAATAATATTCTCAATGAGTACCAAATCGACACCGTTTGTTTTGAAAATGCTGTTGACACCCTATATGACCTGATAGAGAAAGAGGAGCGCCTTAGCAAGTCAAAAGAATTTGAAGAACAGAGAGAAATCATACGGGAACATACACGCAATGTAGTAATTTCTACACTTCGTGAATTAACCACAAATAAAAAAATCCCCGTGGATGTACAGCCATTGATATTAAAAAATTGGTCAACATTGATGTTTAATCTTCACATAAAACATGGAAAAGAAAGCTACCAATGGATGGAGTCAACACTACTACTGAAGTTATTATTAAAATGTCTACAACCTATACAACATAAATCAGAATGGGAGTTTGTCAACAATAACCATTTTGCCCTGGTCGAAGCCGTTAACGATGAACTCTATAATACAAAACAAGACAAAAAAGACATTGATAAAAGAGTGTCATTACTTAAGAAAACATTTCTGGATATGCTTGATCAGCATGGTTATGCATTTGACGAGGTTGAATATGATAACGAACAGGATTATATTCCAGAGTCAATTAATACGGACATAGAGCAAGAGCTTGACATTGCAAGACAGGAGGCTCAAATAGCATTAGAAAAAATCAGCCGTTTACCTGAAAATGTCAGACCAGGTGTATGGTTTGAAGTATTTAATGGTGATGATAAAGCAGTACGACGTGTCAAGATGTCGACAATACTGACAGAAGCAGCGAAAATTATTTTTGTTGACAGGAAAGGCATTAAAATTATAGAGAAAGATGCAGGTGATTTTGCTGACGAACTTAATCAAAATATGTCCAGGATTCTGGCTGATCACTCCACGTTTAATCATGCACTAGGAAAGGTCATCGGTGCTATGGCAGCCTAAATAAAAATGATATTAAATGATAAATACGAAAAATAAACCTTATTCAGAATCATGTGATCAGAACCGCCATGCAATACTAACTGTCATTCGGCCTTTGTTATTAAATTCCACCTCGGTACTGGAGATCGGTAGTGGTACTGGTCAACATGCAGTTTATTTCTCTGAAAAATTACCACATTTAATCTGGAACACCAGTGATCGTAACGAAAATATTGCTGGCATTAAACTATGGTTATCCGATAAGAATTCTAAAAAAATACCTCAACCTGTTGAACTGGATGTTAGACAGGAAATTTGGCCCATCATATCATTTGACACTGTATTTACCGCCAACACTTGCCATATTATGAATCAACAATCTGTTGAAATTATGTTTAAGCGCATCGGTGAATTATTGCCCGAAGGTGGCCAGCTAATAATATATGGCCCATTTAACTACAACCATCAATATACCAGTCCCAGTAATCAACAATTTGATTTATGGCTAAAATCTCGCGACCCTGAGAGCAAAATAAGAAATTTTGAAGACTTAAATGATATGGCAGAAGCGGCAGGCATGAGCCTGATAAATGATTACGAGATGCCCGCCAACAATCGCATACTGCATTGGAAAAAAACAAAAACCTGCTGAATTAACAACAATTATTCTGGATAAATAATTGCTGTATTTTTTCTATCTCTTCAATATTATTCACCAGCGCGTTGACGCAATCAGCATCCAGTTTTTCACCCGCCAGTTCCTTCAACACATCAATCGCTTTTTGATTATTCCACGCATCCTTGTAAGGTCGACAACTGGTTAACGCATCAAAAACATCTGCCACAGCTACAATGCGCGCTTCCAGTGGAATTTCATCCTGGACTTTACCCTCGGGATAACCAGAGCCATTGACTGCTTCATGGTGATATTCTGCAATATTACGAAGTACATCAATATGCTTGATATTATGTAGGCCAAAATTATCGACCAGATCATCGATCATCTCACGACCCTTACGCGCATGAGTCTTCATTATGGTAATTTCGTCTTCAGTCAATAACCCCGGCTTCAACAAGACCTCATCGGGAATTGATATTTTTCCAATATCATGCAGAGGAGAAAACATAAAAACGTGCTCGATATATTCATCATCAAGATTGTATTTCTTGGCAATGCTACTGGCGATTAGCCGACTATAACGCGACATTCTATCAAGGTGACTACCTGTCTCGGGATCACGGCAGTGCGTAATATGGCTCGTGGTCTTAACCGCGGCCGTTAATGCTCTTATTGAGCTGAGCTCATTAATTACCATCAGTGATATTAAATGACCAAAGATATCAATTTGTCGTAATGTAGCCTCTGTAAATACATCGCTCTCGGATGAATTAAAAAAGATAAATCCAAAAAAGTCGCCTTCATTAAACATTGGCAAGGTATAGCTGGCTTTATAACCATGGCGTGCAACTCTTTTTGTTCGATCATGCTCACCCCCAGCAAAGGTCAGCATATTATTAATAACTCTGGGCAGCCCCTGATCCAGTAGCGCTTTTAGTGAGGGAGCATTATCAAGAAGCTGCTGATAATTCTCTAATAAATCACCTTCATCTCCGCTATGTAAATATGTCTTCAGAACCCTGGTTTTAGAATCATAAAGTGTGACTGCAACGCGTACTATAAAAGGGAACTGCTGACGAATTGATGCATGGGCAGCCACCAGTTTATCCCTTAGTGGCATATGTTTATTCAAATTTTCCAAAATATCACGGTGCGACATCGTCATTAATTATGTTAATAGCATCTATAAGTTAATTATGTGTTTTTATACCACATGAAATACGTACTTTATACTTTATAGGAAAACTAGTTTCACCCAGAAAATATGATTTTTTTGCTTTATTCTTGCCATTAACGTTTTCTGGCCATCTCTTCACTTTTTAATCAATTATTTGATATAAATACCGGTATATTATAAAATTCTAATGTTTAGAGATTAAGACTGAGGGTTTTATGAATAGCGAAATTTCCTGTGAACAGCTAAAACAACTTCTAGCCAAAGGTGCCCAGCTGATCGACGTCCGATCAACTATGGAATTCGATCAGGGTGCGCTAAATGGTGCCATCAATCTGCCCATTAATACGATACAGCACAACACTGGTGTTATTGATCAATCCAGGCCGGTTTTACTGTATTGCCGCTCTGGCCATCGATCTGGCGCGGTCAAACAATTCCTGATTTCACTGGGTTTTCAGGATGTTTATAATATTGGCGGTTATACTAACTACGCGTTCTGCCAATAACATCCGGATCAATCCTATGTATTACGAATTCAGTGTTGAAAATATTAAATGTGGCGGCTGCGCTGGCACCATCATGAAAAAACTCAATGCCATTGACGGCATTGAGAGCACTGATGTTGAAATTGAGGCGGGCATCGTTAAGGTCAACGGTATTGACGGGCTTCAGGAAACCCTGTTAGCCAGCCTGCTAAAAATGGGCTATCCCGAATCAGGCAGCATTGAAGGCATGGCGGCGGCCAAAGCCAAAGCCAAGTCCTTTGTCAGCTGCGCGGTAGGCAAATTCAACACCGATAAATAAGCGACATGTTCCAGTAGAAATCCACGATGGTGGTGCCATTTTCGGGCTAATTTCGTGATACTCTACGCGCGCTATGCGAACCGACGATTTCTACTTCGATCTTCCTGATGAGCTGATCGCCCAACAACCCTGCAAACAACGCTCAGCCAGCCGCTTGCTGCATCTGTCGCGTGCACCCAAAACCGGCCAAAACCCGATCCAGCACCGCCAGTTCAAAGATCTGCCCGAGCTACTAAATCCGGGTGATTTGCTGGTATTCAACGATACCCGGGTGATTCCAGCCCGCTTATTCGGCCAGAAAGCCACTGGCGGTAAAGTTGAAGTACTGATCGAACGGCTGATCGACGAAAATCACTGTCTGGCCCATGTGCGCGCCAGTAAAACACCCAAAGTCGGCTCATTGCTTCATATCGGAGACGAGGGCGCTTATGCGCTAAAAGTCGATGCACGTCAGGATGACCTGTTCGTGCTGAGTTCGAACGATGACACCAGACTCACCGACATCATGCAGCAGGTCGGCCACATTCCCTTGCCACCTTATATTACCCGGGCCGATGAGGCGGTAGATTTTGAACGCTACCAGACGGTGTATTCTAAAAATCCCGGCGCGGTGGCCGCGCCCACAGCCGGGCTGCATTTTGATGACGCCATCATCCGGCAGCTAAAAGAGAAGGGCGTGCAATCGACTTTCGTCACGCTGCACGTCGGCGCAGGTACTTTTCAGCCGGTGCGCTCAGAATTTATTGAAGATCACCCGATGCATTCCGAGTACCTCGAAGTCAGCCAGGCCACCGTCGAAGCCTGCCAGCAGACAAGGCATCAGGGCGGCCGCATTATTGCCATTGGCACCACTGCCGTGCGTTCGCTGGAAACCGCTTCCTCCAGCGGTACGCTGCAAGCCTTTTCCGGTGAAACCAGTATCTTCATTTATCCCGGCTATGAGTTCCGCAGCGTCGATGCCATGGTCACCAATTTTCACCTGTCTGAATCGACCCTGCTGATGCTGGTCAGTGCCTTTGCGGGTAAGCAATCTATCTTTGATGCCTATCAGGAAGCCATTCAAAACCGGTACCGTTTTTTCAGCTATGGCGATGCCATGTTCATTTCATGACCTCACCCACTAATAACAACTTACTTTAATAAGAATAAATAACTTACTGTTTAATATGAAATTCACCTTACTCAATAAAACCAGTGCCGCCCGCCGAGGGCGCCTCAAATTTGAACGGGGCAGCGTCGAAACACCTGCGTTCATGCCCGTGGGCACCTATGGCACGGTCAAGGCCATGACCCCGGAAGAACTGCAGGGCATGGGCGCGCAGATCATTCTGGGCAAC
>JAOUNI010000040.1 GCA_029881035.1 Gammaproteobacteria bacterium | reverse complement strand
TGGCGGCGATGGCGGCTTTGATGTCATCTTCGCTTTGGCAGCAGGCAGCGCCGTAACGATCACAGGTATATTCTTCGGCTCTGCGCAGTGCCGTGCCGATGATCGGGAAGATGGAGCCCGGTATAATAAAGCCGTTCCAGACTAAATGTTTTCTGTGGATGTGTCCGAGTTCATGGCCGATATAAAAGTCGATAGCATCAGGCCGATCTTCCAGCGCATCGACCACATCGGTAAACAGGACAACGAAGTTTTTGCCGAGAAAGCGTGTGGCCAGCGCATTGAAAAAATCGGTTCTTAATAGATAGGCTTCCGGGATGACCTTGAGGCCAACTTTGGCGCAACTTTTTACCAGTCGCTCATGCAAATCGGGATATTGGTCCTGACTGATCTTGACGCCGGAGCCTTTTAAGTGGGAGATGAAGGCCGAATGTGCAAACAGGAAAAACAGGTAGCCCAGTAGTATGTAGACCAGTGCAATGCCGAAGGTGACACCGATGAGCACCAGCCAGAGCAGTGCAGATAAAACGGCGGTAATAATAAAAAGAGATTTTTCGTGTTTGTAGACCAGATTCATACTGAACTCCCTGTGAGTTTTAAATGAGGTTTATTAACTTTTAACTCAGGTCAGTATAGATGTAAAAAGTAAGGTTATGGGATATGCAGCAGGCTTAAACTGAAAGCGGAATACAGGTTAATGTGATGAGCTATCGTCAGTTACTTCTCAAATAGCTCTTTGCCCATGGAAAGATAAACCTGGTAGGCATTGATGCGATTGGCTTCTTTGAAGGCAGGCACGTTTTCGAATTCTGACCAGTCGACTTCATCGTAGGCTTCATCAAAAGGAGTCAGGTCATCAATCGCCAGTCCCATGGTTTCACGTAGATAAGCCAGATAACGGCGTGTCAGTGAAATGGTTGAGGCGGGATTTTTAGAGGCGGCACCGTGGCCTGGAATGAGCGCGGCAAGGCCGCCAGTTTCGAGTTCGGTTAATGTTTTCAACCAGTGTTTAGTGTTGGCGTTGCCCACAAACGGTACGCGGCCTTCAAAGATAATATCGCCGGAAAATAATACGCGATCCTGTTCAACCAGCATGGCAAGGTCGCCGTCGGAGTGTGCCTTGCCGAGATAGTTGATGGTGAAATCGAGGCCGCCAAGGCTGAAACGTTTCTGGCCGGAGATGATGGCATCGGGAATGATGATTTCAGTCTCATCATTTACCCACGGGTACAGGGACAACTGCCTTTCTTCCAGTCGTTGTGCGGCGGCTTCTGAATTGATGTATGTCGATGAACCCTCAGGCGCATAAATTTCAGCGCCCAGGTTTTTGAAAACCTGCAGGCCGTAGATGTGGTCTGCATGGTAATGGCTGACGACAACAAGTTTGATCGGCTGGTCGGTTATTTTGCGGATGCGTTCGAGCAGGGCGGCAGCCAGTGAGGGTGTGCCCAGCGCATCGAAGATAACCACGCCTTCTTTGGTGACAACGAAGCCGGCGTTGGAGATAAAACCTTCGTTCTCGGTGGCAATGCCGGAGACGCCTTTCACGTAATAGGTGTGTGCCGAGATATGCTCCACCTGCATCGCGGTGGTGATCGCTGCGTAGTCACTCCCGGCGTTAGCCGGCTGCAAAAAAAACAATGCTGCCAAAAATGGCAGTATGCTTGTGTTGGATTTTAAATATTTATGCAGCACGGATAATTACATATCTTCGAGCTTGCGCATCGAGGCAGGCAGCAGTTTCATATCAACCAGTGAAGTCAGCAAGGCAGCAACAAAACCGGCGTCTTCGTGCAGCATTTTGTAGTACTGAATTTTCATGGTCAGCGCGCAGCCGAAGATGATCGCGACTAAGGTGAAGATGGAACCCAGCGCCAGCGTGGAGACGCCGGTGATGCCCTGGCCGATGGTGCAGCCCAGCGCCAGTACGCCGCCGAAGCCCATGAGCACCGCGCCAATCAGATGTGTGGTGAAATCTTTTGCATCAACAAACCATTCGATGCGGAACGAACGGCTGACCAGTGACCAGATGAATGAACCGAGAATAACACCGAACACGGAAATCAGACCGAAGGTGAGCAGGGCGCTGTCAAAACCGTCTTTGATGTAGCCGTAAGTCTGGCCAATCGGATTGATGAAGGTGAACGATTGCGAACTGAGGGTACGACCTGAAGCTGGTTTGCCTTCATTGTCATCGGAAATCATCGCCCAGTTGTCGTAGTAATCACTCAGCGTGTAGGCTTCATCTTCGGCTTCGATGGTGACGTTGCTGCTGATATACCAGCCACCCAGAATTACCGCACCGACCACAATGCCGGCGAGCAGATTGTCTTTGCTGCCTCTGAAATCGGCCGACTTGAACACGAACACGAGCAGGGCAAGGCTGATGACCAGACCGCTAACCAGTTTGGCGGTGGCTGAAGCGCCACCGGCGATCATCGCGCCGATGTCCTGTTGTGTAGTCAGGTTGATCGAGAGCGGGCGAATCCAGTCGTAGAACAATACGCTGAATAATGTTTTATCGCTGCCGGGGAAGGGGTTGATCATGTAATAAGAAATCACTGCGATGACGGCAAATACGATAATGGATTTGAGATTACCACCACCGATGCGGATCAGGGTTTTGTTACCGCAGCCGCTGGCCAGTGTCATGCCGATACCAAACAGCAGGCCACCGATCAGGTTTTCGCCATAGATGAGCTGGCTGGCGCGGTAGGGTGGGAAAGTGGAATTTACATCGAGCATACTCAGGTATTCGAGCAGGGTGACGCCCAGAGTCGCGACAGCGATGGCCAGAAACCAGGCACGTATGCGATTGTTATCGCCCATGTTGACCATGTCGGAAACCGCGCCCATGGTGCAGAAATTGGTTTTGTTAACGATGACACCGAGGATGAGAGCAAGGATGAAAGCGCCCCAGTAAAAGAAAGAAAGCGCTTCCGCAAATGATTCAAAATTCATGGCAATTCCTTAGGATTAAAAATTTTAGAATGAATAACTTTCCATAGATTATAGTGATAAATATTTAATGCAAGTGATTATCAATGGGGTTATTAGGCTTTATACAGTGGCTCCAGTGGTTTATTTTCATTTTTCTGAGAGACGGCTTTCTGCTCCAGGAAGGTTTTGAAAGCATCGCTCAGAGTATGACCCTGCCACTGACTGGTGTTGGAACCGTAGAGTGCAGCGTTAAGCGCATTGATTTCTGTAGTCAGTTGCGCGGAAGCATTTTTGCCGATGTCGACCAGGCTGTTGATGGCGTGTTCCGGCCAGCGTGCCCTGGCCCAGTTTAATAAGGCGTCCTTCGTCTGGCCGGCATCGTTGTTGCTGGTGTGCTGGTGCACCGCTTTTTCGAGTGCACGTAGCGATGAATGATCAGGCCGGGTTTTGATAACGGCATCAGCGGCGACGGTTTTTTTGCGGAACAGCGCGATCAGGGTGATCAGCCAGCCCGCGCCCAATGCCAGGCTCAGCCACGGCCAGTAACCGGCCTGCTCGATTTGAACAGTCGGACTAGCGAGGTCGACGGCTTCATCTTTTTCTGTTGCCACCGGTGTGGTTGTTGGCTCTGGTGCAATCGGTGTTGTATTGGCCGCTTCGCCGCGTGCGCGGATTAGTTTTTCCGGCAGGCGCGCGACTTCCTGCTGGCTGGTTTCGGTGTTCCACCATGGAATAGAAATGGCCGGCAGTTTGAAACCACCGGAGCGGGTCGGAATCAGCGCGACTTTAATCTGTTTGCTACTGGAAATCCCCTTGTCGGTCGCCCTGTTTTCAATCACCGCCTTATCAGGGTACTGCTTCAACTCCTTGATATCAGCCATGTTCAGGTCAGGCAGGTTCTCTGCCATCATGCCGTCGGCGTTGATGGTGATGGTGCGGGTCACCGGCTCGCCATTTTTGAGCGCGGTGACATCTTCCGACCAATCTTCAGTCAGGCTGATATTGCTGGCGGGCAACCAGTCGGATTGTTTGATGTTGTCAGGTTTGGCCTGAACTTCGATGCGGACACTGTTAGAGCGTACACGTTTGCGTTCGCCGGTATTCATGAGCTGATCAAAAAGAGATTGCGAACGGCTGCGGCTAACCAGACCTTCAAAAATCATCGGTTTAAATTCCAGCGTACCGCTATGCTGCGGGAAAATGGCATAGCGTGTTTCATATACAGCATAACGCACGCCATTTCTAAATGCTTCATAGCTGGTAGGGTTGCCCAGTGGTTTTATAATGGCGTCTGGATCACTGGTTATTGCTTCACTGCTACGAAGGTTGTTCATCGAGATGCGGCTGAACAGGCGAACATTGACGATGACCTGTGACTGTACCCAGGCTTTGTCCTG
Source organism: Gammaproteobacteria bacterium (assembly GCA_029881035.1). Lineage (GTDB taxonomy): Bacteria > Pseudomonadota > Gammaproteobacteria > SZUA-229 > SZUA-229 > LH-M37. The sequence goes on along the minus strand of JAOUNI010000040.1, from coordinate 20,627 downwards.
ATCTATTTCCACCTGGATAAATACATCCTGATCATTACTGCCGGAAGGTTTTTTAGCGGTGGCCGGGTCTTTGATCTGGATACGTAAAGCCGGGCTCTGGTCCTTACCGAAGGCGATGGAAGGAATCGTTTGTGCTCCCGCCGATTTCGCCATTAACTCCACACTCCAGATTGCCTTGCGACTGTACTGGCCATTAACAAAAGACATGTTGGTGCTCTGGCTCTGGTTGAGAATATCGAAGTCTTTGCTGAGCGGGCTGAAATTCGGATCGTCATCGACAGCGCCATCTGCTTCGAAACTCACGCGGAACGATTCGTCGAGAAAAATTTCACTGCGATCCAGAGAGGCCACAATATTAGCGGCCTGGGCGGTGTTTAAAAATAACAGTAAAAAAATTGATACGAGTAAAAGTTTTATCTGTGATCTCATCATCTCATCTCTAAAAAAATCACCAGCGCTGTTCACTGGGTGTTTTCTGCGGCATGTTTTTATACTGGTACAGGAATTTACGGCGCAGTAGCTGATCCGGATTATCCGGTACCTGCTTCAGCCATTGTTCTATGGCCTGATCATCTTCACTGAGTTCAACTTCTTCCATCTGACTGGCCTGTTGTAGTGCTTGCTGCTGCTCTTCGCTTGCCTGCTCCTGAGAATCTTTTTCTTCATCCTGCCGGGCGTCTTTCATGGCCTGCTCAACTTTATCTTTATCCTGCTGCTGTTGCTCTGCGGATTGCTCGGGCGATTGCTCCTGCTCATCGCTCTGGTTTTGTTCTTTGCCGTCCTGTTGTTTTGATTCGGCGTCGTCTTTTTTTTCTGCATCGCCCGGCTGCTGGTTCTGTTGATCTTCCTGGTCCTGCTGACTATCACCGTCCTGTTTTTGCTGATCGTCCTGCTGGTCTTTATTGTCTTTGTTGCCTTGTTGTGAATCTTTGGCGTCGTCGCTGTTTTCTCCCTTATCGCCTTTGTCATCACTGTCTTGAGATTGTTGCTGCTGTTCTTTAATCGCCTGCTTGACCTGCTCACGGTTAAATTTCGCATCTTCATTATTGGCGTTAAGCTTCAGCGATTCGTCGTAAGCCTCGACTGCTTCCGGTAACTTCCCCAGTTTTGCCAGCGCATTGCCTTTGTTGTAATAATCATCGCTGGTAGTCGGTGTCTGCAATGCTTTGACAGATTTTTCATAATCACCGGAGCGATAATGTGCCGCAGATTTCCAGTCGTTTTTCTGGAACTGTTCGGCCGCGCCCTGGGCATCGCCGGCATTGAATAACTGCATGGCTTTCTGGTCAGGGTTGCGCCAGAGGTGATCCATGTCCAGCGCATACGCCGGATCGGGTATCGGCAGAATCAGCGCGGTAAAACATAACAGCCAGCCTTTTCTCGGCCACAGCGCAACCAGCGGAATCACTAGCAGTAACAACCACGGGCCTTCTTCCTGCCAGGTGTCAGCGGTCAGTTCCATGCTGTCGCTGGCTTCACTATTTTCGTTTTTCACTTTTAACGAACTGAATAATTTATTTAATTTATTGATGTCAGCATCGTTGGCCTGAATGCTGGCGTAAAGGCCGCCACCGCTGAGTGCAGCCCGCTGCAAACTTTCCGGATTGAGTTTCGGAATGATAATGGCGCCGCTACTATCCTGCAGAAATCCGCCTTTTAATGAAATCGGACCACCATCTTCGGTGCCTACACCGAGTATCGATAAACGATAGCCACTGGATCGCAGCTTCACGATAGACTGCATGTCGCGATCCATGATCTCGTCGGTGATTAGTAATACGTCACCGCCGCCGGCACCGGCCTGCTGTAACAGTTCCAGAGACTTATCGATTGCGGTGTAAGCATGACTGCCCTGCGTAGGCATCAGACCTGTTTCCAGTGTTGGCACCAGATGGGCAATGGTGTTGGTGTCGTCGGTGAGCGGCGTCACGGTAAAAGCATCAGCCGCATAAACAATGAGCGCGGTCTGTCCGGCCTTGCGTGATTTTAAAATATCCAGCAGTTTGAGTTTGGCGCGTTCCATCCGGTTCGGTTTCAGGTCATTGGCATCCATCGACTGTGAGAGATCCATCAGAATCACCAGTGTGGATTGTTCGCGGTAAACCGGCTTTGGTAATTTTTCAAAGGCCGGGCCGGCGGCGGCGATAATGGCGAGGCTGGCAGCCACTGCCGCCAGCAACAGAGGCAAGTGGCTCGACTTGCTACTGTGCTGACTTAAAATATACGGCAGCAGTTTTTCATCGCAGACAGCTTTCCAGTTCATGCTGCTGCCGTGGTGGCGATATAAAACAATCAGCAACACAAGCAGCGGAATAAACGCGTAGAACCACATCGGTCGCACAAAGTGTAAGGCTTCGATCATGCCACACCTCGCCATTTAGCCAGCGCCAGCAGGCCGGCGAAAAACATCGCGGCCGACAGCGGCCAGTAAAATAATGACCACGTCGGTCGATAAGTCTGGTGGTCTTTTTCAACCGGTTCGAGCTGGTCGAGCAGCTGGTAAATTTTTTGCAGTTCTTCAATGTCGTGTGCGCGGAAATAGCGGCCACCGGTGGTCTGGGCAATAACGTTTAGAGTATTTTCATCGAGATCACGACTGTAATGCTTGCCTATGCCAATGGTATAAATTTTCAGGCCTTTTTTTATAGCTAGCTCGGCGGCTTTTTCTGGCTCAATTTCACCCGCCGTGTTCCTGCCGTCAGTTAGCAATATCAATATACGATCTTCACTATCGTGTTCGCTGAAGCGTTTCACTGCCAGACCGATGGCGTCACCAATGGCGGTGGCTTGACCGGCGAGCCTGATAAAAGCTTCATTCAACAAAACTTTTACCGTGGTTCGGTCAAACGTTAAAGGTGACTGCATATACGCCTGATCGCCAAAAAGAATCAGGCCGATGCGGTCACCGACACGTTTATCAATAAATTCACCGGCAACGAATTTGGTAGCGTCCAGTTTATTGATGCTGTTGTAGTTATCGGTAAATGGTTCATCCATGCTGACGGATAAATCAATCGCCATCATCAGGTCGCGTCCACTGACGGGCAATTCAATGGCGTCGCCAATCCACTGTGGTCGTGCGGCGGCACCGAGCAGGCAGAGCCAGAGTAATGCATAAATGAACAGGGGCCAGCGTCGGATATTTTTGCCGACGCCTGCCGGGCCGGAACTGATCTGAAAGTCCTGCAGGTAAGGTACGTGCAGGGCGGCTGAGTTGCTGCTGGCTGCGCGCGGTAATATCAGGCGCAGTAACCAGGGGAGTGGTAATAATGCAAAAGCCCACGGCCAGACAAAATACATCATGGTTTTGTACCTGCCTTGCCATGGTTTTTATCGGGCTGAGTTTTTAGCCAGCGTTCACACAGGTTGATGAGTTGCTCTGCATCAATATCCAGCGATGTGGTTGCGGAAAAATAAGGCGCGGTGATCAGCAGCTGGCCGTATTCGGTGTTAAATATTTTTTCCCTGCTGGTGCTATCTAAAAATTGTAACCATGCGGTGCCAGTCAGGCTGGCTACTTCACTGCGAGGATAAAAACTGATGCAGGTGCGGCGCAATAAAATCGACAGCGACTGCACCAGCGCAGTCTGGTTTTTATCATGCTGGAACTGAGTACAGATAGTATCGAATTCAGCCAGCACCTGTTTTTTCAAAGCCTGTTTTTTCTGATACTGTTTGAATAAAAAAGCAGTAAGTATTATCAGCAACAGGGTGCCCAGTAAAAACCACCACCCCGGTGCTGGTGGCCACCACGAAATCGGTTCGGGCAAATGAATGTCGCGCAGTTCCAGCGTTGTCGGTGTTGAGCTATCCATGATTATTTACCGGCTCTGAACTGACTGTTCTTGCTGTCGTGAATACCCAGTCCCGTTTGTAAACTCTCCAGCACATCATCTTCGGTGGATACCGGTAGCCAGTGAATCCGGTGTTGCTGACACAGTTTGACCAGCTTCTGCTGATGTTCGGCAAAACGCGATTGATAAACAGAACGCAGTTTATTGCTGGTGGTATTGAGTGAAACTTCGTTCACGCCATCACTGACCTTGTACTGGCCCGATTCGGGTAATGCGGTTTCGAACGGATCGAATACGTGCAGCAGCACCAGATTGTTGTGGCGTGACAGGTTAATAATATGTGAACGAGCCTGCTCGTCCATTTCGCGAAAGTCGCTGATCAGGAAAATCAGGCTGCCCGGTTTGACCACTTTGCGCAAACGTGATGCCGCCAGATTCATGTTGCGTGCCTGATGATGTGCGGGGTCGTTCGTCCATGCCGGATGGTCACAGCTTCGGCGAATAAAATCGAGTGCGGCGGATTTGCCGCGTTTGGGTCGAATTTCGATGTGCTGGTCGCCGGCAAAAACCAGCGCGCCGAGCCGGTCATTGCTGTTGACCGTACTCCATGCCAGCAAACTGGCGGCCTGCGTGGCAATCACTGATTTGAATGCACCGCGCGTGGCAAAAAACATCGACGGATTGAGATCGAGCCAGAGTAGTACCGGGCGTTCGCGTTCTTCGCGAAAAACTTTAGTGTGCGGCTGGTTGGTGCGCGCGGTGACTTTCCAGTCCATGCTGCGAATGTCGTCACCCGGTAGATACATGCGCGACTCATCAAACTCCATACCGCGGCCCTTGAACGACGACAGATAGGCGCCGCCCTGACGAGCGTGAATTTTGCTGCTGTGTAGCGGCAGCCTGGCGGCAAGATGGCGCAGCTGGATCAGCGACTGTGGGCTGATCCAGGTAAGGCCTTCGGCTTGTGGAATATTACGGGACACGATTATTGATTGAACAAAAAAATTTTGTTTACCGCAGAGGCGCTGAGACGCTGAGAAAATCCAGATTGGACTATGTGTGTATTGGTCGTTGCTTTAGTGTACTTCATGCGCGGCTTCGTCACTGAATATGGTTTCATCAAAAGCAAGTTTTTCTCTGCGCCTCGGCGCCTCTGCGGTGAATGTTTTTATTTAATGATTATGTTGAATTAATTTACGGTACCGCAATGCGGCTAATTAATTCTTTAATAAATTTGTCCGGGGTAATGCCTTCCGCTTCTGCCTCGTAACTGAGAATGATGCGATGACGCAGCACGTCGTAAGCAATCGCCTGAATATCATCCGGGCCGACATAATCACGACCGGCCAGCCAGGCATGAGCGCGGGCGCAGCGATCGAGCGCGATTGTGGCACGCGGGCTGGCGCCATACAGCGACCAGTTACCGAGGTCGTCACCATAAGCGGCCGGGTTGCGCGTGGCCAGTACCATGTGCAGTAAATATTCCTGCAGGTTATCGGCCATGTGTAAGTTAAGCACCTCATTGCGCGCGGCGAAAATACTTTTCTGGCTGATAGTGATGTTCGGTGCAGTGGTTTTACATTCGCCACTGAGTGCTTCCTGACGTGCCAGTTCCAGAATCTGTTTCTCTGCGGCCGCATCGGGGTAGCCGATATTGACGTGCATCAGAAAGCGGTCGAGCTGAGCTTCCGGCAGCGGATAGGTGCCTTCCTGTTCGATTGGGTTCTGGGTTGCCATCACCATGAATAGCTCGGGCAGCTTGTAGGTGGTCTTGCCGACCGTGATCTGGCGTTCGGCCATGGCTTCGAGCAGCGCCGACTGTACCTTTGCTGGGGCGCGGTTGATTTCATCGGCGAGCACCAGATTGTGGAACAACGGTCCCTGCTGGAAAACGAAAGAACCATCCTGAGGACGGTAGACTTCGGTGCCGGTGAGGTCGGCGGGCAATAAATCCGGGGTGAACTGGATGCGGTGGAAATCGCTTTCGATGCCGTCGCTGAGCACCTTAATGGCCTTGGTCTTGGCCAGGCCGGGTGCGCCTTCGACCAGTAGATGGCCATCGGCGAGCAGGGCGATGAGTAGCCGGTCGACCAGCATTTCCTGGCCGATGATGTGTGAACTGACGTGTTTTTTGAGAGTTTGAATCGCTTCTTGATTATTCATAATAACAATTTATGGATATCCGTAATTTTTATTTTTGGCGTATTGTACTGAAATGTTAACAAATATGAACAAAACGGTTCGATATGGGCAATTTGTAAAAGTTCAATAGAAAAGTTCACAGTAAATTGAAGAGTTGGACATTGCGTAACTTAATCATGTAACATCCACACCAGTTTTAAATATCAACATCAGGTGCCTCTTTGATTAGAGGATAATCGGGAAGTTAGTGAGTCTGAGACCACTCAGATAAATCTGACACTGCCCCCGCAACGGTGATTGGTGAGATTCATTTAACCACTGCGATTTATCGTGGGAAGGGAATGAATCGGGTATCTTCGGATACGCACCATAAGTCCGTAGACCGGCCTGATGAATTCATACAGAAGTTGCGGAGGGCGACTGACTTGGTGTATGAGTGATGTAATCTGTTCAGAGAGCATCCATCTTACCTCGTCCATTTCCCTCTTTTTATTACGACATGCGTCGTGATCAATATTGGCGAAAGGTTAGGGCGAAAAGCTTTGTTATACCCGGTTTACAAGTCATCGAATTTTGTAATTTCAGTGCTGCTTATTTTATTGGCAGGCAGATCGGTGTGCGCCCAGGAAGAAGAATTACACGTTTTGATCGATGACGGTCAAATCAACAGTCGTATTGGTGAAGTTGACAGCTCAACCACATCTTCGGCCAATTCTGTGATCGAAGCGGACCGCCTGCGAAATAATTTTGTCAGCCTGCCGGACGTGCTGGAACAGGAAGTGGGCGTGCAAATGCGTTCCAGTGGTGGCGAAGGAAGTTTGTCTACAGCGGTGCTACGTGGTGCCAGCAGTGAGCAGGTCATCATTTATCTGGATGGCGTACCTCTTAATAATGCTTCCGGTGGCCCGGTCGATTTAAGCCTGATCCCTGTTAATGTTATCGAACGTATTGAAATTTATCGCGGTTCGACGCCATTAGCACTAGGCAGTCCTTCTATCGGTGGCGCAGTAAATATCATAACGCGTCAGTCAGCCAAATTATCCTCTGAAGAAAATACTGGCCAAATCAGCGCCAGCGTCGCCAGCTTTCATACCTATAAATTAAGTGGATCGTCATCTGTGTCTTACGGTAACGATGATGTATTGCTGAGTGTCAGTTATTTGAACAGTAAAAATGATTTCAGTTTTGTTAATGACAATGGCACGCAATATAACCCGGCCGATGATCGTGTTGAAAACCGTAACAATGATGGCGTTGAGCATGTTTCCATGCTGGCGAACTGGAAGCACCAGATTAGTGAGCAATACGATACTGAATTAAGGCTTGATGTTTTTGATCGGCAAAAAGAAATTCCCAGTGCGACCAATAATGCGGATGTTCAGACCCATCTTGATACGCAGCAATATGATTTTCTTATTCAGATTAATGCCCATGATGCCTGGTCGAAAGATTCTAATTTAAATTTAAAGTTATTTGCCACAGGAAAAAATGAAGAATTTGATGATTCACTGGCACAGGTTGGTTTTTTCAGTCAGCATTCTGAAAGTGTGACAAAAAAATCAGGGATGCAATTCTATGCAGAAAAAAACAAGCTGCAGCAACAATGGAAACTTATCACCGCCTTGAGCAGAGAAACTTACGATAGCGAGAGTACACTGGCACTGGTTGAAAGCGGGATAAATACAAGAGATCAAATAGAATTATCAGTGGAAAACGTATCGTACTTTGATCAACAGCGATTTATTCTAAATATTGTGGCGCGTTATCAGGTAGTAAACGATCAACTGTCATCAGTAACCGATAGTTTTGGAGCGGTGACGCCCGCATCCGATGAGAGCTATCGATTGCTCAATCCCCAGATTGGCGCAAAGTACCTGTTTAATAGTCGTACGTATTTGACTGCCAATGTTGGCCAGTATAATCGAATACCGTCGTTTTATGAGTTGTTTGGTGGTGATGGCCTGTTGCTGGGAAATGCTGACCTGAAACAGGAAAGCTCGCTCAACATGGATGTTGGTTTTACTTATGCCTGGTATGAACCTTATAGCTGGTTACATGATGCCGAAATCTATGCCGGCATTTATCATAACAAAGTCGAAGATCTAATTGTTCGAATCTACAACGGACAGGGCATAGGCGTGCCGCAAAATATTTCTGATGCCGTTATTCAGGGATTTGAATCAACTATAAAACTGGAGCCGACTGCGAATCAATCGATCAATGCAAATATATCCTTGATTGACAGTGTTAATAAAACCGATGTGGGTAGTTTTGATGGCAAGATTTTGCCCGGTTATTACCAGCAGAGTTTCAGTTTGCATTATACCTATACGTTGGCCATGTGGTCATTTACTGCTGAAGCTGATGTAAAAAGAAACATGTACTACGACAGAAGCAATTTATTGAAAGCGGATGACGTTAATTTATTAAATCTTTCGGTACGACGTAATTTCATGCATTCAAATATTGATTTCAGAATCGACAATATTCTGGATGAGAACGTTCAATATTTTAGAAATCGCCCGACCCCCGGGCTTTCATTTTCCCTGACTTATAACCATAACTTTTAATGAGGCTATTATGAAAAACACAAAGCTGATTAGCTTATTGCTCTCTTTACTAACACTTGCTTCCTGTACGCAGGATTCAACGACCTCTTCTTCTATCATTGCAGATAAAGCAGCGATAGTAGCTACTGTAGCAGCAGATTATAGCAGTGGCGCGCATACGGTTATTAGCAAGGATGCCAATGGGGATCGTATAGCGACAAATAATTTGGTGCCCACTGGTAGTGATATCACAGTGGCCGCCAATGGCACTGATTTCTACCGAATTGAGCGTGCCTTTGCAGGCAATAATATTACAAAGTTTTCCGCTAGTGATGCACAGACGCCCATCTGGCAGTACTCCACCAATGATGTAGGCAGTGCCGTGCTTAGTAATCCCTACGACATGATTTTCGTTAGCGAAACCAAGGCTTATGTTTTACGTAATGGTAGCAGTATTGCCTGGATTGTTAACCCATCGGCCACTACGGAGGCTGAATTTAAAATTGGTGAGCTGGATCTATCAGCCTATGCGGATGCTGATGGCGTGCCTGAAATGTCAGCTGGTGTGATTGTTAATGGCAAGTTGTATATTACCCTGCAGCGCCTGGATAATTTCGCTGTAACACAACTTGCTTATGTTGCTATCTTTGATGTCAATACTGATCTGGAAATTGATGCAAATATCCCGGGTGACACATTGATGGGTATCCCATTGCAGACGCGTAATCCTGGCAACATTATTTATGAACCAGTTTCGAATTCAATATTTGTACAGGGAACAGGCAGCTTTTGGCCAGAAGAGTTTACCGGTGGTATTGAAAGAATTGATCTTGCAAATTATACAACCACATTAACAGTAGATGATGGCGATGCTATTACTCACCCTTACGGTCTGATTACAGAGTTAGCGGTTGTTTCAGATAGCGTACTCTACTTTGTTGGTTATGCTGGATACGCTGATAATACCCTGTATAAGCTGAACTTAAACACGGCTGAAATTACACCAACAGGTGTTGTATCATTGGTTAATGGTCAGATTTCCAGTTTATCTGTTGATAGTCAGGGTTTGCTCTGGGTGAGTGACAGTGCGAATGCAACGGTTCGAGTTATCGATCCTGCCACTGATGCTGAAGTTGATGCGTTATACACCAACCTTAATCCTGAAAAGGTGGTATTTGTTAAATAAGCCAGGCACGTAAAAACAGGTGCGGGTGTGAATTATGGGCAATCGATTAACGAAAATTTATACCCGCACCGGTGACAAAGGTGAGACCGGTATGGCGACCGGTGAACGTGTCGCCAAGGACAGTGCCATCATGCATGCACAGGGTGATGTCGACGAACTGAACAGCCTGTTGGGCCTGCTGGCCTGCAAGCTGGACGGCGAAATCGCCGCCGATGTGACAGCTATCCAGAATGATTTGTTCGATCTCGGTGGTGAGCTCAGCTGTGGTCAGCCGCTGATAACACAGCAGCGTATTGACTGGCTGGAGCACAGGCTTGATCAGCTTAATGAGGATCTGCCGCCGCTGAAGGAATTTATTTTGCCTGGCGGTGGTGAGGCGGCGAGTCTGTGTCATCTGGCGCGATCCGTGTGCCGGCGGGCAGAAAGATCGCTGGTCACGGCCAGTCGTGACGTTGATGTGCATCCGCGCCTGCTGGCTTATATCAACCGGCTTTCCGATCTGCTGTTTGTGCTGACGCGGTTCATTACCCGGGAACAGGGTGAAGCCGAAGTCTACTGGCGGTCTTCCCGCATTCGCGGCGAATAATCGTGATCCGCATCGGTATCGATCTTGGTGGCTCGAAAATTGAAGGCATAGCGCTGGATGAAAATGGCGTAGAGCTTGCCCGGCAACGTGTTGCCACACCGGCCGGGGACTATCAGGCCACACTGAGAGCGATCAAATCACTGATCGAACAGATTGAAATGGAAGTTGGCGTAGAGATCAAGCCGCAGGCGACTATCGGGATCTGCACGCCGGGTGCGCTCAGTTATGCAAATTCTGATGTGGGTGTGCTGAAAAATTCCAATTCGGTGTGCATGAACGGCGAGCCGGTGCATCAGGACCTTGAAGTGCTGCTGCAGCGGCCGATCAAAATCACCAATGATGCCAACTGTTTTGCGCTCTCCGAAGCCACCGATGGTGCGGCTAAAAATGCCGGGATTGTTTTTGGTGTCATCATCGGTACCGGCGTGGGTGCGGGTATCGTGGTGAACAAACAGGTGCTCAATGGTGCCAATGCCATAGCCGGTGAATGGGGGCACAACCCCATGCCGTGGCCGGATGATGACGAGTTGCCCGGCCCCGACTGTTATTGCGGCAAACAGGGCTGCATCGAAACTTTCCTGTCCGGCCCCGGACTGGCTTACGATCACGAATTGCATACCGGACATGTGCGAACCAGCATGCAAATTGTAAAGCAGGCCGAGCAGGGGGATGCTGATGCCGAAGAAAGTTTGCAGCGTTATGAGTTGAGAATGGCCAAAGGACTCGCCCACGTCATCAATATTCTCGACCCCGATATTATTATATTGGGTGGTGGCATGGGTAATATTCAGCGACTGTATCAAAATGTGCCAAAGCTGTGGGGCGAGTATGTTTTTTCAGATGCAGTTAACACCAAACTGCTGCCACCAAAATTTGGTGATTCATCGGGTGTGCGTGGTGCGGCCTGGTTATGGAACGATGAGGACTAATGCAAGACCATTCAAGGGGATTCAGTTCTTCATTGTTGTGGTAGAATTTACTGAAATTATAGGTGCGGAGAAATCATGAATAAAAAACTGTATACATTAATTGCGATTGTTTTTGGTATTGCCCTGTTCAGGGTGTTGCCGCATCCGCCCAATGTTTCACCGGTAGCCGCGATGGCTTTGTTCGGTGGTGCTTATTTCGCTGACAAACGCATGGCTTTCATACTGCCTTTTGCCGCGCTGATTCTGAGTGACCTGATCATTGGTTTCCATAACACCATGTTCTTCGTTTACGCTGGTTTTGCCCTGACTGTCGGTATCGGCATCTGGATGCAGAATAAAATTACGGTTAACCGCGTGGCCGCTTCTGCGGTGGGTTCGACCCTGTTGTTCTTCATCATCACCAACTTTGGTGCCTGGATGATGTCAGCAGCGGCCTACCCGATGACCCCCGCCGGTTTGATGCAGGCTTACGTCGCCGGTATTCCATTCCTGCAGAACAGTCTAATCGGCGATCTGGCATTCACCACCGTGATGTTTGGTGGCTTCGCCCTGTTGCAGCGGCAGTTCTTCACGGAAGAACACGCCTGATACCCGGTTTAATTCCGGACAAAAAAATGGCCGCTCAATGCGGCCATTTTTTATGTCTGTGATATCTGATTTAAGGCTTGATGCCGATGCCCCTGTTGAGCATGCGGAGCGCGAAGCTGAACAGGATGACGATGAAGGCAATGATGATGATCAGCGCGGTGGTTACGTTGATATCCGAGACACCGAGCAGGCCGTAGCGGAAAGCATTGATCATGTACAGAATAGGGTTGCCCTGCGAAACCGTCTGCCAGAATTCGGGCAGCATCTTGATCGAATAGAAAATCCCGCCCAGATAGGTCAGCGGTGTCAGCACGAAAGTCGGGATGATGGTGATGTCATCAAAACTTCGCGCATAAGCCGCGTTGATCAATCCTGCCGTTGAAAACAGGATGGAGGTGAGCACAAATACGGCCAGTGTGATGCCCAGGCTATGGATCTGGAAATCGGAGAAAAACATCGAAACCCCGGTCACGGTGATACCGACGGTGACACCGCGCGCCACCCCGCCGGAGATGTAACCGGCCAGTATGATGTAGTTGGGTAGCGGCGAAATGATCATTTCTTCAATGCTCTTGTGGAACTTGGCACTGAAAAAGGACGACACCACATTGGCGTAGGAGTTGGTGATCACTGCCATCAGGATCAGCCCGGGTACGATGTAATCCATGTAACGATAACCATCAATGTCACCTATTTGCGAGCCGATCAGCTGGCCGAAAATAATGAAATACAGGGCCACGGTAATCGCCGGCGGGATGATGGTCTGAATCCAGATGCGGATAAAACGCAGGAATTCGCGAACCATGATGGTGTTGAAAGCGATCAGTTGCTGCGAGAAATTCATGCCCGGCCTCCGCGGTAATTGTCGGCATTACCATTGCGCATCATGGAAACAAACAGCTGCTCCAGTCGGTTGGTTTTGTTGCGCATGCTGAGTACTTTTATGTTGCAGTCGGAGAGCATCTGATAAAGCTCGTTTAGCGATCTGGAATGCGCAATATCCGCCTCGATAGTGTTGCCGTCGATCAACCTGAGCTGGTAATCACCACACACCGGCAGCTCGCTGATGCCTTCCTCAAGATAGAGAATGAACGTTTCGATGTGCAGGCGATCGAGCAGGGTACGCATGCTGGTGTGCTCGATGGTGACTCCTTTATTGATGATGGCAATGTTGTTGCACAGGCTTTCGGCTTCTTCGAGATAATGTGTGGTCAGAATAATGGTCGTGCCGTTGGCATTAATCTCGCGCATAAATTCCCACATGGAATGGCGAATTTCGATATCAACGCCGGCGGTGGGTTCGTCCAGTATGAGTAATTTGGGTTCGTGCACCAGGGCGCGGGCTATCATCAGTCGGCGCTTCATGCCGCCGGAAAGCTCCTTGGCCATATCGAAGCGCTTGTCCCACAGTTCCAGCTTGCGCAAATATTTTTCGGCGCGTTGGCTCGCCTCGTGACGGCTGATGCCATAGAAGCCGGCCTGATTAATCAGGATTTCACCGACCGGTTCAAAGATATTGAAATTGTACTCCTGGGGCACCAGCCCGATCAGGCTGCGCACGGTGGCCGATTCGGTGTCGAGATCGTGGCCGAACACCTGAACGCTGCCGGAGGTTTTGTTAACCAGCGAACTGATAATGCCGATGGTGGTTGATTTGCCTGCGCCATTGGGGCCGAGCAGGGCAAAAAAGTCGCCTTCCTTGACGTCCAGATCAACACCGCACAGTGCTTGAGTGCCGTTGCGATAGGTCTTTCTCAGAGCTTTGATAGTCAGTGCGTTAGTCGGCATGAGTCACTAATTGGAACTTAAATACAAGATTAAACAGGCTATTTTTATATGGGGGTGATATACACTGGTGTCATTTTAAGGGCTTTTATAGATGCATAGCTATCTTTTGTCATGGGATTTAAGTTTACATTAGTCATACAACCGTCTAACCTTAATTACACAGTAATTCAGTTCAGTCATCAGGCTGTCTTCTTAAATCTTCACAGTTTGGGTAAAGGTTAAAACTTATGGGAAATAAAGGAGAAAGTAATCGCCAGCTTATTGTTAAAGCGGCCGATCAGCTATTTTACACGCGGGGTTATCATCAAACCTCGTTCAGGGATATTTCAGATGCCACCGGTATCCCGCGTGGCAATTTCTATTACTACTTTAAAACCAAAGACGATATTTTGAATGCCGTGGTTGAAGCACGCGTGGAAGTTTATGGCGATATCCTGAAAGACTGTGAGCAGAAATCGACTGATCCGCTTCAGCGGTTATTATGTTTTAGTAATATGCTGTCCAAATTTGAAGATAATCTTATCGTCGCCGGATGCCCTATCGGTACTTTGTGTTCTGAGCTGGCTAAATATGAAGCTGATCTTCAGGAAGTATCCCGAGCGGTATTTTCATTGATGCGGGACTGGCTGGTTAAGCAGTTTGCCGCATTAAATTATTCAGATGCGGATAATAAAGCGATGGATATGATGGCGCGGATGCAGGGCATTACTGTTATGGCCAGTGCTTTTGGTGATCGTGATTTTATACATCGAAGTTTGAAGGAATTACAGGACTGGATTAATAGTCTCAGACTAAACTAGCGTCACATTGAATTTATAGGCGAGATTGAATGGTGGATACATCAGTAGAAAGAAATTACGTTGACGCATTTCGCGGCAACTTTACCTCCCTGTTGCGCTGGCACAACCTGGATGATTTCTGGGCCGTGCTCAAACAGCAGGCGGCCAATGACTGGTATATCTATGCCGTTGGTGAAGTGCCGCCCGAAACCCCGGCCAGTGAAAAACATTTACTCAAATTTATCGATGAAATCGATGTCTTGCTACACAAAGAACACGAACACGATTATTGCGGCATCGTTTATACCGACGACAGGGAGTCACCATCATTTATAAAAATATTCGACCCGAACAACCTGGGCGTGTCCTGCGGCTTCAGCGAGAACCCGCCACTCCCGGGCTGGGTATTATCCAAAATCAAACCGGTCGAACTGGAAAAAGCGCTGAACCCGCCGAATAATCGTCGGCATTGGTGGAATAAGATTTTTGATTGAAATATAAAGCTTTTCACCGCAGAGACGCAGAGAAAAACATAAATAATATGCCTGTAGGTTGGTAACCCATTGCCGACGAAAGGCTACGGTACTTCATTGTTATCGCTGTTGACTGGCGGACGCGAAGGTTTGCTGAGAAGATAAATAGCGGTGGCTGACATAATCAGGCTCACCATAATTTTTACCCAGTCAGGCAGCGGAGAATAAATCAATAAGTACACCATGCTCATCAGCATAAAACTGATCGCCAGTAGTTTTACTCCGAGTGGTACCACCCGGTATCGCTGCCATTGCTGCAGAGGCGGGCCAAAAAAAGCATGATTGTATAACCAGTGATGAAAGCGCGGTGAGCTTCTGGAAAACGCCCAGAGTGCCAGCAGCATAAAAGGCGTGGTTGGCATGACCGGTAGTATTACACCGAGCACGCCCAGTGCAAAGAACAGCCAGCCCAGTAAAAAATAACTATGCCTGATCAACACTCACTCGGGTCTCTGTACATCATAAAAAAATATTCAGGCACCGGCTTCGGATATTTTCAGCGCCGATGCCGGTTCGTACTTATTCCTTCATCAACGCTTCAATAATCTTTTCCACTTCCGGGTGATCGAACTCACGGCCACCGACAGCGCGATAGCGAATGCGTCCTTTTTTATCAATCAGGTAGGTGGTGGGTAAACCCCTGACATCATAGGTCTGTGAAACTGCGCTGTTGCTGTCGAGTAGAATATTGAAAGTCGGTTGCGTATCGAGCGTGCCAGTGAAAGCGAAAATGCGATCACCGTCTTCCATCTGGTTGATGGCGATGACGTCAAAATTTTCGCCCTGATGGTTTTGATAAACACGTTCCATCGAAGGCATTTCACGTTTGCAGGGCGGACACCATGTTGCCCAGAAGTTGAGTAGAACAACCTTGCCGCGATATTCAGAAAAATCGTATTCATACTCGTCCATGTCGTTGAGCTTGAAGGTCGGCGCATCAATCGGTGTTTTTAACGGAGTGAGCTGATAACCGAGTTCCGGTTGCTCCCACGCCGCCTGAACTGAAAGTGCGGCCAGTTGTAAAAGTAAAGCAGTCGATAATAAAGTGATCATTTTTCGCATGGGTGAGCTCGTTACGGTTGTTCGATGGTTTCAGGTGCGCAGCTTAAATCTTTAAGCGTGCCGCGATGGGGTACACCGTCCAGTGTCCATGTGTAATGCAAATCAAAATGAGATTCTCTGGGCAGATTGATGGTAGTAAAACCCTGCTGCCAGTCGCCGACTTCAAAGACAACGTCATCGGGCAGC
Source organism: Gammaproteobacteria bacterium (assembly GCA_029881035.1). Classification (GTDB taxonomy): domain Bacteria; phylum Pseudomonadota; class Gammaproteobacteria; order SZUA-229; family SZUA-229; genus LH-M37. Next base: position 4,505 of record JAOUNI010000040.1, on the reverse strand, counting down.
AATGTCCATGAGAAAGTAATGCCGGCTTTACGCCACTCCGCCAGCCACTGGCTTTTTGTTTTCACCGACAGGGTTTTGCCCTGCGCGTCGGTATAGGTCCATTCACGGACTTTGTAGGTGAGTTGTTGTTCTGACGTGTTCTTCAGAATACTGCCGAACACGCAGTAGCCGGCAATGCGTTCCACTTCCTCATGTGTAAATCCGTGTTTGGCATAAACAGCGCGGACAAAATCCGGTAGCAACTGGATCAGCTCAATGCTGAAACCGTCATCTTCGGATGTCCAGGTGAGTAAACCACTTTGTTCGTTTTTGTGAACACTGACTTCGGCGGCGTGCACAGGCGTGTGCAACAGGCACAGGCCGGCAACAAAACTGTAGGTGAATCCACGGTGTAATGACTTTAATGGTTTCATCGGCGCGTGCCCAGAATAATGCCGTAGCTGTGTAGTTCCTGTAAGGCAGACAGGCCGCCGCTCATCACCACCCCGGGATCAGGGTGCTTCATTTCATCAGCGATCTGTTGCAGCGCCTGTCGTCCGGTCATATTGTCATCATTCTCAAGCATGTACATTAGACGTGCAGTCACCGGATTAATTTCCATAAATTTAACTTTGTCGTTGCGATTGCGATACACCACCAGGTAAGTGGGTTGCTCCGGTGTTGGCTCGGGCAAATAATCGGCAGACATTTTGTGCACCGGCAACGAGTAGGCCAACGACCAGGCCAGTGGCGAAAAAACCGGATGGCCTGTGAGCAGGTCGCCGTTAGTATCGATGCCGTCAAGCTGATTGGTTTCATCCGAAACACTCAGCGCCAGCTCGACCCATTCGTAGTGCGCCAGCTCCAGTAGGCCGGCCGGGTCTTCGGGCTGCGGTTCACGTTCGTTCTGTAAATAAGCCAGAAACTCCTGCGAGATTTCCAGAAAATAGGGACTCTGACTTTTATGCCGGGAAAAAAAGTCACGCACCATGCGGTGCCAGTTTTCATCGCTATAAATGCGGCGGATAACCGGAAAACCGCGGGCGATAAAACCTTCGATGTTGTTGTAAAACAGGTCGCGATAAATACCCATGCGCCGGTCCTCGATGCCCTCGGGCGCCGGGTTGTTTTCCGGGTCACGCAGGTGCGCGGTAAAGGCGTACTGGATGTCTTTGAAATTTGTCTTAGCCACGTGCTCGCTCGTTTGCAGGTGTGGTGGCGGTTGTCCATTTCTGTTGCAACTGTTTGATACGATCGACTTCGCTGAGTAATTCGGCAACCGGTGGAATATTAAAATCACGTTCCAGCAGGGTGGGGAAAACGCCACAGTGCTGGTAAGTTTTATCGAGTAACTGCCAGACGTTTTCAATGACGTCAGCACCGTGAGTATCCACAATCAAATCATCGGCTTCATTATAATGCCCGGCGATGTGACCGTAAGCGATACGCTCTGCGGGTAAGGCCTGCATAAAGGCCACCGGGTCGTAGCGGTGATTGATGGCGTTGACGTAAATATTATTAATGTCGAGCAGCAACTTGCAGTCGGCTTCTTCCAGCACCGCTTTGATAAAATCAATTTCCTGCATTTCAGCACCGGGTGCCGGTGTGTAATACGAAGCATTTTCCATGGCAATCTGCTGGCCGAGAATATCCTGCACGCGCCGGATTCGTTTAGCGGTGTGGTGCACGGCTTCTTCGGTAAAGGGAATGGGTAACAAATCATACAGATGACCATCATCAGAACAGTAACTCAAATGTTCAGAGTAAAACTTGATACCGTGTTGCTGCATCAGTTTGCCAACAGCTTTGACCAGTTCTTCATCGAGCGCCGATGGCCCGCCAATCGATAACGACAAACCATGTAAAACAAAATCAAAACGTTCGGTGAAAGCGCGGAAGTTTTTGGCGTGCGCGCCACCAACACCAATCCAGTTTTCCGGCGCAACTTCCATGAAGTCGACCTGATCGGTGGTGATCTGTTTCATTTCATCCATGACTTCACGGCGCAGGCCGAGGCCGGCACCGTGAACGGGATAATGGTTATTGCCTGTAGTCATGCACAACGTCCATAACGTTTCTCGATGAAGTAATCCAGGCTGGCTTTGCCCGGCCCGTAAAAGAAAAGAACCAGTAACATAATAAAGTAAGTGGCGGCGAATTCAATGCCGTTATTTAATACCACGAAGTGACCATTTTCGGTCAGCCAGCTGTAGTTGCCGTGCTCGCGCAGAATATCTTTGGCTCGATCCAGCCGGTCGATCGCGCCCATGGTGCGCTCGCTGGCAAAAAAACCTGAACCTTCAGCAATGGCCAGCCAGCCATTTTTTAAATGCACCGTGGTAGCGGCAATCACCATGGTTACCATCAGTGGTATAGAAATCCAGCGCACACCCAGCCCGATCAGCAGCGCCACCGCGCCCACCGCTTCGGTTAAGGTCGCCGCCCAGGCGAGTAATTCAGGAAAGGGCAGACCCAGTCCCCAGTCTGCATTACCGAACCAGTCAATAGTGCTGTCCATATTGGCCAGTTTTTTCGTGCCCGCCATCCAGAAAATGGGCACGAGGTATAAGCGTAATGCCAATGGCGCCAGGAAATCCGCCGCGCGTGTTTTATTGAGTAGCGATTGTGCCTTGCAGGCCAGGGATAAAAATGTATTCATGATCGGACTCTATATTCACAAGATATAAAAAAACCCCGCAGAGCGGACTCCCGGGGTTTTCTGTCTAGCTCAGTTTAGTGGGCTTATTTTTTCTCGCCGCATTTACCTTCGCCACATTTGCCTTCTTTGGCTTTTTCCATAGCTTTAGCACCACCACATTTGCCTTCGGCTTCTTTTGCCATTTCTTTGCCAGCGCCGCATTTGCCTTCAGCTTCTTTGCTCATTTCTTTTTTAGCTTCGCCACATTTACCTTCGCCACATTTACCTTCTTTTTCTTTATCGGCTTCTGCAAGCTGCATGTAACCGCTGTTCAGATTTTGCATGCCAAAAGGATTTTCTGAAGCATTGGCAAACGGGGTAGCAGCCATACCGGCCGCAAAGGTAGCGCCTATTGCAAGGGATACAGATTTCTTTAAGTTAGACATTATTGTTTTTTCTCCTGATTAAGTTAGCCGCAGCAAAGTAAGTCGATCGGCTGAGTTTATATTGTTAGCGTTACTAATGACAAGCATTATCAAATGGAGTTCATTATTGTTTGGGAATAATTTTCATGAGAGGTTTATCGCCCCTAAAATCATTAATTTCAGAGGGTGATAAATGATTGGTATCGGGATTAAACTAGTTACATGATCATACTCATGAGGTGCAGGCTATGAAGCAGCAGGCTCAACCATTGTCAGGTCATGATGTGAAACTCGTCGATCCGGTCTGCGGTATGAGCGTCACGCAGCAGAGTGAACATCATCATGTTCATCAGGGCTCAGATTACTATTTCTGTTCTGCCGGTTGTTTGCAGAAATTTGCCGACCATCCCGAGCAGTACCTGCAACCTCCGGTCAGCATACAGCAGGCCGCGCACGATGACAGTGCCATCTACACCTGTCCCATGCACCCCGAAGTTGAACAGATCGGCCCCGGTTCCTGCCCGAAATGCGGCATGGCACTGGAAGCCAAAACTTTTTCGGTGGAGGAAATCAACTACGAACTGATCGATATGAGCAACCGCTTCTGGATCAGCGCGGCGCTGGCTTTGCCTGTTTTTATTCTCGCTATGATCACGGATATGGCTCCCGCACTGGTACCCGAGACGATTTCCCTGAAAGCCGTGCAGTGGCTCGAATTTATGCTGGCTACACCGGTAGTGATCTGGGGCGGCTGGCCGTTTTTTAAACGCGGCGTACAGTCGGTGATCAGCTGGAACCTGAACATGTTCACCCTGATCGGACTGGGCGTGGCAGTCGCCTGGAGCTACAGTGTCGTTGCCCTGTTGTTGCCAGACATTTTTCCTGCTGTTATGCGTATGCACGATGGCCTGGTCGCCGTTTACTTTGAAGCTGCCGCCGTCATCACCACACTGGTGTTGCTCGGCCAGGTACTGGAACTGCGCGCCCGTAGCCAGACCAACGCCGCTATCAAAATGTTGCTCGGGCTGGCACCCAAAACCGCGCGCCTGGTACTCGAAGATGGCAACGAAAAAGACATTCCGCTGGAACACGTCGCCGTGGGCAACGTGTTGCGTGTCCGTCCGGGTGAAAAAATCCCGGTCGATGGTGAAGTCATCGAAGGCAACAGCTCGGTCGATGAATCCATGGTCACCGGCGAATCCATCCCGGTAGAAAAAATTGCCGGTGAAAAAGTTATTGGTGCTACCGTCAACAGTACCGGCAGTTTATTAATGCGCGCCGAAAAAGTCGGTGCCGATACCCTGCTAGCGCAGATCGTGCAGATGGTCAGCGAAGCACAGCGTTCGCGCGCGCCCATCCAGAAACTCGCCGACATCGTCGCCGGTTACTTTGTACCCACCGTGGTATTTGTCGCCGTGGTTGCTTTCTTTGTCTGGTGGCTACTGGGGCCAGAACCGAAACTG
>JAOUNI010000039.1 GCA_029881035.1 Gammaproteobacteria bacterium | reverse complement strand
TAGCCATTCGTCATTATCATATATACCTTGATAACCAGGCCATCCTAAATACTGCAATTGACACAGTACGTTCGTGAAATATGAGGGTAAATCTGCTATCATCCGCATCGATTTAACACTGCTCTTTAAAAATTTGCCATGCATCCAACAGTAAACATTGCAGTACGCGCAGCGCGTGCCGCCGGCGACATCATTGTCCGTAGTATGGACAAAATTGATCGTCTGGCGATTACTTCCAAACGTAATAACGATTTCGTCACCGACGTCGATCGTAAAGCCGAAGCCGCAATTATCGATATATTGCGTCAGTCCTACCCGGAGTATGGCATTCTGGCCGAAGAAAGCGGCGTACAGGATGAAGGTGCCGAGTTCCAGTGGATCATCGATCCTCTCGATGGCACCACCAATTTCCTGCACGGTTTCCCCCAGTTTGCGGTATCGATTGCGCTCAAGCAGAACGATCGCATCATTACTGGTGTCATCTACGATCCGCTTTCTCAGGAGCTGTTTACCGCCTCCAAAGGTGATGGCGCACAGCTCAATGGCAAAAAAATTCGCGTCTCGGGCCGGGTTGGCCTGAAAGGCGCATTATTGAGTACCGGTTTCCCGTACCACGACCAGAGTTATCTCGATACTTATCTAAAGACCATGGCGCAACTCATGGCTCCCACTGCAGGCATCCGCCGCCCGGGTTCAGCCGCGCTCGATCTGGCCTGGCTGGCTGCCGGTCGTACCGATGGATTCTGGGAATTTAACTTGAGCGCCTGGGATATTGCCGCCGGCGTACTGATTGTGCGTGAAGCGGGTGGCATCATTTCCGATTTTCAGGGTGGTGATGACTACCTGAACAGCGGCGACATCATTGCCGCCACCCCCAAGGTATTCCCTGAAATGATGAAAATCATCAGCGGTTGCGTCAAGGGCAGCGCCTACGCAGAACGGTAAGCGCCGGGGAAGATCCGAGGCTATTGAGCCTTCGCTTCTTCAGGCGTCAGCGCCTTGATGGTCAAAGCATGGATGGCACCACTCTGGATATGCTCATTCAGCAGGGAGTAAACCATTTTCTGCTCAGCCACCATGGTTTTGCCTTCGAACGCATCAGAGACGACGACTGCGGTGTATTTGCTGCCATCCGCAGTCACCGTGGCTTCACTGCCGGGGATGCCGGCCTCGATAATCTTTTTAACTTCACTGGTTTCCATTGAATAACCTCTTAAAATTTGCGCGTGATGTTACAACTAATTTTAATCAATGACACCGTATATTCCATACTGATATAAATGCGAGCATGAATCACACCACTCAACTTGTACTGCTCTGCCGCCCCGGCTTTGAAAAAGAATGCGCTGGCGAGATCATGGACTATGCCAGCAACCTGGGTTTTCCCGCCTACATCCAGACCAATACTGATACCGGTTACGTCTTACTGATTGGCACGGCAGAACCCAATATCAGCGAACTGCTCCAGCAACTGGATTTCAGGCAACTGATCTTCACCCGCCAGTGGTTTGCCAGCCTGCCCCGGCTCGATGACTTACCCGAGCAGAACCGCATCGCGCCGCTAATGACCGTCATCAAGTCACTGCAACGGGAATTTAATGACATTGAATTAGACTATCCCGATACCAACGAAGGCAAATCAATCAGCCGTTTTTGCAAACAGTTCGAGCCCCATCTTCTGAACGCACTCAAAAAACAAAAATTATTATCGGCGCATGCTGACCAACGCTTACATATTTTGTTTCTGAATTCGCAGCAGGCCTATATCGGCTCATCACCGATGGAAAATAGTGCGCACACTGCCATGGGCATTCCACGTCTGCGCATGCCGTCGTCGGCACCGAGCCGCTCAACACTGAAACTGGAAGAAGCCATTCACTGGTTCATCACCGATGAATCAAAATACATAAAAAACGGTATGACCGCCGTCGACCTCGGCGCGGCTCCCGGTGGCTGGAGCTGGCAACTGGTGCAACGCGGCCTGCTGGTGACTGCTATCGACAACGGCCCGATGGACGCTCAATTAATGAGCGGCGGTATGGTCGAACATTTAAAAACCGACGCTTTCACCTACCGCCCCAAAAAAGCCATCGACTGGCTGGTCTGCGATATGGCCGAACGTCCGCTGCACGTCAGCAACCTCATCGCCAAATGGTTTACGCGCAAAGACTGCCGCAACGCTATCTTTAATTTAAAACTGCCGATGAAGAAAAGACTGCAAACCGTCAACGAATGCATCGCGCTGCTTCATCATGCTTTAGAGGAAGAAAATATCCCGCATCAGTTGCAGGCAAAACACCTCTACCATGACCGTGAAGAAATTACGCTCTGCATAATGACCTCATAGAAATCGTTATTATTTTTTAACTAACAACGACAAAATGGTTTGCCCCAATATATTTTTAAACCAGCAGAAACAGAAACATGCAAAGCAAAGCACTAAAACCCGAAGAGTATTTCATTAAAGACGAGCCTTTTTATCAGGCCATCGGCGAGGAAATCGAAGTGTTTGAAGCCGCCTATCGTCAGGGTCTGCCCATTTTATTAAAAGGTCCCACCGGCTGCGGCAAGACACGTTTTATGGAGCACATGGCGTGGCGCTTGAAACGTCCCCTGATCACCGTTTCCTGTCACGATGATTTAACCTCTTCAGATTTAGTCGGCCGTTTCTTAATCGCCGGCGGCGAAACCACCTGGGTCGATGGACCGCTGGCGCGTGCTGTACGCAATGGCGCCATCTGTTATCTCGATGAAGTCGTTGAAGCTCGCAAAGATACCACCGTGGTCATACACCCGCTAGCGGATGATCGACGCGTCCTGCCGATGGAAAAAGTGGGCGAACTACTGGAAGCCACGCCCGAATTTTGTTTGACCATCTCCTACAATCCCGGCTATCAGAGCGTGATGAAAGATTTGAAACAAAGTACGCGCCAGCGTTTTGTCGCCCTGGAATTTGATTACCCGGATGCCCATCTGGAAACCGAAATCATCGTCAAAGAAACCGGCATTGATAGAAACACCGCTCAACAGCTGGTCAAATTTGCCCACATGACTCGTGACCTGAAAGGCAGCGGTCTGGATGAAGGTGCTTCCACCCGCTTACTGGTGCACGCGGCAAAATTAATCCACGATGGCATCAAGCCAGTGACCGCCTGCAAAACGGCAATCACCCAGGCGATTACCGATGATGCTGACATGCTGGTCGCAATCAACGAACTGTCATCAACCCTGTTTTAGCCAGCAACACCGCGTTATTCACCAGCCATGACCAGGCCATCGCTGAAACAACATCAGATTATTGAGTTTCTGGATAAATGTCTGGAAGTTGAATTTTCATTCGTCAAAAATGAAATTCCAGCAGCAGACATCATCACCCAGCCAAGACAGCACCAGGATTTTATTCTCAATCTGACACAACGTGTTTCCGCCACCAATATCGAACTGGCCTACCAGTTCGCCTGTCATTCCAGACAGGCACTGGAAGCCATGGAAATGCACATGGTCGAAGCCTGGGCGATGGAAGCCACCGACAACTATGATAAACAGGGCCTGCACGCAGCGATGACTGTGATCAAAAATCTTGATCAGTTCATCTACTCTGCCCAGACGAAAAATTGCGGCGCCGTTTTTGAGGAAGAAGCGTCAGTACTGCTGCCTTTTTTACGTGGCCTGGCAGGTCGCAAACTGAAACTGGCCACCGCTGAACAGGCTTACACCGATACCGAAACCGTTTACCTGCCTGAAATCACTGCGCTACTGGAAAACAAAAAAGAAAATTTTCTTAATTACAAGGCCACCGTCGCCTACCTCTGGGCACAAATACAGTACGGCAGTTTCAGAATTGATTTTGATATTCTGGCGGATGCACCGGAAAAACTCGACAAATTTTGCGCTCTGGAAAATATACGACTGGAAGCATGCATCCAACGTGAGCTGCCCGGCCTGTACCGTGACATGCAGGCACTCAAGTCACGCTTGCACCCTGAGCATGAAAAAAATAAAGAGCAGTTATTGTCGCAAGCCTCAGTACGATCATTACTGGACGAAGAAGCCAGTGCAATAACCTCACTCAAGCTCATCGACGCGATCAGCGCCGCACATTGCCCCGAACCCTGCTGCTACCAGGGAACCATACGGCTTGAGCAGGTAGCCAGCACATTGCATCGACGCGTCGAAAAAGAAAAAGCCTATTTTCGCGTCGCACTGAGTGAGCTCGCCAAAGAATTATCCAAAAAGAATCACGATGAAGACGAACTGACAGCAGACGATGAAAATTCAATTTTCAACATAGTTAATAAAAATGAAGCTACTTATCAAAATGGTACCGTCGAACTTATGCTCGATGGTGAGTTGGTCGTGCCACCAGATCATGTCCGTGAACTGATCACTTCCATTATTGTCGACTTTGGAGAAATTCCACCTGAATACCTGGTCGCGGCCGGCCCGGGCGAATATGACCTGAAAATATTCGAAGATGCGCAGCCGGACCCCGACGATGTATGGAAAGGCACTTATCACGAAGAAGGAGCAGAGCTCTATAACGAATGGAATTTCAAGCGCCAGCATTATCACAAGAACTGGTGCGTACTGCGTGAGATCGAAGTGCAGCCGGTCTATGATGATTTTGTTGAGCACACACTCAACAAACACAAGGGCCTGTTAAAAAGCTTGCGCCACACTTTTGAAGTACTGCGCGGCGAAGACAAACTACTGAAAAGACAACCCTATGGCGACGACATCGATATTGATGCACTGGTCGGTGCACTCGCTGACACTCAAAGCGGCATGGAAATGAGCGAGCGCGTATTTACCAAAATGCACAAGGAAGATCGCAATGTTGCGGTGATTTTCATGGTCGATATGAGCGGCTCAACACGAGGCTGGATCAACGAAGCCGAGCGTGAGTCACTAATCCTGCTGGCTGAGGTACTGGAGATTCTCGGCGACCGCTACGCCATCTACGGCTTTTCCGGCATGACCCGCAAGCGTTGCGAGCTGTACAAAATAAAAACCTTTGATGAAAACTACGACGAACACATCAAAGCACGCATCAGCAACATTAAGCCGCAGGACTACACCCGCATGGGCGTATTCATCCGCCACATGACGCGCCTGTTCGGTGATATCGAAGCCAGCACCAAACTGCTGATTACCCTGTCCGATGGCAAGCCCGACGACTACGATACCTACCGCGGTGAATACGGCGTCGAAGATACCCGCCAGGCGCTGTATGAAGCCCATCGCGAAGGCATCCACCCGTTCTGCATCACCATCGATGAAAAAGCCCGTGATTACCTGCCGCACATGTACGGCGCCGCCAACTATGCGGTGATCGATGATGTTGCTAAACTGCCGCAAAAAGTTTCTGACATTTATCGAAGGATCACGAGTTAAGGCAGATTAAGCATGGCAAATTCTATTTACTGGTACGACTACGAAACATTTGGCATCGACCCGCGCTTTGATCGGCTCGCGCAATTCGGCGGTATCCGCACCGATGAGGATTTGAACATCATCAGCGACCCGCTGGTCATCTACTGCAAACCTGCCGATGACATGCTGCCCGATCCCAGGTCGTGCCTGATCACCGGTATCACGCCACAGAAAGCGCTCGCCGATGGCCTGATCGAAGCCGAATTTATCGCTACCATTCACAAAGAATTTTCCCAGCCCGGTACCTGCGTCGCCGGTTACAACAATCTTCGTTTCGATGATGAATTCACCCGTAATGCTTTGTACCGAAATTTCTACAATCCCTACACACACGAATGGCAATATGGCAACTCACGCTGGGACCTGATCGACATCGTGCGCCTGACCCGTGCGCTCAGACCCGAAGGCATCCACTGGCCCATCGGCGATGATGGCCGCCCCAGCATACGGCTTGAATTGCTGACTAAAGAAAATAATATCAGCCACGAAGCCGCGCATGATGCCATGTCCGATGTTTACGCCACCATCGAAATGGCCAGGTTGATTCGCGATAAACAGCCACGGCTCTTCGACTACATGTACGGCCTGCGCAAAAAAACAGAAGTCAGCAAACTGCTCAACCTGCGCAGCCATGAACCCGTACTGCACGTTTCATCCAAATACTCTGCCGAACGCAATGCCATCGCCATGGTGATGCCCATCTGCCAGCACCCAACCAACAAAAACAGCATCATTGTATACGACCTCGGCCAGGCACCGGACGACTTCATCAATGTGGACGCCAACGAACTCAGTGGCCGGCTGTACACCAGAACCGAAGACCTGCCCGAAGACGTAAAACGTGTACCACTCAAAGACGTACACATCAACAAGTGCCCGGTCATCGTACCACTTAAAACCATGGATGCCGCCAGCGCCGAACGCGTCAATATCGACATCGAAGCCTGCGAAGCCCATCGACAAATTATTCTCGAACACATCGATGCTCTGGTCGCAAAGACACTGCAGGTATTTGCCCAAAGTGATTTTCCCGAAGTCACCGACCCCGATGCACAAATTTACGCCGGCGGATTTTTCAGCGATGCCGACTATGGTCGCATGGACCGCATCAGAAAAAGCAGCCCCGAAGAACTTGCTGAGCTCAAGCTGACTTTTGATGATGCCCGCCTGCCGGAGATGCTATTCAGATACCGGGCGAGAAATTTCCCAGAGTCGCTCAGCAGCGAAGAAAAACAGCGCTGGAACGAATACCGCAAAGAACGCTTCACCGACCCCGCGCTAAGCCCGCGCACGATGAACCGTTTTCTGGCGGATATTGAAGAGTTACAGAATGGTGATGAAACCACTGGTACACAGTTAGTAATTTTAGAAGACTTGCTTGCTTACGCTGAACTGGTCAAGGCATAAAAGCTTATTAACGGCAGAGGCACGATGACAATAAGTTTATTCTGAATCAACAAACAATGACTGAATTCTCTCAATAACTTTTCTATTTTTAAGTAATGCATCAACACAATCAGCATCTAGTTCATCATTACTTATACGCTTAAGTTCAGCGAACGCTTCATCATTAGACCATGCTTCTTTATATGGTCTCTTACTGGTGAGTGCATCAAAAACGTCGGCAACAGCGATAATTCTGGCTGCGATTGGAATCTCATTTGCAACCAATCCATCAGGATATCCCTTGCCATTCATTTTTTCGTGATGTGACAGGATAATACTCCTTAATATCGCCGTATGCTGCATGCCATCCAGCTGGTAATTATCGAGTATGGTATTAATAATCTCCAGACCTTTACTGGTATGTGTTTTCATCAACTCAAATTCTTCGAAAGTTAGCTTTCCCGGCTTCAAAAGAATCTTGTCTGGAATGGCAATTTTGCCCACATCATGTAAAGGTGCAAACAGATAGATGTGTTCTATTGTTTCATCATTCAGGTTGTATTGCCGCGCGACACCCATAGCGATCAATCGAGAATAACGTGCCATTCTATCAAGATGCTCTCCCGTTTCAGGATCTCTGTGATGGCTCATCACCAATGCGGTTTTAACGGTGGATGTTAATGTATTAATAATACTGAATTCGATCACAGTGAATGCAGCAATTAAATGAATCAACGGTGTTATCTGCTCAAGTACATCATCAGTAAAAGCATTGAGCTGTGTCGAATTTATAAAAATAAATCCGTAAAATTGATTCTTGTTGTAGATAGGATAAGTGTAACTAGATTTAAATCCATATTTTTTTATCCGATCTGAATGACGTTTCTTAACAGAATCGAACACAGACATATCATTGACTATTCGAGGATCGCCCGTCTTTGCAATCTCCTGTAATGACTTCGAATCACTTAGTCGTGACTGATACAGGCTGAGTGGATCACCATTACTGGTACAGTGAATATAGGTCGTCAGGGTATCGCATTCCGCATCATAGAGAGCCAGTGAAATTCGATCTATGAAATTGAATTTTAATTTTATTTCCTGATACACCAGTTTCAGTTTATTAGTAATTAACTCTTCTCGAGTTATTTGCTTTAACTTGTCTTCATAGGGTGGCATTAAGAGTTTCCAAAACCAGGTAAATTATTATTGAACTGTAGAACAATGGGCATAGGCGTTACATTAAACATTAAACATTAAACATTAAACATTAAACAAAAAGATCATCCCATAGCTGGAATGATCCGTACTAAATCAGCATAAATAAAGGGGTATTTTATACATATCTTCCTGTGAAAGCAAAAGCCTGGGCCATTTATTGTTTTAATGTGCCACTGTGTGACGCAATGAATAAGCCATTATAATAAATCACTCAACAACAATAAATTAAAATCAAAAAGGTCTGAGCAACACACGTCGCCCAGCCTTTTAATCATCAACACCTTTATAAGTTACGCAACAGTAATAGTTGTTGTTACCGTGCCCAATGCATCCGTATTACGAATATTACGGTACTCGATACCACCAGTATATTGACCGGATGAAGGCATAGTGAGCAATATGTCATAACGCTCACCAGCTGCACACATCTGTTCAGTAGTAATATATGGCTGCACCAATGGACGGCCATCAGAAGCAATAACTTCAAACGGTAAACTACCCATTCGGATAATGCCGGGCATGTAACTGGTACCAACAATACGAACCAGTACCTTCTGACCTGCACTTGCAGTAATTGCAGTCGCTGAATCTGTGATCGTATTAGCGCCGTCTTTGCCATTGATCATGAAGTAGTCTGGACGATAACGCGCCAGGTTAGAACCTCCACCGCCCATACCACTATGCCATGTACTATCATGGGTAGTTAACTGCCATAGATATTCTTTATCAAAAACTGAACCATTATCCCATGCCTGAGTGGTACTGCCATTAGAAGGACGAATAATGATAGTTCCAAACATGCCCATTTCCATATGCTTGTTGGTATCAACATGACAGTGGTACATGAAAGTACCCGCGTGTGTTGCGGTAAATCTATAAGTGTAAGAACCTGTTACTTCAAATGAGGTTGCAGGTACACCATCATTTTGCTGATCGACATCCAGTCCATGTAAATGAATAGTATGAGGCATCATCGAACTTAGCGTGATCGCTACCTGTTCACCTTGATTAGCTTCAATCACAGGACTGGGCACGGTACGGTCTCCATTGAAACCACCACCATTACTGAAGTACCAGGTACTAATGGATGCACCATCAGCCAGTGCTGCAGAACCATTCATCTGAGCCGTTACTGTTGTAGGTGCACGTAAAAATGTAAAAGCACGGCCACCCGTGGTTGTAGGTGGAGGTGTAGCAGTACCACCGCCGCCACCACGATGTGCCGACATAATATAAATCTCTTGAAATTTGTTAAACATTTTATTTACCCTCGTAATTTTAGTTATCTTTTAATCAAAATTAGCGCAAATAATTAAGCAGCACTCATCAGAACAAGACCACCTTTGGCATAGACACCATTGGCTGATACACCTGGAACATAATGGGTATGCAATGGATAAGTGCCGGCTTGCGCAACTGGTAAAATCACATCGACACATTCACCACGTTCTACCTGTACGGTATCTTTTTCGATAACATTTTTTTCTATAATTCGATTACGACTGGCAACATTCACATGATAACCATGAAAATGCATGGGATAAGTTATGGCGCCGCCATTTATAAAACGAATAGCTACATCCTCACCAACTGACATGGCAATAAGCGTGTCACTGTTCGATTTAGTATCAGGATAGCTAAGACCATTAGCAAAATAATAATTTGGTTCATAGTTCGCCATATTGTAACTACCACCTGCTTGAACAGCAGCATTCAGACGATCATCCAGTTCGCTCATAAACAAAGTGTACTGTCGATCAAAAACCGGACCGCCACTATAAAGATTGTTAGAACCATTAGTAGTCATAACCACCATAGGACCCGCAAGACCCATTGCACGACTCAGTTCACCATTCACATTATCTGTGTACAAATAGCTACCTGCAGCAGGTGCGGTAAAGCTGTATGTGCGTGAGCTGCCGGGACTGATGGTTCTGGTTGAAGACATAGAAACACCAGGAATACTAAAACGAATGTTGCGATCAAGATTATTATTCACTGTTACACTAACTGCGTCACCTTCCTTGACCACCAGACCAGAAGTCAGAGCACCGGGGCCAGTACTGTTCGTATCAATAAATTGCCATACGTAAACTGACACACCATCAACCAGGGTTTTATATGTACCTTCTGCGGTTAGATTGAAACTGACAGTGGCGGCATTTGCGTTTCCAGGTGACAGCATCGTGAGGCCAGATATTGAAAATACTGTAGATCCAACCAGACCAGCGCCACCCGCTTTTAAAAAGTCTCTACGTCTCATCATTTCGACTCCTATTTTGATCATTTAATAAGCTCATCGAATAAGCTGAATTTAATTTTTTAATGACCATTCAAAATCGCTAAATCCTTCGTGACCTGTTGCTGAATGATCAATCCTTATTTGATTTGAGCTTTTAAATAAGACGAAGTCAGTGACAAATGTCACTTTTTATAAGTGATATTTGTTACACAAAACAACGAACTCCTTATAAATCAACAAGTAAGAATTATAAATAATAAGAATAGAAATCAATTAGATTTAGAAGAGGGGCATGAAAAAATAACAATCAGGGGTTATGTAGTCCATTTTTATTCCATCCAGGCGGGATTTCTCCGCCTTCAGAATAACAAACTCATTATTCTCCATTCTTTTTCAATAGATGGCTAATTACTTCTCGAGCGCTATCCAGTTCCTGAGCCAGATACTGATGAGTCAAACCAAGACGCTACTACCTGTTTGCTCAAATAAATTCTTTAGCAAGAGCAGCCAAACGCGTATACAGTGACTCAAATGACGCGTCTTGGAACCTGTGCATTATGTCTCGGAATGTAAGTCAACTTCTAACCTGGATCCATAAAAAAAACAGTTTATGACTGAAACTCAAATAATGTTACTTTGTAAGTATATTGCTATTTTCGTTTCCCAAATATATCAGTGCCAATTCTCACCATGGTAGAACCCTCTGCAATAGCCATTGCATAATCGCCGGACATGCCCATGGAAAGCTGATCAAAAAATTTCAAGCCTGATCTCTGCTGGCATTCATCACGTAGTTTTCTCAAATTAGAAAATGCTTTGCGTGTTTGATATTCATCATTATCTACGCCAATGGTCATTAATCCACGCCAGGCAAGACCCGGAAGATCCAGCTTCAACACCTCTTCCAGAAAAGCAATTGTTTGTTCTCTGGGAAGCCCTGACTTACTCTCTTCGCCAGTTAAATTAACCTGTAATAAACAATTCAATTCACAAGTAGGATTATGTTTCTGCATCATCGCCGATAATTTTTGCACCAGCTTCAAACTATCAATGGTATGTATCCATTGAAAATTCTCGGCAACATGTTTTGATTTTTTAGATTGCAGGTGGCCAATGAAATGCCATTCAAGATTTTTCTGACCTGCTTCTGTTAACTGAGGAATTTTTGTTAACGCATCTTGAATTGTATTTTCGCCAAACGCGGTTTGCCCGGCGATAATTGCCTGTTCGACTTCGGCCAGACTTCTTGTTTTGGAAACAGCGATAAGTTGAACATCATCGCTGGCACGCCCAGAAGCAACACAAAGTTGACCGATACGTTCTTTGATAGCTTTTACATTATCTGCAACCATGCTCATCAGCAGATTAGCAATACTCAGTATTATTGCTTGTAAGTAGAAAAGAAACGCTTGATGCGACCAATTGCATTTCTCAACTCATCTTCTCTGGATAAAAAGACTACTCTGAAATGATCAGGAGCTGGCCAGTTAAAAGCTGAGCCTTGCACGACAAGAATTTTTTCCTGTAACAATAAATCTAGAACCATTTTTTCATCGTCTTTAATTTTGTGCACAGCAGGATCAATTTTCGCAAAAAGATACATTGCACCTTTTGGTTTTACACAACTGATGCCGGGAATATCATTAATCAATTGCCAGGCCAGATCACGTTGATCACGCAAACGCCCACCCGGCACGATCAGTTCATTAATACTCTGATAACCACCTAATGCTGTTTGAATAGCATGCTGTCCTGGTACGTTTGAACATAAGCGCATGGAGGCCAATAATTCGATACCTTCTATATAATCTTTGGCTTTGCTGATGGCGCCAGTAATCACCATCCAGCCTGCGCGAAAACCGGCAACACGGTATGCTTTTGAAAGCCCGTTAAAAGTAACAAACAGAACATCTTTAGCCAATGATGCGGTTGCAACATGTTTGGCATCGTCATACAAAATCTTGTCGTAAATCTCATCTGAAAAAATAATCAAATTATGTTTACGTGCCAGCTCAATAATTGCTTCAAGAATTTCGACCGGATATAAAGCACCGGTTGGATTATTCGGATTGATAATCACAATACCGCGTGTGTTCTTGGTGATTTTACGCTCCATGTCTTCGAGATCCGGATACCATTCCGCCTGCTCATCACACATATAATGCACAGCATTGCCGCCCGACAAACTCACCGCGGCTGTCCACAATGGGTAATCCGGTGCCGGAATCAATACCTCGTCACCATTATTCAACAGGGCCTGCATGGCCATCACAATCAGTTCGCTAACGCCATTACCCAGATAGATATTGTCGATATCTGCATCCATGATGCCTTTCTGCTGACAATAATGCATGACCGCCTTACGGCCCGTGAACAGGCCTTTGGAATCACTGTAACCTTGAGACAAAGGCACATTATGAATCATATCCTGCACAATCTCTTCTGGCGCATCGAATCCAAAGGGCGCAGGGTTACCTATATTCAGCTTGAGAATCTTGTGGCCTTCCTCTTCCATACGACGCGCTTCGCGCAGCACCTGGCCACGAATTTCGTAGCAAACATTGTCTAATTTGTTGGATTTCTTTATTGTTTTCATTGAGACTTTCTTCTATCGCCGCATCTATTAAAATTAAAAACCTTATGGATCAGAGTATATATGCTTCTCTGTCTAAAAGTTGTTTCTGGCGATCCTAATATTCAAAAATGCAAAAAGAGACCGGCGAGGGTGCCGGTCAAAAGGAGAGTGCCTCCGAGCATTTACTCAAAGGCAGCGAAAGCCATAGCTAAGCTCACGCATCGCATAAAAAACCACTTAAATAACCAATCAGGGATGTCCGCAGACAATTACAAGCATAATGATCCAAATCTAGAATGCAACAACTGATTATTGGAAGTACTCCCGAAGCGCACGGTAAAGATAAAAAGCATCCCAGCGGCCGGCTAATTCACGTATAGAATGCATACCAAATGTCGGCACGCCAACGTCGATCGCACGCACGCCGATTTCACTGGCGGTGATCGGGCCGATGGTGCTGCCACAGGCCATATCCGAGCGCACCACAAATGACTGCACTGGCACATCGGCTTCTTCACAGATGTAACGGAAGGCCGCGCTGGTTTCACTGCTGGAAGCATAACGTTGATTAGCATTCATTTTGATCACAGGTCCCTGATTCAATATCGGGCCATGGTTTTCATCATACTTATCCGCAAAATTAGGGTGAATACCGTGTGCATTATCCACCGAAATCATCATCGACTGATCCATACTACGGGCAAAATTCTCTGTCGTTGAACACAGGCGATCCAGCACAGACCTCAGAAAATTTCCCTGCGCACCTGCCGCTGACACACTGCCAACTTCTTCGTGATCATTGCAAACCATTAAACAATTTTGTTTCGGGCCTGCCTTCAACAGCGCCATTAATTCCGTATAACAACTGAGTAAATTATCCAGCCGTGCACTGGCGACAAAATCCTGATGCAGACCAATCACCGCTGGAGCCTGCACATCGTAGAAATTCAACTCATAATCCAGTACTGTTTCTATCTTTAATGCGGGTTCCTGCTGCGCCAGCAGACGCATTAGAATATCGCGAAAATCCGGCCGGTTATTATTACCTTCCGGCATTTTCATCAAGATCGGCGGGATATGCGTCTGCTTGTTAATGGCGTGATTTTCATTGGCTTCACGATCAAGGTGAATAGCCAGACTGGGAATCGTCGCAATGGCCTGCTCAAAATTGATCAGCATATTACCGACAGCGCCATCCGTGGTGACATAATTAACCCGGCCCGCCAGCGAGAGATCACGATCAAACCAGGGATTTAGCAACACGCCACCATAGACTTCCACGCCCAGTTGAAAATAACCATTTTTGGTAATTTCAGGATTAGGTTTTACTTTTAAACACGGGCTATCGGTGTGCGCACCGACCATACGAAAACCATGTTCG
Organism: Gammaproteobacteria bacterium; assembly: GCA_029881035.1. GTDB lineage: Bacteria > Pseudomonadota > Gammaproteobacteria > SZUA-229 > SZUA-229 > LH-M37. The sequence goes on along the minus strand of JAOUNI010000039.1, from coordinate 11,661 downwards.
ACCGGATCACTACCCAGTGTAAAAGCAATAATCGAAGAGTCATTACGTGTCACATAAAACTTGCCGGTAATCGAAGCATCCGAACCCAGCCCCCAGGCATCCGCTTCCATTAATCGCTGAAAACCATTTTCATCCAGTACCGCCGACATTTGTTCGACCGCATGAAAGGGTGTGGGTGATGCCTGTATGAAGCTCAACAGGCCTTCTATGAATTCTGAATCTTGCATCGTCGTTTCCTGATTAAATATTTTTTAACTCAATTTATACAAAGTGCGCTGTTCGTAACCGGTGACAATCTGCCTGATACCCGCCAGCTCCTCATCCAGCTTAATGCTGCCAGTATCGAGCAACAATGGCCGTCCCTGCAAGGAGCGCAACTTCTCATTCGTCGCAATTACCATGATATTCCTACTGCCCACTTTTGCAATGACTAGCGGACTAAATTGCTGATTACCACGGCCAAAAACATGGCCCTGACCCCCGATGGCGGTGACGATTATTTTTGCAGTACGGTGTTTATGCGCGGCATCGTCAAGCAGGGTCAGTATCGCCTGCTCGTCCACATCACTGGCGATCAAGTCGCGATTCAACACCACATCAACACCGAGCAGACTGTTCGGCAGGCCCAGCTCAGCCATCACCGCGGCCGTGGTTGTGCCCGCGCCGATGAAATACAGCACGTCGTCTTCCATGTTCTCGACCACGTCACTGGCAATATCCTGCGCCGCGATTTCTTCGTGATTGACCCCGCCCTGCTTCATCGCCTGCATGCGCGCATCATCCACCGGCACTGATAAATAACCATAACAGCTGGCCGACACTTTGCCAGCCCGATAAGCAACTTCATCCAGATCCATCACCTCAGCCTGCTTCACCGCCAGCGGCTCACCCTGTTCGAGCAGCGCGACCAGCTCGCCGGCACGCGATGGTGTCACCGCATACACCGCCGAATGAATTTTGCAGCCGGCCGGAATACCCACTACCGGCAGACTGTCTGCCTTGCCGCAGGCGTTCAATGCATCCAGCACGTCTCTGGCAGTACCATCACCACCGGCAAACATCAGCAGGTCGATATTATGTTCACACAGTTTGAGTACCGCCTGATATGTATCACTGGCCGTGGTTTCGGCTGACGTTTGCATGACAACTTCATAAGCGATACCTGCCTGTTCGAGCACCTCCGCCCCCATCGCCCCCGCTACCGTTAATATCGGCTGCGTGATGATACCCGCCAGCTTTTCCATCGCCAGCAAACCCCGTTCACCCGCCTTCGGCTGCGCACCCTGGGCCAGCGCCTGATCGACAATCTCACGGCCATCACTGCCTTTCAGGCCGACGGTGCCGCCAATACCCGCCAGTGGATTGATAATTAAACCAAGTTTTAATGATACTGATTGCATAAACAAAATTGGCCGCAGCCTTCGAGAAAGCAGCATTCTAGCCGCCTCAGGGTGTGCAGGCTACGGCGCCACAAGGTAGAATGCAATCTTTGCAAAAAACAGATTGAATCATCATGCATTTCCCAGACGCTTATCAGCCCAGAAGAACTTCTCTCGCCGTCGATATTGATGGCGTCATCGTCGGTGGCCACGCGCCGGTAGTAGTGCAATCCATGACCAACACCGATACCGCCGATGTGCAGGCGACCACCGCTCAAATTATCGAGCTGGCCGATGCCGGATCCGAGCTGGTACGCATTACCGTCAATGATAACAATGCGGCTGCCGCAGTGGCGAAAATCCGCGACGCTCTAGATCAGAAAAACTACAGTACACCCTTGATTGGCGATTTCCATTTCAACGGCCACAAACTGCTGAATGACCATCCCGAATGCGCCGCCGCTCTCGCCAAATATCGCATCAACCCCGGCAACGTCGGCCGTGGCGCGAAGCGCGACAGCCAGTTCGCCACCATGATTGAGCACGCCGTTAAAAATAACAAAGCCGTGCGCATCGGCGTCAACTGGGGCAGCATGGATCAGGCATTGCTCGCCAGATTGATGGACGAAAATGCGCAGCTGGACGAGCCGCATGACGCGCACAACGTTATGCTCGAAACCGTCATCCGCTCTGCGATCGACAGCGCCAAGGCCGCCGAAGCACTTGGCCTGCACAAAAATAAAATTATCCTGTCCTGCAAAATGAGCGTGGTCAAAGACCTGGTCACGGTTTACCGCTCACTGGCAGAACGCAGCTATTATGCGCTGCACCTCGGCCTCACCGAAGCCGGCATCGGCTCCAAAGGCATCGTCGCTTCCACCGCAGCACTCAGCATGTTGCTGCACGATGGCATTGGTGACACCATCCGCGTGTCACTGACCCCTGAGCCGGGGGCCTCGCGCGATAAGGAAGTTATCGTCGCCCAGGAAATCCTGCAAACTATGGGCTTGCGTTCCTTCGTGCCACTAGTCACTGCCTGCCCCGGCTGCGGCCGCACCACCAGTGATTTCTTCCAGCACCTCGCTTCACAGATTCAGGATTATCTTCGCAGCCAGATGCCGGTATGGAAAAACAGCTACCAGGGTGTGGAAAATATGAGTGTCGCCGTCATGGGTTGCGTGGTCAACGGCCCCGGCGAAAGCAAGCACGCCAACATCGGTATTAGTTTACCCGGCAGTGGTGAAATTCCGGTTGCACCCGTTTATGAAGACGGCAAAAAAACAGTAACCTTAAAAGGTGACAACATTGCCAATGAATTTAAGAGCATTATTGATCAATACATCGTGCGTACCTATGCAACAAAAAATGCTTAGGAATATTTTGATGAACTTAAGAATTACACTGACCGCAACAATACTGATATTCACTACAAACAGCCACGCTGGCTGGCTCGACAAACTCTCTGACAGCAGCGAAAAAGTTCAACAAAAAATTGAAAGCACGACTGAGGCAATCAAAAACAGTGGGGCAACCACAAGCGTTAAAAGTGCACTCAGTAATGAAGACATTGTCGCCGGATTAAAAGAAGCACTGAACAAGGGGGCTGGTTATGCCGTAAATACTCTGGGCAAGGCTGATGGCTTTTTAAAAAACAACAATGTCAAAATACCCATGCCGGAAAAACTGGCTAAAGTTGAATCGCTATTACGCAAAACAGGTAATGACAAATACGCTGATGAATTTATTATTACGATGAATCGTGCTGCTGAATCTGCCATATCTTTGACTCTGGACATTATCAAACAGGGCGTTACCCGCATGAGCATTGCTGACGCAAAGAATATTCTTCAGGGTCCTGACGATGCTGCGACACAATATCTGAAAAAGACCGGTGGCACAAAACTCAACGCAGAGATTTCACCGATTGTAAAAAACGCAACCTCAAAAGCAGGTGTAACCAGCATGTACACAAAAATGTACGACAAACTCGGTTTTGCCGGTAAATACCTGAATCTAAAAGACTACAATGTTGACGATTATGTCACGCAAAAAACCGTGGGTGGCCTGTTTACTATGATTGCGCAGGAAGAAAAGAAAATTCGCGATAATCCGGCAGCAAGAACCACCGATATATTAAAAGCCGTATTCGGCAAAGATTAAATACTATCGTTCAGCGAGGGCGGCGTGGCTAAGTTTCGTCTGACAAATCTGTAAGCAATTTTATAAAAGCATCAACCGATTCCCACGAAGCCGATTCCTGCATGGTGTGATAGCCACTGGTCGGTATCTGAATCGTGGTGCCATCCACCAGCCCGTTCGAGGCTGCGATTATCCTGCCCATTTCCGTGCTGCCGAGTGAGCGTGCATGACCACCAGCCGCCACCAGTTTTTTATTTTCTTCTTCAACGTATCTGTCTTTGTAGACATAACTCAAATTATTTTCGGTACACAAGTTTTCAACCAGTTTTGTCGCCTCTTTATTAAAGGCCGCATTGGCATCTTTTTCTCTTAACACCAGCAACTGCTCGTTAGCCGCTTCGACACTGGGGAAAGGACTGGTATCGACCACAAACAGTCGATTAGTCGAGTGGCCGAAGCGGCGGAACCACTCCAGCAGGTAACGCCAGCTTTTTCCGGCTTCTTCCTGAGCAGTAAAAAAAGCAGTACCCTGAAAACCTAAACTGAATAGATGTACAATTGCCGAGGCCGTCAGTACATTGTCCAGCTGCCCTTCAAGACGGTCATTATTAATGCTGAGTTTGTCTTTAAAAGCAACCGGCGTGCCGGCAACCACATCATTGAGCCCATCAATTTCAAAAATCAGATTATTGCGAAACTCACAGACATACGAATTTTTGATAACACCATTGCCGCGGTAAGCACCTGACCATGGCTCGTAGGCAAATACCGGTATCGACTGAAAACGTTCGGTAATTTTTGTCATCAATTCTTCAGACACAGAATTATTTAACAGATCGGTTCTGTTGCCGGCGATAAACGCCGCGTACTGAAATTCATTCGGGCCGGTGCAGATCAGGCCGTGACGGTCAATGTGTGCCGAAAACATTGTGCTGTATGGTTTGCTACCCTGAGCAACTAACAGCCCCTCATACCATGTGACCTTGGCGCCACGCTCTTCGAGCTCACGTTGTAATACTCTAAAAAAAGAATGTTCCGCACTAACGACGCTGGGCTGGCGGATAACCGCTTTAAGTAGATCGGTGAATTCGGTATTTAACATTGATGAAGCCTTCGTCTAATAAGGTTACCTAACCAGGTCCCTGCGGTTATACAGAGGACAATATCAGCGCATATTATGCTTTTTCCACTATTCGTGGATATAAGAACCATTAATTCTTTTGACAGCTGATCACAACAGAGTAATTAGGCTAAAAGGTTCCCTATACAAACACTTATCTGTAGAATTTACGTTTTAGAGAATTCATCGGAGCAGTAGCGAAATGGGCAGAGCCTACCAAAATCGTAAAGAATCTATGGCCAAAACTTCTGACCAGAAGGCCAAAGTCTACAGCAAATATGGCCGCGAACTCTACGTCTGCGCCAAATCCGGTGGTGTCGACCCCGCAGGCAATTTAGCATTACGTAGCCTGATTGAACGCGCCAAAAAAGATCAGGTACCGAGTCATGTTATTACCAAAGCCATTGATAAGGCCAAAGGCGGCGGCGGCGAAGACTTCTACCCCGCTATTTACGAAGGCTACGGACCGGGTAACTGCATGGTCATGGTCGAATGCCTTACCGACAACCCCAACCGCACCTTTGGTGATGTCCGTCTCGCTTTCACCAAAACCAAATGCAAAATCGGCACCCAGGGCAGTGTTAGCCACATGTTCGATCACGCCTGCATTCTGGCCTTCAAAGGCCAGGAAGAAGACACCGTACTCGAAGCCCTGCTCATGGCCGACGTTGATGTCACCGACGTAGAAACCGAAGATGATCTCATCACCGTATTCGCTCCCAACACCGAATATTTCAAAGCCAAACAGGCCTTGCTAGATGCCTTTGGCGAAATTGATTTTGAAGTCGATGAAATTCAGTACCTGCCCAAAACCAGTACCGAGATTAAGCCAGACGATTTAGAAATGTTTGAGAAGTTTCTCGATATGCTGAATGATCTGGATGATGTACAGAATATTTATCATGATGCGGTGATTCCAGAATAGTTATTGCTCCCGAGCAAGCGGGAATTTAGTTTTATATTCTTACTGATATCATAGTACACCTTAACTTTTGCTTGCGCCCCTTCCAACCAGCCCTTACGGGAAACCTCAGCTTTCAGCTTTGCCTACACGTCGGTTATATCAGCCATGCAGCCTGACCAACCTCAATTCACCTTCCGTGGTGAATTGTCGCTACCAAAGTTAAAATTTGAGATAAGTTATAAAGAGGAAATGAAAAAACATACGGCGCAATGCTCTATTTTTTATTGAGCCTTACCTTGCACGCTGCGATCGGGAAAAACCTATCAGACCGAGTAACCCAGATGTAAATAATAGTACTGCACTCGGAAGAGGGGTTGCATACACTACACTTAAAGTTGGGTGGCTAGAAATATGAATTATCTCACCATTTACACAACTAGGCGGACTATACGGGCCACAAATCTGCTCATAAGAATCATTATAGTTTGACCAAAAATTGGCGTTAACACCATCAACAGTCTCTATACCAAGAAACCCTGCCCAGCTAATATTATTATCGAGATAGCCCTGTATGTAATCTGTTACATCGACAGAAACTTCGTGGTAATTAGTGGCAATTCTTGTAGCTACTATATTTCCAGTATTAGTGGCGTTAGTGATATCTAATATTCCACTTCCTTCAAAACCGTGAAAATCAATAACACCAAGGTCATTTGATCCACTTGCCCAATCCATTATAAGTGTTGCGCTTTCGATATTAGCGGCAGCGCTTATTGAAGTAAGATTAAATTCTAGAATTGACCGTCTTTCAGAAATAAAATTTCCCGATACAACTCGCCCAATAGTAAATGTTTCATAAGGATTTGTAGTTATATCATTGTATAGTTGTTCAAAGACACCGTCATATTCTGTATCAACAGCTGTTCCAATAACACCAGCAGTTAAGTCTATTTGAACTGCATAGACACTTTTAGTTAACACTAAAAGTGTAATTAAGAAGAAGTTGATAATGATTTTGTATATCATTTTCATGTTATCTCCGTTTACGATTAAAACGCTAACAGTTTATTAAATAAAAAAACAGGTTTTTTCAGGGCAGGCAGAATTCTGTCTATCTCCTAACGAAAGACTATTACCAACTTCAGATTCGACTGAGTTTTTATGAAACCATTTGATAATTGGATTACCCATTCTTGCACCCTCCCCAATAACCCTGTGCTGTTTTTGATTTGAAGGTATTTTTTACGCGAATATCATACGACTGGCAAGCTTTTTTCCAAAACACTTCCTGTGTTTTGTCCTGCGTACCAGCTACATACCAGTTATTCAAATTCACTCCCGACAAATTTAGTGATTTTTAATCCCATACATCTTGCTTAGCACTTTAACTTTGATAGAGTCACAATTCAGAGATGAATCGTGAGACTCGTCAAGCCTTAACCACTTCGGACAAACCGGGTTTTCTCACCTTGCATTATTTCTCATGCGTTCCTGATTAGCTCTAATAACCGCTTGTCCTTCATCTGACCTTGCCCAATTTGCAGCCTTCTGTTTATTAACCAATGTTTTAGTGGAGCAGTCAGCACCTCTATTCTTTATACAGTTTTCACGTGATTTATCTAGTTTCTCCTCATTATCAAAACCAGTTACACCTCTAAATCCTGGTTTGTAAGCAGAAGATGTTTTAGTTATGTGTTTTTTCTTCTTTGTGATAGATCCTATAAAAGGTTTTTGTTTATTTTGAACTGGTGCATTAGGTATATTTTTAGCGCGATCAATCAATGATCCTGAATATTTGGGGTCACCAGGTATCGTGTTTAACTCAACAATTGGCACATCAATAACTAAGTCTTCATTTGCTGGGCGCTTGTCTGAAAAATGTAACATACCATTGTCATCTCTCCATTGGTAAACCTCCGCGAGCAACTGTGTTTGATACATAAACGATAGTAATAAAATTAATGTGTACCTCATAACTGCTCCTTATAGATAAATATAGTCATTCCTCGCTAACCTACCGTGATTCAATTCTCATGCTAATCAGAAGGCTCTTTTGCAGGTAACAATTAAGAAATAGGATAGCTTAACTTAAAGAGACTCTATGAAAGATATGATTGATTTCTTACATCCAGTAAATTAAAGATGGTTCCACAATGCACTCTCCTCAATAACCCTGTGCTGTTTTTAATTTGAAGGTATTTTTTACGCTAATACCTTACAACTGGCAAGCTTTTTTAAAAAACACTTCCTGTGTTTTTGCCCTACGGACCAACTACACACCAGCTGTTCAAATTTGCATGAGCGCAGCGAGCCCGTAGTGTAAGGCGCAGGGATGCGCCGCATAACACCTACTCCACCAAAATTATGAATTACTACGAAGATTTGGTAATTGAGCAAAAGCTCAAACGTGGATTCCCGCCTACGCGGGAATGGCGGAAGAGAGTGAACCCCATGACGGGAAGTTGTGATACTCGTCAGCGTGAGGCTAACGAGCCCCAAAAAAACTAAACAGTTCGTCTTGAACGAACCGCTGCTGCCAATTCCCTCAACAAAATCTCCGTCGATTCCCATGAAATACAGGCATCGGTAATACTCTGACCATAGGTCAGTTCTTTACCGGCGACCACATCCTGCCGACCTTCGACCAGGTGGCTTTCGATCATCACACCCATGATGCGTTTCTCGCCTTTGCTAATCTGGCCAGCAACATCACGACAGACATCAACCTGACGGCGGTAATCCTTGTTACTGTTGGCGTGTGAACAATCGACCATCAAAGATGAACGTAACCCGCTTTTCTCTAACTGACTCGCCGCATTCTTGATGCTTTCAGCATCATAATTGGGTTTCTTGCCGCCACGTAGAATGATGTGACAGTCATCATTACCGGTAGTGGAGAATATCGCTGAGTGGCCTTCTTTGGTCAGTGACATAAACACATGTGGACGCGATGCCGCCTGTACCGCGTCGATAGCAATTTTGAAGCCACCGTCGGTGCTGTTCTTGAAACCAATAGGGCATGAAAGACCAGAAGCCAGTTCGCGGTGCCCCTGGCTTTCGGTGGTACGGGCACCAACCGCACCCCAGCTGATCAGGTCAGCGAGATACTGCGGGCTGATCAGGTCCAGGAATTCGGTGCCAGCGGGCACGCCTGCCTTAGCGAGGTCGAGTAATAAACCACGTGCCAGGCGCAGGCCTTTGTTGATATGGAAGCTTTCGTCCATATCGGGATCGTTGATCAGGCCTTTCCAGCCGACGGTGGTGCGTGGCTTTTCGAAATAGACGCGCATGATGATGCAAAGGTCATCTGATAGTTCGTCGATCAGTAGTTTCAGGCGTTGGGCGTATTCGCGTGCCGCATCAGGATTGTGAATGGAACAGGGGCCGACAATAACGACCAGACGATCGTCCTCACCATGCAAAATGTTATGAATGGCCTCACGGTGATGATATACCGTTTCAGAGGCATGTTCATCAATGGGAAATTCTGCGTGTAGTTCGGCGGGCGGTAGGACTTCCTGCAGGCCGGCTATGCGAACATCATCGGTTTTAAAAATCATTCTGTTATCGTACGTTTGATCGTCTTGAAAAGAAAAGCGAATTATAGCGAATTAAACGGGCAAATTCAGCGGCATATCAGTTTAATTGGCCTGCATTTCACGCAGAATTTCCGGCAGAGCGGTCAATGTATCAATTTGCCGATCAGCCTGATAACCCTCAGCCAGCCACGGCTGCCCTGTCCGGTTCAGCCAGACGCTAGGGATACCAGCATCAAAAGCACCAAAAATGTCGCGATAAGGGTCGTCTCCAATATGCAGAACCTCGCTGACATCAAGTCCGGCTCTGTTTAACATGGACTCAAAAAACAGAGGATGTGGTTTCTGATAACCAACTTCAGCGGCCGAGACTGAGAATTCAAACCAGTGTGCCACTCCAGTCTTTTCGATACTGGCATTGCCGTTGGTCAGTGCGATCATTCGATATTCTTTTTGCAGGGTATCCAGCACTGGCGCGACATCATCAAACAGGGTGACTTGCTGACGTGCATGGTAAAAAATGTCGAATGCCTCATTGACCCAGTCAGATTCCAGTTTCATTTCGCTGGCCAGTGCTTTCAGCGATTCAATGCGCAAGGCTGACATGTCATGCGCCAGATCCTGTCTTTGTCGCAAAAAATTAATGCGATGGGTGCGCAGTGATTCAATATCAAAATGCTGCGTAATTTCAGGTAGCCTTTGCTGCATCCACTCATACAGTTTGCGCTCGGCTGACATGATGGTGGGTTTGCACGGCCACAGAGTGTCATCAAGATCAAAACTGAGCAACTTTATTTTTCTGGAAGTACTCATTAGCTTACAACTTAAAAATCCTTAGCGTTCAATGCGAGCAATGTAACCGGAGTCTGCATAACTTTTTTCATAAATAGTCAAAGCCTGCTGTGCGCTAGCGAATGAAGCAAAGTAACCGAAACGAACATTGTATCGTGTTTCGTTTTTGCTATTCTGGTACTCATCTAGATAAGCATTCAGGTTCGAATTCAGCAGCTGACTGACTTTAATCTCGGCATTCTCAAAATTACTATACATGCCGACCTGAATGGAATAAGTTGCCGTTTCAGCGTCAGCATCATCAACAATACTGGCTGCAGCTGCCGTCGTCTGATTGGTTTGTGATCGAGATATTGGCACGGCTTCCGGCTGACTCTGTACGGGTCCAGCCGTTTTTTTGTTGATCTGCTTAATGATCTGTTTCACGGGTTCTGCATTGGCGACTTTTATTCCAGCCACTTCAATAACACCGGTATAAGCGTCAGGGTCATTGGCCACAGGAATAAGGTCATTTTCAGTACCATCGGCACTATCCACATCAATGCTGCCGCCAGGCTCTTCAACCTCAGGGGGCAGCGCCTCAACTACTGTCAGGGATGAAGCCATCACTTCCGGCAAAGCGATCTCTACAGGATCAAGCTTAGCCATCCATTTATTATTCGATTTTTCAAAGCCTAGAATATAACCCGCAAAAAAAGTCAGGAACGCCAGTAAAGCAACGCTCAACCATATCCATTTCAAATTGCGGTGATCCAGCAAAACAGGTGACATATAATATCGACCTCTAGACCGGTAACGAATGTGGGAATGACTCATAAAATTTAGGAACCTCTAATCCAGAAGGTAATCAATGCAAAAAAAAGTTCTGTTGGCAATACAACATTTAAAAAAGGCCGATACCACACTCAAAAGGCTCATTGAAAAACACGGCCCATGCACCTTGTTCGATGATAACAGCCTGATGCAACGCTCTCAATTTCATGTTCTGGTCTGGGCGATTATCAACCAACAACTTTCGGTGAACTCAGCACGAGCCATTGAAAACAAGTTATTTGCCAAACTCTCCGCTGACGATTTCGACCAGAATAGTATAGCCGCTCTATGCGATGATGAACTAGCCACCTGTGGACTTTCCAGGCAAAAAATAAGATATATACGTGCTTTGAGCCATGCCTGTCAGGAAAAATTGATTCATCTGGACAGACTGCACAAAATGAATAATGAGCAAATCTCGGAAACACTTATCAAATTGCCTGGCATTGGTCCCTGGACGATTGATATGTTTTTGATGTTCTCACTCGGTCGACTGGATGTATTGCCGCTGGGAGACCTGGCATTACGCAAGTCTTTTATACAGAACTACCCACTACCAGAACAGCCTGGTAGAGATGATTACCTAAAGATTGCACGATGTTGGCATCCCTATGAAACAATCGCCAGCTGGTATTTATGGATGGCTGTTGATTGATGTTTTTGATGGCATCCATTGATTCATGATGTTAATTCAAAAACATCCGTCATCATCCAACGACTAAGATGGCAGAAAATCAATGGGGTATTTAACCGTAGTTTCCAGCACATCCGCAGGCTTGAACTGAAACATCTTGACACGGGCAATAATTTTTCTTTCCAGACCTGGGTCATTCAATTCACTAGAAATAATATGACACTGGACAACCTTACCTTGTGCATTGATTGTCAGCTCGATGATAACTTTACCACCTAAGGTAGGATCTTTTCTCAAGGCACGATTATATAAATTGTATATAGCTCCCTTATTTTTCTGGAAAA
>JAOUNI010000078.1 GCA_029881035.1 Gammaproteobacteria bacterium | reverse complement strand
ATCGCCTGCTGCTGTGTGGCGATGATGTGAGTTTCAATCGCCTCCGCACAATGGCTATCTTTAGGCTGTAGACTGCTGAGTAGCTCGTGCAAGAAAACATCATCATCCAGCGCCTGCTCCTTGCTGGCCACCAGCAAACCGGAACCGATCACCGCCACATCATCGTTCTGCACATCTGAAATCAGCAACTGCGTGCAATACTCCGCCTGCACGTAATCGAGCAGACCTCCGCCTTTAATTTTTGAAAACTGCTTACGCCAGACATTCATCTGCTTAATATTTTTCCCCGACGCCAGCAGATGCCGATTAACCTGCTGCAACTGTTCCAGCGACAACCCCGCCACCGGCACTTCCACCAGACTCGACGTGCCGCCGGAAATCAGCACCAGCAATTTTTCACCCTGCGGGATGCTCGCCAGAAAACGCAGCAAAGCCTGACCGGCATCAAGGCTGGCTTGATCCGGCACCGGATGCGATGACTCAACAATGGTAATGCGTTTGTCTTTACGCAGTGAGCGCGAACATTGTCCGGGCAGACAGATCAGCAAGGCCTGTTTGAGGTTGTGCTGACAATCCAGCGCACCCTGCAACATCGCAGGTGCGGCTTTACCGATGGCAATGCAATGATCGAAGCGGGCATTGTGATCACGACACCAGGTTTGTACCCGATGGCGACCATCGACCGCATCGAGGGCAGTCTGGAAGAGATGGGTGAGGAGTTCGCGGGCTGTTAATTCCATAAATGGGGCTTTATTTTTTTGGTAGATGATAGCATTAGTTGAGCGGATGCTCGTGACCGTGATTAGGGTGTTTTGTGTTTACTGGATTATTGTGCCAACCATGAGTTTTGTTTTCGGCTTGCTGCCAAGTCACTTTTCTTCCAACAGCGAAAGAAAAGTAACCAAAAGAACGCCGCCCCAAACAGCCTGCCCTACGGGTTCCCTCAGATTTCGCCTTTGCCGACGGGTCGGTTCAACTCGCATCCATGCTCGACGAACCTAATAATTCATCCATGAATTATTACCCTACCAAAGCCGAAAGCTGTGGCAGGCTAAACGTGGAAAGAAATGCACAACCAATCAAAACCTTTCCAAACACCAATAAACCGGGGTCTAAACCGGGGTCAGAACACAGTTGTTTCTAATATTAGAGAAAACTGTGTTCTGACCCCGGTTTCCTTGTTAGCTGTTTTATTCATTCCACTCAACATGAACATCCTTAATTTCACCCTCGCGATAAGCAGTGAGGCGAGCGCTTGCATGACCGCCGGAGAAATTCATTGCGGTTATATGATATTTGTACGAATCTCCAAATTGCTCTAAAGCTTTTTCTTTGGCAATTTCTGCACTTGAACCGTTATTTAATAAATACATTGCTATGGATAGGCCAATTACCAATATTCCGCCGAGCGCAAACGCTAGTTTTGGAACACCATGACTTAAGCCCGCTTCCTTTCTTGCAGTCATCACAGGCTCACTTGCAAGGCTTTTATATACCCAATAAACGAAGCCTATAGCCACAAACATAAATACATAAGACAAAACTGTAGATACGGGTCTTAACTTAAAAGTAATTGCTTTTAACTCAAATGGCTCCATGAATGGAAAGATGACTAAAAGACCAATAAACCCTGCCAGCATGAATGCACCAAAGAAAGTGACTGCTCTAGCTGTACGGATACTACCTTTCATAAGAAATATACCGGCTATAACAGCAAATATATTGAAACTAGAAGAGTAACTGATTTTATTTGTAATACAGTAAATCATTACACCAATATCGATAACACCAACAATGAGTAATGCAATGCCTACCTTTTTTAATATTTGTTCAGAAGAATCCATTTTCTTTCCTACAGCTAACGTTTGAAATAAGGGGCTAGGCGGGCTTTATCGCCTAGTCCCAGCCCACAGGTTGTTTTGTGGGCGAACTTGATTGATTTGTTAGGTTGTTTGCTCATGATTTCGTATAGTTTTAAAACCGTAAACCAATAGCCACCAAAAATAAATATTAAAACCTACGAACCCTACGTAACTTATAATTGAGTATGCTCTTTGTGGGTCTGCAAATGTGGTTCTAGTAAATAGGTTGGCGCTCATAAAATACATACCTAAACCAAATAGAATGCTTAGTATAGTGACGCGAATACCTATAGGTACTGACAAGCAAACGGCGCGTAGCACGAAAGCTTTTCCCTCATTGCCGCCATTTGATTCAAATGCTTTTATGCAGCCAACTATTGTAATAATGGAAAGCACGAATAATTCGAAATAAAATAACCAATCACGTACAACGCCCCACCATAACGAATAATATGTTGAGAAAAGAATGAGAAGAGATGAAGCGAGATAATAAAGCATACTTGTTTTCTCAGATATACGGCCATCACCTAGTTCTTTTGCCAGTGTATTAATATTCCAGTAATACATACTAAAACCTAACGTTTGAGGTAAGCAGCGGCATGAATATATTTCAGGAAACACATATATGGTTAGCCCGTCTGCTTGACTGATTTGTTAGCCATTTTTGTACGCCTTGATTTTTGATATAAGTATTGGTGTAAATATACTGCCCAAAAACCATGAAGTAAAAAGTAAAAATTGCTTTAACCCGGTATTGTATGTGACTAGCGATATCAAATAAGTAGTGATTACTATGGCGCATGCGAATAAACCTCCTATGCAAAAGCCAACCCAGTATTTTGAAATATTATCTGATAGGAAAACACCAATACTAAAACCTACGCCAGTAATAATTACCCCTAAAACAGTACCCCATAAATATATTTGGAACGAAATCCCTTTACCGTATGCTTTGTCATAATAGTCAAAGCCATACACCAGTATTGCTGAAACAAGCGCCACTGTTATTGCGTGACCTAGTACTAAATTAATTGTATATATTCCTTTATTCATTTATTTGGCTAACGTTTGAGGTAAGCAGCGGCATGAATATATTTCAGGAAACACATATCTGGCTAGTCCGTCTGCTTGAGTGATTTGTTATGTTTATTGATTTGAGAATAATTAGCTTAATTAATTTCATTTGATTTACAAACATTATGATTTTTTCTTCTTTTTAAGTTTGTAATTTATATAGAAATATAATACAACAACTGCCATATATGTGTTGCTTATTGATAAATAGGTGGAATAGTCATCTTCGTAATGGCTGGGAAGCACCCTATATATAGTGATATTGATAACTGCAAATATCATTGCAATGAAACCAATTATATCTATTAACTTATCTTTCATGATTAAGTGTTAATTAAATTAAACATAACTTGCTGTTAGGACGCCTGGCCAGGCGTCATATTTGTCAGTAATATGTGCCCTTTCAGGCGTCATATTGGGATATTTAAGGACAAAAGACGCCTTGTATAAGGAGGCGCTAATATCGCGATCAATCGATTTTGACACTATTGATTTATCGAATGGAATAATTACAGATTTCTCCAATTCCGCACCCTCCCCAATAACCCTGTGCTGTTTTAGATGTGAACTCGTTTTTACGCGAATACCTTCAATATAGCAAGGCTGTTTTGATCTTTGAACTTACCACCCTGTACAACTTGCTACAGTAAGGCAGAGTGCAATAAACGCAGAGCATTGCACCGTTTTTTTTCATGCGACAGCATGAAATATAAAAGCGTTTTTAAATCCCATTCACCTTGCCGAGCACTTTAACTTTGATAGGGTCATAATTCATGGATGAATTATGAGGTTCGTCGAGCAGGAGCGAGTTGAACCGACCCGTTGGCAAAGTTGAAGTGCTCGGACACCCGCAGGGCAAGGTGTACGGGCGGCATTCTTTTGGGTACTTTTCTTATGCTGTTATAAGAAAAGTACCTCGCCCGTGGGTGCGACTACCCACTACCACCAAAACATCAAACCAAAAGAAGATCTCTCACATGCGTTCGAGATGACAGCAACGACTGGATTCCATCCTTAGGTTCGTAAACGGTGCATCCATGCACCACTACTCCCGCCTACGCGGGAATGACGGTCGTAGACTACATTCCCCTTGCAAGGTCCGCTTTAATATCCTCAATACTCTCCAACCCCACAGCAACCCGAATCAAACCATCCGAAATACCCGCTTCCTGTTTCTGTTCGGGTGTTAACCGCCCATGCGTCGTCGTGCCCGGATGCGTGATCGTGGTTTTGGTATCGCCTAAATTCGCGGTGATAGAAACCATCCGCGTGGCATCGATCAACTTCCAGCCTTCTTTCTGGCCACCGTTTAATTCAAACGAAACGATGCCACCGAAACCGCTTTGCTGCAGTTTGGCCAGCTCGTGTTGCGGATGGCTTTTCAGGCCGGGGTAATAAACGCGTTTTACTGCGGGTTGCTGTTCCAGCCACTCGGCCAGTGCCTGTGCATTTTGGCAATGCGCTTTCATGCGCAGTTCCAGCGTTTCCAGGCCTTTCAAAAACACCCAGGCGTTGAATGCGCTCATGGTCGGGCCGGCTGAACGTAAAAAGCCGTAGACACCGCCACCGACAATTTCATTCGTGCCGCACACCGCGCCGCCCATGCAGCGGCCCTGGCCGTCGATGTATTTGGTCGCGGAGTGAATGACGATGTCAGCGCCCAGTGCCAGCGGCAGTTGCAAGGCCGGTGTGCACAGGCAGTTATCGACCACCAGCAAACAGTTTTTGCGGTGCGCAATGTCGGCCAGCGCTTTGATATCGACCAGGTCGAGCAGCGGGTTCGACGGGGTTTCCAGAAACAGCATTTTGGTTTTGGGCGTGATCGCCGCTTGCCACGCGTTCAAATCGGGCAAATCGACAAAGGTGGTGGCGATGCCGAGCTTGGCCATGAAGCTGGTCAGCAAAATAGTCGTGGTGCCAAAAATACTGCGTGACGACACGATGTGATCACCCGCGCTCAGCAAACCGATGAAGGTCGCGGTGATCGCGGACATGCCCGAAGCGGTGGCGACGCAACGCTCAGCGCCTTCGAGTGACGCCAGGCGATCTTCAAACGTGCGCACCGTTGGATTGGTAAAGCGCGAGTAAATATTGCCTGGCTGTTCGCCGGAAAAACGCGCCGCCGCTTCAGCCGCCGAGGCGAACACAAAACTGGAGGTCGGGAAGATCGGCTCGCCATGTTCGCCTTCGTGCGTGCGTACCTGCCCGGCGCGTACCGCGCGGGTGGCAAAGCCGTAATCTTCATTATCTATAAAATCACTCATCTCTTTTTTATTCCTCAATCATCACTTCGGTACCAGACTCGACCAGCCTGAATAATTCCACCACATCTTTATTCAACATGCGAATGCAACCCATCGATGCCGGGGTGCCGATGTGCTCTTCATCGCTGGTACCATGAATGTAGATGTATCGCTGATAGGTGTCCACATAACCACCCTGATTTCTGCCCGGCTGCATGCCTTCCAGCCACATGATGCGGCTGGTGATGACATCTTCGGGCAGCTCGACGCAGCGTTCGATGCACTCTTCCAGACTGCCGTGCGGCATGCGCCCGATGAAGACTTCGTTGATCGGCATGGCGCCACCAATTTTGTCCTTGATGCGATGCAGACCTAATGGCGTCTGGTTGCTGTCGTTCTGACAACCGGTGCCGAACTTTGAAGTCGAGACCGGGTAACGATGCAATACCTGCCCGTGCTCATCTAGCAGGGTGAGTAACTGATCTTTGATGCTGATATGTATGGAATTCAAAATGCGGCCTGTCAGGTAAAATTCGCCTTAGTATTACATAGTCAGTTAGTTAATCAATGCTTGTCATTGCCTTATTTGTACAACAGAATCAAAACCAGCATGATCAAATTTCCACACTCTATTCAGCATTACCCCTGCGAAGATTTTTCCGCCATTCTGAAAGCGGAAATTGAACAGTGCGACAGGAAAAAGTTACCGCTGGAGAAAGGCACGGCACAGGGCGGTTATGTCGGCGATGAACCGATCACCGCCACGGTGTTAAGCGTGACGGATCAGGCCAGCCGCATCCACGCGCATGTCGGTATTTTCTTTACTGAAATTGTGATTTGCTGCGGCTGTGGTGATGACCCCATGCCGGCGAATGCTTACTGTGAAATGGATTTAGAAATTGACAGGCAGAACGGCGAAGCGATCATTAAAGTGCGGTGACGGACAACAGCAGATTCACTTTACGATTCAATGTAAAGTGAACCTGCCTTTTTACGGTAGTGTTATAACTCAACCGTTTCGGTTGAGCTGCGATCTTCCGGCTGATTCTTGGCCGCATCATTGCGCTTACTTTGAAGTCGACGGAAGTATTCACCATCGACATCGTTGGTGATGTATTCGCCGTTGAAACACGAGCAGTCAAATTCCTTAAGCTCTGGATTACCTTTTCTTACCGCTTCAATCAGATCGTCCAGGTCCTGATAGATCAGCCAGTCAGCGCCGATGACTTCGGCGATTTCTTCCACGGTTCTGTTATGTGCAACAAATTCATCGGTCGCGGGCATGTCGATACCATAGACATTAGGGTAACGCACCGGCGGCGCGGCTGAGGCCATGTAAACTTTATTGGCACCGGCTTCGCGCGCCATCTGAATAATTTGTCTTGAGGTAGTGCCGCGAACAATCGAGTCGTCCACCAGCAATACGTTTTTGCCGGCAAATTCCAGATCAATCGGATTCAGTTTCTGGCGCACTGATTTTTTGCGTTCCTGCTGACCGGGCATGATGAAGGTGCGACCGATATAGCGGTTCTTGATGAAACCTTCGCGGTATTTCACGTTCAGGTTATAGGCCACTTCGAGCGCAGTACTGCGGCTGGTATCGGGAATCGGAATGACCACATCGATATCGTGATCGGGGCATTCACGCAGGATCTTTTTCACCAGTGTCTTGCCCATGCGCAAACGTGCTTTGTACACGGAAACATTATCAATAATCGAATCGGGACGGGCAAAA
>JAOUNI010000038.1 GCA_029881035.1 Gammaproteobacteria bacterium | reverse complement strand
GCACAATCAGCGCGGTCTGACGCATGTAAGTCGATTTACCGCCCATGTTCGGGCCGGTGATGATGTTCATGCGTTTGCTGTCGCTGAGGCGGGTGTCGTTGGCGATGAAGCTCGAATTCAGCACACGTTCGACCACCGCGTGACGTCCGCCCTGAATGTGAATGCCCGGTGTTTCGACCAGCTCAGGGCGGCAATAATCCAGGGTTTCTGCGCGCTCCGCGAGGCAGGCCAGGGTATCGATCTGGGCCAGCGCACGGGCGCATTGTTGCAACGGTTCGAGCTGGCCCAGCAGGGCATTGAGCACCTCTTCGTAAATGGATTTTTCCAGTGCGAGCGAACGTTCACGCGCGCTCAGCACCTTGTCTTCGTATTCTTTCAGCTCGGCGGTGATGAAACGCTCGGTGGTTTTCAGTGTTTGCCGGCGCACATAGGCTTCGGGCACGTTTTCCGAATGCAGCCGGCTGATCTCGATGAAAAAGCCGTGCACCCGGTTGTAACCCACCTTGAGGGTTTTGATGCCGGTGCTTTCGCGTTCGCGGATTTCGAGCTGTTCCAGAAAGCTGTCCGCGTTTTTGCTGAGCGAGCGCAGCTCATCGAGCTCGGCATTAAAACCTTCGGCGATGACACCGCCATCGCGGATCAAAACCGGTGGATTTTCAATGATGGCGGCCGACAGCAGGGCGACCACGTCGGGATGTTCGCTGATCTCGGTGGAAAGACGTTGCAGTAGCGGTGCATGGCACTCAGCGAGCGTGCGCTGCAACTCGGGCAGGGTTTGCAGCGATTGCCGTAGCGTGTCCAGATCGCGGGGCCGTGCCGAGCCGAGCGCGACGCGGCTCATAATGCGCTCGACATCACCAATGGCGTGCAACTGCTGCTGCAGGCCGGCGAACAGTCCCGATTGAATCAGCTCGCCCAGCGACTGATGGCGCTGCGTGAGTGTTTCGGTATCGCGTAGCGGATTGTGCAGCCAGCGGCGCAAACAGCGGCTGCCCATCGCCGTGGTGGTGCGGTCGATCACCGACGACAGCGTGTTATCGGTGCCACCGGACAGGTTGAATTCGATCTCCAGATTGCGCCGGCTGGCCGCATCCAGAATCACCGAATTATCGGTGCTCTCGACGTGCAGGCCGGTGATATGCGGCAGCGCCGAGCGCTGGGTATTGCGCACGTATTGCATCAGGCAGCCCGCCGCCATCACCGCTGCATGCAGGCCGTCGCAGCCATAACCGCTGAGATCGCGGCTGCCAAACTGTTCGTTGAGCGCACGGTGCGCCGAATCGGCATCGAACCACCAGGGCGGCTGGGGGCGAGACGCTATTTTCCGATTGAGCTGCTGGTTCAGGTTATTGAGATACTGCGCCTCTTCGGAGAACAGCAGCTCTGCCGGGTTCAGCCGCTCCAGCTCCGCGTACAGGTGTTCCAGCGAGTCCAGTTCCAGCACATGAAAACGCCCGGAGGTGACATCCAGCGCCGCCACGCCGTAGCGTTTCTCATAATAATGCACCGCCACCAGCAGGTTATCCTTGCGCTCATTCAGCAGCGACTCCTCGGTCACCGTGCCCGGCGTGACAATGCGCAGCACCTCGCGCTCCACCGGCCCCTTGCTGGTCGCCGGATCACTGGTCTGCTCGCAAATCGCCACCGATTCACCCTGATTGATCAGCCGTGCCAGGTAGTTATCCGCCGCGTGATAGGGAATGCCGCACATCGGAATCGGCTGGCCACCGGAATGACCACGAGCGGTCAGGGTGATGTCGAGTAATTTCGCAGCCTTGCGGGCATCGTCGAAGAACATCTCGTAAAAATCGCCCATCCGGTAAAACATCAGGGTGTTCGGGTGGTCGGCCTTGAGGCGCAGATATTGCTGCATCATGGGCGTATGGGTAACCGGTGTTTCTGCTGCGTTGGTCGTATTTTCGGCCATATTATTATCGGGGGAGGAGGTGGATTCCATGAGGGGGATTCTACTAGAAGTTTTTGGGGGGACATAGGGTTGATTGGGGCTATTAACTACGTTGTTCTGAGTTTTATTCTTCAATTAGGTGGTTTGGTGGTTACAATTCGGAATTTATTTCTTTACAACCGATGATTAACATCTTTACAATATGTACGTGACATCTTTACAAGTTAGTAATGATACATTTACAAGTGAGACTCTAATGTTAGGCAAAACAAAACGTTCTAATTTGATTCGAAAATTTTTATTGGATGCAGTTAAGGCTGGTAATCAGCAGATAGTTCATGACGGGCAAGAAATTTTCAAGGTAAGTCGTCAGACTATTCATCATCATCTTTCGACATTGGTGGAAATGGGTTATTTAGAGGCTCATGGGAATACTAGTGGTCGCACATATGGCCTTGGTGCCAAAAGATCTCATTTTCAGAAGTTTGCTCTTAAAAATCTTCGTGAAAGTGATGTTTACTATCGAGACTTCGGTTTTATATTCAAGGATATGCCTCCTAATATCGAGAATATCTGTCATTATGGTTTTACTGAAATGCTTAATAATGCTATTGATCATTCGGGAGGACAATTTGTATATGTACACGTTGTAAGAAATGAAGAATTTATAGAAATCAGTATTCAAGATGACGGAGAGGGTATTTTTAATCATATTGCTCGCATCATGGGTTTAGCTGATCCTAGAGAATCAATACTAGAGTTAAGTAAAGGAAAGTTAACAACAGACCCAAAAAATCATACTGGACAGGGGATCTTCTTTACTTCACGCACTTTTGATGCGTTTCATATATATGCTGGTGATTTAATTTTTACACATAATGATAATTACTCAGATGATTATTTGTTACACAACGAAACGGAGCGAGTTGGTACGCTCGTAAATATGAAAATTGCGATGGATAGTTGTAGAGAACTTGAAGGTGTGTTTGCTGCGTTTACCGGTAATGAGGATGAGGATTTCGCTTTTAATACTACAGTAGTGCCGGTAAAGTTAGCGTTATATGAAGGCGAACAGTTGGTGTCAAGATCGCAAGCCAAACGTATATTGAATCGAGTAGAAAAATTTAATACTGTGCTTTTAGATTTTGAAGGTGTAGATACTATAGGCCAAGCTTTTTCTGATGAAGTATTTCGAGTTTTTGCTCGAAGAAATCCACATATAACGCTTCACCCTATTCACACGACAGAAAGTATCGATCGAATGATTCATGCAGCTAAAAGTAACCCCGACTGACGAAGTAGATAGGTTTTAAGATATTTGGGGTCAGAGTAAAAACTCTCTATGGTGGCAGTTAATTTCTACAATACTTTCTGCCTGACGCGTTGGCAAAGTCGAAAGTCTTGAAAATGCTTAGTAAAGTAGTGGGTAAATAAGAAGGTAGTTAATCTGATGGTCCTGGCTAACGATAAAGAGTTGACTGAAGAAGAGTTTGAGGAGCTTGAGCGATTCCTGGAGTACGAATCGGGTTTGGATCTTCCTATGACTATTAGTGAAATTGATGGTCTTCTAACTGCGGTGGTGATTGGTCCTGTTTTTCCACCGCCCTCTCAATGGATGCCGTTGGTGTGGAGGGATGAAGAAGGTCCTGAGTTTGAAACATATGAGCAGATGCAGCGTATTACTGGTTTATTAATGCAGCATATGAATTCAATATCATCCCAGCTACGACAAGATGCGGATAATTTCGAGCCTATGTTGTTAGTTGGGCTTGATGAGGATAAAAAGCCGATAACAATTGCGGATCATTGGTGTTTGGGGTTTATGGCTGGCTTGAGCCTAAATGCTGATATCTGGCAGGAAGTTGAAGATGCATTGTTACCGATATATATGTTTGCAACGGAACCGGGTGATGCGGAACTTGATAATGAGTTAGAGACGAATAAAGATTACTGGATTTCTATGCTGGGGCCTGCTGTGTCTGCGGTTTATAAATATTTTCTTGAGCAGCGTTCGACGGGTGAACGAACCGACAAAACGGTTATATACACGGAACCAAAGACAGGGAGAAATGAGCCTTGCCATTGTGGCAGCGGTAAGAAATATAAAAAATGTTGTGGCTTAAATTAATTAAGCCAGGGTCAGAGAACAATTGTTTCTAATATACTAACTAACGCCTTTCTCTGCGCCTCCGCGGTTATTCCGGACTTCCTGTCCTCCACCCTTCGGGCCAGTTATAAAGCAGCTGTTAAAATTTTTTCTAGAAAAATTTGTCTGCTATGAATCATTCGTTTTCACATACTATATAATCAATTTTTATCACATAAAAAGATTAACCATGAAAAGTCATTTCTACGCCTACATCTCTAAAATCCGTTGGCTGCAGCGCTGGGGTTTAAAACGTAATACCATTTCGGAAAATGTCATGGAGCACAGTTGGGAGGTGGCGACGATTGCGCATGCTCTGGCGCTGATTCGGAATCGTTATTTTGGGGGTGATCTGGATGTCAATGCGATTGTCGTGTTTGCGCTGTATCATGATTGCAGTGAGGTGATTACGGGGGATATGCCTTCGCCGATTAAGTACCACTCTAAAGAAATTACCCAGGCTTATAAATCGATTGAACGGAAAGCGGAGTTTGAGCTTTTAAATTTACTGCCTGATGAACTTCAGGCTGATTACAAAAGGGTGTTGATTGAGGAGTTTATTCCTCTGCAGCATAAGGCGATCATCAAGGCGGCGGATACTATTTCTGCGTACCTGAAATGCCAGATGGAAGTCGCGGCGGGTAACTCTGAATTTTCTATCGCCATTAAAGATATGAAAGCCAGGCTTGATGCAATCGAGCTCCCTGAAGTGAACTATTTCCTGGAGCTGTTTTCTTCCAGTTACACCTTAACCTTAGATGAGCTTTTGGGTTAGATCACGGGTGGGTTACACGACGCTAAAATTTAAGCCAGGGGCTGTGATGCGATGGCTGAACCGGATGCGTTGGGATAGCTGATTATCTGAGAAAAAGACTATAATGGTTTTAAAGGACAGGCCGGACTGGACGGGGCATCGAATGATGATAAAACCATTTAGAACTAATCGTGTCTTGCAGGGGCTAATCATCTGGTTGCTGGCGCTCTGGGTTATCACCGCCATCAATCCGCTCTATCCCAGTGACTGGTTGATCGAAAATCTGCTGGTATTTATCTACAGCGCGCTACTGCTCATAACCTATCGCCGGTTTCAGTTTTCCAATACTTCGTATGCGTTGTTCACGCTGTTTCTTAGCCTGCATCTGGTTGGCGCTCACTACACCTATGCGGAAACACCGTTTGGTTTCTGGTTACAGTCGATCTTTGATTTTGAACGCAATCATTACGACCGTATTGTTCATTTCAGTTTCGGCCTGCTGATTGCCTATCCATTTTTTGAAATATTATTGCGACGGGCACAGGTTGCTCGTGAGTGGTCCTATCTTCTCTCTGTATGCGTGATCATGACCTTCAGCGCAGGCTATGAAGTGATCGAGGCCGTGGTCGCGATGATCGTCAGCCCCGAGCTGGGCAGTGCTTATCTGGGTACACAAGGTGATGAATGGGACGCGCAGAAAGATACCATGCTTGCTTTTGTTGGCGCTATTATCGCGATGCTGGTGACTCGGATGTATGCAAGGCAACTAAAATAACAGAGGCAGTTCTTGTTGTTTGCCTGACTGCTCCAAACTTTAAAACTACTTAGTTAAAATTTATTCTCGTCGTTGTCTTCGACGATATGATGTTGTTGTGTGACAAATTTCTGAAACTTGCCAAGAAAGGGGAAAGTGCTGCCATAGTTTGAAGTCGCCCCCATTTCTTTTAATGTGCGTTCAAGATTGTCCATGGTGGCGCGGCCAACGTACTCGCTGTTTTCATCGAGTGCATCGACGGCATCCAGATAACTGCGCGCGATAATCGGGCCTAACGGTTTTGGGTTGTAGAGTAATTTTTTAATGGTAAATGGATTCAGCGTTAACGGGTTGTAACCTTTGCTGAGGTAGCCTTCTTCCAGCAGCAATCGTTCTACCGGTGTGCCGGGCTGGATGCCGATGAAGAAAATAAACGGCAGGACATTGTCACGGCCGAACATGTTGTAAAGGTCTTTAATGCAGTCGATGGTTTGCAGTAGTGTCTGCACGGTTTCACCCGGTGCATTCAGCGGCATGTACAGCTTCACTTTCTGGTTGGTGTAGCCGGCATCCTTGAACATCTGGAAAGCCTGCATCTGTTGTTCCAGTTTATAACCCAGGGTCAGCTTGTTGATCATTTCCTGGGTGCCGGTAAATGACAGGTCGAGACTGGCCAGGCCGCTTTCCAGCATTTTGCTGGCCAGTGCCGGTGTCAGGTAATTGAGGCGTATGTATCCGGTCCATTGGATTTTCAATTTTCGGCGGATAATTTCATCCAGAATTTCTTCGACGTGATGAGTGCTGCGTCGGGTCGAACAGAACTGGGCATCGGTGAACCATATTTTGTTGACGCCAAATTTTTTGTTCAGCGCTTCTATTTCATCGACAATTTCCATGGGTTTGCGGTAACGCTGATCGTGGCCTTCGATTTCGTTATACAGGCAGAAATGGCATTGGTAGGGGCAGCCGCGTTTGGTGTGTACACCGACATAATCGTCCATGTATTCATGAATGGCGGGGAAAATGCTTTCGATATAGTCGAAATCGACGGCGGTCAGGCTGCTTAGATCGAAGTTTTCCTGACGATGGTGAAAATGCACCCGACCTCGATCATCCTTGTAATAACACTCGCCGATGGTGGAGGAGTCATTGCCATCGACAATCGAGAGCATGGCGGGCTCGCCTTCACCGACGACAACAGTGGTATTAGTCGGACATTTTTCGGCCACATATTTGCCAAAGATGGACACTGCGGTGCCACCAACCACGATTCTGGTATCCGGCAGCAGGCGGCGGGTCATTTTCATGAAAGCAAAGTTGCGGATACGGCTATAGGAGTAATCAAACAGAATGCTGGCAGCACTGAAGGCGGCCTTAAGGCGACGCCACAGATTCGGGGAATGGTCGAAATTCATTACCACATCGAGCGCATCGTCTTCCGGGTGCGGGCCAAAAGACTGCATGTTGCGCCAGGAGAATGCCACCACATCGGGCTTCAGCTGCAGCATGCGCTGCTTAAGTACCTGTCGGCGCTGGGCGGCGGGCACGATCGCCAGATCAAGCATTTCCTGCTTGATCTGAGGCCTTTGTTTATGAATGTAATCAGCAACATAGATAGCGCCACCGGGGTAGATCTTCCAGCAGGGCAAGCGAACATACAATACAGATTTGGCCTGATCAGTCACCGTGTGTACCTTTTCGAATTATTTTTAATACACATCATTTACATCCTTAAACACAGAATAATTGAAAAGCAGGTCTCTGTTCTTGCCTTATATTAATAAAGCCTAATATAGTGACTGGTTGTTATCGAGCCTGTATCTACCACATTAAATCATCGGGTATCTGGTGATCCGCATAGGGGTCGTTTTCATCAATCACCTGTTGCTCAGGGTCGAACAAGATAACGCGTTTCTCATTTCGTTGCTGGATTTTTTCGGCGATCACTTTGGGGATCAGTTCGTACTGGCCGGTGATGCGGGCGATGCCGAGTTTGCCCTGTACGATTTGTTTCTGCATGTCTTCGTTGACGTAAATGCGCTTGATTTTTTTCTGGTGTTCGAAGTTGTAGGCGATCTCGCAGCTGTCATCGCGCTCTATGCGATTACTGGTGATGAGCTGGTCAATTTCAGCGGAGATGGCTTTTTGACGCACCTGTTCCTGCTTTTTCTGGTTGAGCTCGCGGTCGCGTTTGGCTTTTTCTTCAGCGGCCTGTTGCGCCTTGATTTTGCTTTCGTCAACAATCTTTATTTTTTTGTTGTTATGCTGCTGTTTTTTAGTTTTCTGCTTATCCTGCTGCGCTTTTTGAACTTGTTGTTTGCTGACCAGGCCGGCTTTGAGGAACTGGTCTTGAAAAGGATTGCTCATTCAGGTATCTCGTTATTTCTCGTGTATTGGGCAAATATTGCATTTTACCCTAGATTGGGTAAAGGAGGCCAAGTCCTGTTACGCCGGTATATCAATCGAAGCGCGCACACATTGCAGCAGGCCGTAATCGAAAGCGCCTTCAAAGGCTTCGTACACCGGTTTTAGTTTTTTGTCTTCATCGCCGAAATTTAAAAAGGCGTTCTGAATCGTTTTGATTTCTTTCTCGCTGAGATCGACCACCTGCTGTAATTCAATGTCACCGAGTTCGATGGATTTGGCCAGATGACCATAAATGGTGGTGGCTTTTAAGTTGCGGTGTGTGGCAATGGCATCGACATTCATGCCGGAGCGAAGCAGCTGCAATGTTTCCTCCATGGTGTCGTTGCCGGATGACGGTCTGGCCACGGTGTCGATATGTTGTTTGATGATTTCTAAAAACTGATCGGCATAGGCTTCGAGTTTTTTCTCGCCGACACCGGTCATTTTTGAAAACTGTTCATGCGTTTGCGGTTGCCGTTCGACCATCTCCATTAAGGTGGCGTCGTGGAAGATGACGTAGGGCGGCACATCCGATTCATCGGCCAGCGCTTTACGGCAGGCTCTTAATGCTTCCCACAGTGCTTTGTCTGAGTCTTTAACATTGTTGAATACTTTGCGGCCGCGTTGCGCCGATTTGGCCTGTTTGGTTTCTTTGCGCAAATGCAGGGTTTCTTCACCGCGCAACACGGCGCGACATTGCTCGGTCAGGCGCAGATTGCCGTGACCTTCGATATCCACCGAGAGCAGGTTTCTGGCAATCAGTTGGCGATAGATGCTGTTCCACTGTTTGGCGTCGAGTTCCTTGCCGATACCGTAGACGCTGAGCTGATCGTGGCCGAACTGTTTGATGCGCGCCATGTCCTTGCCGAGCAGGACATCGATGAGATAGGTGACGCCAAAACGTTGATTAGTTTTATAGACGCAGGACAGGGCTTTTTGCGCGACCACGGTGGCATCCCAGGTTTCCACCGGGGTCAGGCAGGTGTCGCAGTTGCCGCAGGGCTGTTCCAGATGGTCGTCGAAATATTTCAATAATGCCTGCCGCCGGCAGGTGGTGAGTTCGCTAAACCCCAGCATGGATTGCAGCTTGTGCCGCTCGACGCGTTTGTGCGCTTCGTCGGCGTCGGAAGTTTCCATCATTTGTTTTAACATGATGACATCCTGCAGGCCGTACATCATCCAGGCATTGGCAGGTAGGCCATCGCGACCCGCGCGTCCGGTTTCCTGATAATACGCTTCGATGCTTTTGGGTAAATTCAAATGCGCGACAAAACGAACATCGGGTTTGTCGATGCCCATGCCGAAAGCGATGGTGGCGACGATGATGACGCTGTCTTCAGTTAGAAAACGATACTGGTGCTGTTGCCGCACCGGTGCCGACAGGCCGGCGTGGTAGGGCAGCGCGGTCAAACCTTTTGAGGTTAGCCATTCTGCCGTCTGCTCTACTTTTTTGCGTGACAGGCAATAGACAATGCCCGCGTCATTTTCATGTTCGTTGAGGATGAAGCGCAGCAGCTGGTCCCTGGCGTTCCCCTGATTTTGCGAAATACGGTAACAGATGTTGGGACGATCGAAGCCGGAGACGAACAGCTCGGCATTTTCCAGCGCCAGCCGTTGAATGATTTCCTTGCGCGTGGGTTCATCGGCGGTGGCGGTCAGGGCTATGCGTGGTATGCGGGGAAAGCGTTCGTGCAGTACCGATAGCTGAATGTATTCAGGCCGAAAATCGTGGCCCCATTGTGATACGCAGTGGGCTTCATCGATGGCAAACAGGGCAATGGGGGCGCGTTCCAGTAAATCCAGAAAGCGTGCGGTCATCAAGCGCTCGGGGGCGACATAGAGCATGTCCAGGTCGCCGCGCAGCAATTGCTGTTCGACTTCACTGGCGCTGTGGGCATCGAGGGTTGAATTTAAAAAGGCGGTTTTAACGCCTAACTGCCGTAACGCGGCGACCTGATCCTGCATCAGTGCGATCAGCGGCGAGATAATGATGCCGACGCCTTCACGTGCCATGGCCGGAATCTGGTAACACAGCGATTTGCCGCCGCCGGTGGGCATGAGTACCACGGCATCTTTGCCACTGATGACCTGATTGATGATGTCCTGCTGATATTGCCGGAATTCTGAGTAGCCAAAGGTGCTATTCAGAATATGTAGCGCTTTATCTTCCATGTTTATTTTTTATTCATCCTTGGAGTAGAAAAGGCCCGGTATCCAGCTTTTTTTAACTTCACGGGTTTTTTCATGGTTTATTTCTTCTTCATCAATAAAGGTAAAGATGTTCCAGCCGATACGTACATTATCCTTGTGGTGCAGTTGTTGTTTATTTATCTTGGCTTCATTGACATAAGAACCATTGGTACTGCCCAGATCTTCAAGAAAATACGTGATTATGCCTTTGTCACTGGTTTCGCTGGTGATCTGAGCGTGCTCAGTACTGACTTCCAGGTCATTGATTTGCACCTGATTATCGGCAGAACGACCAAGTTTAAGTGCAGACGAGGGGTCAATGATAAATTTGTTCGCCACCACGCCTTCGACTGTTTGTATGATCATTGCCATCTTGAGTTCCTCTTAAAACTGATTCTTAACCGCATGCATATTTTAGGATGTTCTTACTGGTAGAAAACCTGAGTAAGCGTCCTTTTTTGTGAGATATGCATAGAGTGGTAGTATGACATAGCTATCTGCCCAGGAAACCAGTGACTTGTAGCCATTTCTTGTTCAGTATATTAATGATTGGTAATATACCGAGCTAACACAGTAGTTTATTGCCAATGATGCAGTGATAAAGGATGAAAAATATGACAAATAAAGAACTCCCAAAACAAAAATCGGTAAAGAAAGCAGCGGCGCCAAAAGCGGCAGCAAAGAAGGTGGTGAGTGAAGCAGGCGTTAAAACAAAGGCAGTTCAGTCTACCGCAATCACTGAAGCATCTTTGAGCAACATAAAATCTATACTGGATGAAATGAAAAAAGACAGGGAAAGCCGGGACAGGCAGCTGGCGTCTCTGGCAGCAGGTGTGCGTGAAGGTCTGAGTGTCATTTCAGAGCAGGTGGAGAATCGTGACTCCCGACGTGATAAGGAAATGCTGCATTTGTTTGAAGGCTTGAATGCGGCGTTTACCCGGGCAAATGCTGAAAGCAGCGAACGTGATGACCGTAGTGCGCAGATTATTAACCAGTTAACTGAATCTGTTATGCAGGATCATGAAGCGACGTTGAAGGAGGTGCATGAGCAGGAAGTGCTGACAGATAAGAAGATGGGGTATTTGTCAAAAGTTCAGGAACAGCGAGCCAAACGTATCCGATGGATCGCTATTCCCGGTGTTACTCTGGGTGTTGTTGCTGTGGTCTACATGTTCTATGTGGTGACTGTGATGGAAACGGCAATGACCAGTATGTCGAAAGATATGCAGTACATGACTGTTTCTGTGGATAATATGAATGCAAATATCGGGCAGATGACGCGGGATATGAATGTGATGACACGGACTACGGCGCCAGTTATGAACGGTATGCGTAATGTTATGCCATGGTCAAATTAATGATTTAATAGTTTTTTTAGTATGGCGTAACCATTTGTTTTAAAGTGAGCGCTTTTTAGTGACCGAGATAAACCATGGCAGCAACAGAAGAATCGAACAGGGTATTGGCGCGGCAACTGGGTGAATGCCTGACGGCAAGAGGCGTCAAACTGGCGACGGCAGAGTCCTGTAGTGGTGGCTGGATCGCCAAAACCATCACCGATTTGCCGGGTAGTTCGGCCTGGTTTGAAAGTGCAATTGTCTGTTATAGCAATGAGTCTAAACATGATTTGTTAGGCGTGTCACTGGCCGATATTGAAGAGTTTGGCGCGGTCAGTGGTGAGACGGTGTTGTCGATGACTGACGGTGTATTTGAACGTACTTCTGCTGATGTGGTGGTGAGTGTCAGCGGCATTGCCGGTCCGGGTGGCGGCACTGAGGAAAAGCCGGTGGGTACGGTCTGGTTAAGCTGGGGTAAACGCGATAAAAGCTCCTATGCGAATGAATTTCACTTTGAAGGTGACCGTGAAGCCGTGCGCCTGCAAACGGTCGATGCAGCGCTGAATGCGGTCATGGATATTATGAACTGTGCCTGAAACAGCACCCACGCCGTCGCCTGAAAGCCCCGTAGCCGTTGAATATAAGCGGGTTTTTCTGGCGTTGTGGCCGGATGAGCAGGTGCGCCAGCTGCTGCATGCCTATCAGAAAAAGTTAAAGCATGAGCCGGCGATGGAGTCAGCGCTGCGTTCAGCCAGAGCGGTTATCCCGGAAAACCTGCATATGACGCTGAACTTTATCGGTTCAATTTCGCTGGAAGTGTTGCAGGCGCTGGAAAATGCGCTGGATTCGGTGCAGGGCAAGGCCTTCGATATGGAGGTGAATACGGTCAGCTATTTTCCCCGGCCCAAAGTGCTCTGGCTGGGGGTGGCGCAAATACCGCTGGCGTTGCGTGTGCTGGAACAGCAAATTACCGCAGGTGTTCAGCAGAGCGTCGAGGGCTATGAATGCCAGTCGTTCAAGCCGCACATTACGCTGTTCCGCAAGGCGAAAAGTCCGAGAGAGTTTGATGATCGCCCGGCCATCCACTGGCCGGTAAATAGCTTTGCGCTGGTGGAATCAAAAACCTATCCAGAAGGCGTTAAGTATAATGTTCTGAAGCAATGGCCGCTGTCGCCGCCGTCTTTATAAAATACTTTTTACTTTAAGATATGTTTTTAAGTTATTGTTCTATAGTATTTTTTGCATTTCACTTTCTTTCGCGGGATAAACAAAAACGGCGTGCAACGGGAATAGCTCATTGAGCTTGTCGACGTACTGGCGTTCGGACTTTTCGACAACCACGATGACTTTGGTGTTAGGTGAGTACTTTTGCAAAGTAGATAGCAGCACATCCAGATTGCTGATATTCACGCCGGCGTAGTTGTTACCGTAACCATAAAAAAACTCGCAGACGATGAAGTCAGGTTGCTGATTTTTCAGCAGGCTGATCGCCTTGCGAATCGAGCCGACCCGGCTCTCTTCAATGCCGAGCTTTTGGTAGAGCGAGCCAAAATTGGGGTGCATGTTCGATTCGATAATGGACAGAAGTGTGGGCATAAATTTCGACGGGATCCGGTTCAGGTTGTTGGGACTAGTTTAATACACTGTCCTGCAGAAAGCGTAGCGCCATTCTGGAGGGGTAGACGTAAATTAAATAGCGATAAAGTAGCACTCGGGCTAGGCCATGCCGGATATCTGTGTGATAATTCTACGGCTTAAACACGTTGATCCACATAGAATACTCGGGAGTAAATAATGGACGAAAATCGTAAAAAAGCCCTTGCTGCGGCTTTATCTCAAATTGAACGTCAATTTGGCAAAGGATCTGTCATGCGTCTGGGTGATGACGGCGCGTTACCGAATATTGATGCTGTTTCTACCGGCTCACTGGGGCTGGATATCGCTCTCGGTATTGGTGGATTGCCCAGAGGTCGTGTTGTTGAAATTTACGGGCCTGAATCTTCGGGTAAAACGACTTTAACTTTGCACGTGATTGCTGAAATGCAAAAAATGGGCGGCACGGCTGCCTTTGTCGACGCCGAGCACGCGCTGGACCCGTCTTATGCGGAAAAACTGGGTGTGAATATTGATGAGTTACTCGTTTCGCAGCCGGACAACGGCGAGCAGGCACTGGAAATTACCGACATGCTGGTGCGTTCCGGTGCGGTCGATATCGTGGTGGTCGACTCGGTTGCGGCGTTGACGCCAAAAGCTGAAATTGAAGGCGATATGGGCGATTCGCACATGGGTCTGCAGGCGCGCCTGATGTCGCAGGCGCTGCGTAAGCTCACCGCTAATATCAAGCGTTCCAATACCTTAGTGATCTTTATTAACCAGATTCGTATGAAGATTGGCGTCATGTTTGGTAGCCCTGAAACCACCACCGGTGGTAATGCGCTGAAATTCTATGCATCGGTGCGCCTGGATATTCGTCGTACCGGCGCGATCAAGAAAGGTGAAGAAGTGGTCGGTAACGAGACCAAGGTTAAAGTGGTGAAAAACAAGGTGGCACCGCCATTCAAGGTGGTGAACTTCGAGATTCTGTACGGTGAAGGCATTTCGCACGAGGGTGAGCTGATCGCCATGGGCGTGGACAACAACATCATCGACAAGGCCGGTGCCTGGTACAGCTATAACGGTGAGCGCATTGGTCAGGGCAAGGAAAAAGTACGTGATTTCCTCAAGGAAAACCCCGAGATTGCGAAAGATATCGAGATGAAACTGCGTGAAATGCTGTTGGCAAAACCTCGGTCCAGATCAGAGAGTGACCTGATGGAAGAGGTTTCTGCTATAGATGCTGACGAGTCGATGCCTGAAGAGATTTAACCGGTTCAGGCGTTAGCTTGTGGCGACCAGTGCGAAACAGGTTGCGGTTCGGTTGCTCGCCCGGCGCGAGCATTCGGCTGAGGAACTACGCCAGAAGCTGGTGAAGCGTGAGTTTGAAGCCGACGACATAGCCATAGCCCTGCTTGAGTTGCAGCAGGGTGACTGGCAGTCGGATGAGCGCTTTGCCGAGGCCTATATTCGCAGTCGTAGATTGAAGGGGTTTGGTCCGGTTCGTATTGCTGCAGAGCTCAGGGAGCGGGGCGTCGATGAGCTGATTGTGCATCGTTATTTGTCCGCTGATGATGACATCTGGTGGCAGGCGGTCGAACACGAATACCGGAAAAAGTATCGCGACAGTCGATTTGAGGATTATCAGGAGAAAGCCAGGCGCATGCGCTTTTTGCAGCACCGGGGGTTTTCGTTAGAGCAGATTAATGAAGTCTTCAAAAAATAAATGAAGTCATTAAATAGATTAAAAACAACAACATAAAATACATATTTAAAGTAAAAATTATATGACTTCCAGCGCAGAACTCCGTCAGCAGTTTCTAGAATTTTTCAAAAATAAAGGTCACGAAGTGGTGCCGAGCAGCTCGCTGGTGCCAGGCAATGATCCCACGTTATTGTTCACCAATGCCGGTATGGTGCAGTTCAAAGACGTCTTTCTGGGGCGTGATAAGCGGTCATATACCCGTGCTACCAGTAGTCAGCGTTGTGTTCGTGCCGGTGGCAAACACAATGACCTGGAGAATGTTGGTTACACCGCGCGTCACCATACCTTTTTTGAGATGCTGGGCAATTTCAGTTTCGGTGACTACTTCAAACGCGAAGCGATTGCTTATGCATGGGAATTTCTGACCGAGGTGGTGGGGCTGCCTGAAGAGCGTCTTTGGGTGACAGTGTTCGAAGAGGACGACGAAGCGGCTGACATCTGGCTGAAAGAAGTGGGTGTCAGTGCGGAGCGATTTAGTCGTATTGGTGCCAAAGATAATTTCTGGTCGATGGGGGATACCGGGCCGTGCGGGCCGTGTACCGAGATTTTCTACGATCACGGCGAAGAGATTGCCGGTGGTCCGCCGGGCACACCGGAAGAAGACGGTGATCGCTACATCGAAATCTGGAACCTGGTGTTCATGCAATACAATCGAACCAGTGACGGTGAGCTGCATAACTTGCCCGCGCCATCAGTAGATACCGGCATGGGGCTGGAGCGTCTGGCAGCCATTCTTCAGGATGTGCACAACAATTACGATATCGATCTGTTCCAGTATTTAATCAGGGCGGCAGCCAAAGCCACTAATACCGATGACCTGGCCAGTAAATCGTTGCGCGTGATCGCTGACCATATTCGTTCCTGTGCGTTTTTGATTGTCGATGGCGTGACGCCGTCTAATGAAGGCCGGGGCTATGTGCTGCGCCGCATCATTCGCCGCGCCGCGCGCCATGGCCACAAACTGGGTATGGCTGATCCGTTTTTCCATAAGCTGGTTGCGCCGCTGGTTGATCAGATGGGTGAGGCCTATCCCGAGCTGGCTGCGGGTCAGGCCAATGCTGAGCGCGTGCTCAAGCTCGAAGAAGAGCGTTTTGCCGAGACGCTGGATCAGGGTATGCGTATTCTGGATGAGGCGATTAATAAACTCGACGGAAAAACGATTCCCGGAGAGACCGCGTTCAAGCTTTACGATACTTATGGCTTCCCGATTGACCTGACTGCAGACATCGCGCGTGAGCGTGGTTTGCTGGTCGATCATGCCGGATTTGAGGTGGCGATGGACGAGCAGCGCGACCGTGCCCGCACCGCCAGCCAGTTTGGTGTGGATTACAACCGTGATATCGAAGTTGAAGCGGAGACTGTTTTTACCGGTTACGATCAGGTGAGTCAGTCCTGTAATATCAAAGAGATATTTGTTAATTCTAATCCTGTTTCTTCTATTGAAGCCGGGCAAAAAGCCATCATCGTGCTCGACGAAACACCGTTTTATGCCGAGTCCGGCGGTCAGGTGGGTGATGTTGGTGTGCTCTCAACCGACTCAGCCAGTTTTGCAGTGCAGGACACCCAGAAGCAGGGCAATAGCGTGTTACATATTGGTGAGCTCGAGTCGGGCCGCCTGGTTGTGGATGACGTGGTGCAGGCTGCAATTCATAAAGAAAATCGTGATGCGATTCGTCGTAATCATTCAGCAACTCATTTGCTACACGCTGCTCTGCGCGAAGTGCTGGGTGATCATGTTCAGCAGAAAGGTTCATTGGTCAATGCCGAACGCCTACGTTTTGATTTCTCACATTTTGAACCGATCAAACGTGATCAGTTGCGACGCATTGAACGCAGGGTAAATCAGCAAATCCGCCAGAATTCATCAGCCGACATGCAGGAAATGTCGATTGATGACGCGAAGAAATCCGGCGCGATGGCCTTGTTCGGCGAGAAATACGATGCGGTAGTGCGCGTGGTATCGATGGGTGATGAGGGTGATGGACGGTTTTCGACCGAGCTGTGTGGTGGTACCCACGTTAGTCGTGTCGGTGATATTGGCTTTTTCAAGATTACCGCCGAGAGCGGTATTGCCTCCGGTGTGCGTCGCATTGAAGCGGTGACTGGTGCCGGTGCAGTAGCCTGGGCAGAAGAGCGTGAAAATCAGATTGATTCGATTACCGACCTGCTCAAAACCAGTCGCGAAGAAGTAAGCAGCAAGGTTGAGCATATGGTAACTCGTCTGCGCGAACAGGAGAAACTGCTGGCCCAGCTGAAAGGTAAACTGGCGTCGCAGGCAGGCAGTGATCTATCTTCTCAGGCCGAAGAGGTCAATGGGGTGAAGATATTGGCGGTTCAGCTTGAAGGTGCGGATAGCAAGACCTTGCGTGATACCCTGGATCAGCTCAAGAACAAGCTTGGTACCACGGCGATTTTGCTGGCCAGTGAGGAGGGCGGCAAGGTGCGCCTTATAGCAGGTGTGAGCAAAGACCTGACCTCGAAGGTGAAGGCCGGCGATCTGGTGAACGTGGCTGCGATCGAGGTCGGCGGCAAGGGCGGTGGCCGTCCTGATATGGCGCAGGCTGGCGGCGACAGGCCGGAAAATATCCCGCAGGCGCTAGTCGCGGCCAAAGCCTGGTTGCGAACAAATTTGTGAGCGCCAGTTGCCTTTATAATTACACGCTTATATACTCCCGAACCTTTATCGAATCTACATTGATGCTCGCGAGGCAATCACACACACCATCATGGCTCTA
Source organism: Gammaproteobacteria bacterium (assembly GCA_029881035.1). Taxonomy (GTDB): domain Bacteria; phylum Pseudomonadota; class Gammaproteobacteria; order SZUA-229; family SZUA-229; genus LH-M37. The sequence goes on along the minus strand of JAOUNI010000038.1, from coordinate 8,738 downwards.
ATCGTTCAAAAATACGGCGGTACTTCAGTCGGCTCTATCGAGAGAATCGGTAAGGTGGCTGATAAGATCTGTGCGCAGGCCAAATCGGGCGATCAGATCGTGGTTGCCGTTTCCGCAATGAGTGGTGAGACCAACCGACTCATAGCGCTGGCTAATGAAATGAGCGTAAAGCCGCATTCCCGCGAACTGGATGTGATTATTTCTACCGGTGAGCAGGTTACAATCGCGTTGTTGACCATGGCTCTGCTCGATAGAGGCTGCGAGGCACGTTCCTATACCGGTGGGCAGATCAAGATGCTAACCGACAGTACTCACGGTAAAGCTAGAATCCGCGAAGTGCAGTGCGATGCGATGCGTGCGGACCTGGATACAGGCCGGGTTGTCGTCGTTGCCGGATTCCAGGGTGTCGATGAACACGGCAATATCACGACACTGGGTCGTGGTGGCTCAGACACTACCGCCGTGGCCATTGCCGCTGCGCTTAAGGCCGATGAATGCCAAATTTATACCGACGTGGACGGGGTTTATACCACCGATCCTCGCGTAGAGCCCAAAGCTCGAAAGCTGGATCATATTACTTTCGAGGAAATGCTGGAAATGGCCAGTCTGGGTTCGAAGGTCTTGCAGATTCGCTCAGTTGAATTTGCAGGTAAATACAACGTTCCATTAAGAGTGTTGTCTTCCTTTGAAGAGGGAAATGGTACTTTAATAGCCTTGGAGAATAATGACGTGGAACAAGCTTTAATTTCAGGTATTGCATTTAATCGTGATGAAGCGCAGCTGACAATGACAGGTGTGCCTGATCAGCCTGGTGTGGCATCGAAAATATTGGGGCCAATTACTAAGGCCAATATTGAAATTGATATGATCGTGCAGAATATCAGTGCTGATGGTTGTACCGACTTTACCTTTACAGTACACCGCAACGATTATGCTGTAGCACTCGATTTACTCAAGCAAACGGCAGTTGAACTGGGTGCAAAAGCAGCGATTGGTGATAATAAAATTGCCAAGATATCGTTGGTGGGCGTCGGAATGCGTTCACATGCGGGTATTGCTAACCTTATGTTTCAAACGCTGGCAGATGAAAATATTAATATACGTATGATCTCGACCTCAGAAATTAAGATTTCTGTCGTAGTCAACGAAAAGTATTTAGAGTTGGGTGTTCGTAGTTTGCATGAGGCTTTTGGTCTTGATAATGATGGACAGCTCAGCGGCTTAGCAGTATAAAGAATTAAACCGGTACGTTGCCCCAGCGTACTAAACAGGTTGTTTGGGGAAGGGTGGAAAACTAAAGAAAAGGTTCGCGCTATTTTCAAGTGGTCTGCCTATTAATATAGACAACATGGAGATAAGGAAATGTTGATATTGACAAGACGCGTTGGTGAAACGCTGATGATTGGTGATGATGTGACAGTAACTGTACTGGGCGTTAAGGGTAATCAGGTTCGTATAGGAATCAATGCCCCTAAAGATGTATCAGTGCATCGTGAAGAAATTTATGAGCGTATTAAAGCCGAGCAAGGTGGAAATACGGGTACTGGTAATACCATCGATAGTGATAATACTGGTAATATGGCCTAATAAAGGCTTTACCCGATAACCGAACACAGGTATCCTTCGCACGGTTAAAAAAAACCGGCAAAACTTATCTGGGTTCGGTTTTTTATTTTGGACATTTTGGTCTGAAATTAGGCGTGACTTGAGTCATTGAGGAACGCTGTATTGATGTAGTGTCGATATAAAAATCAGGTTTTAAAGAATTGGAGAGCTGGCCGAGTGGCTGGTAAATTTGCCTGGAGCAAATTTAAACATCAGCGTTTTGTGCTGATGGCCCGAAGGGCGGAGGGCAGGAGCCCGGAGTAATGCGCAGCTGGTGCGCCATGTGTCAAAACACATGAATCCAGATAAAGAAGTATAAAGTTTAAATTTGGAGAGCTGGCCGAGTGGCTGAAGGCGCACCCCTGCTAAGGGTGTATGGGGTTTATAGCCTCATCGAGGGTTCGAATCCCTCGCTCTCCGCCATTTTTTTGGAATGATTCTCCTCATTTCACTAATATGATGAATAATCACTGTTTTTCAGCATTATTCATTGACGCGAGATATCGAAAAACCGATAATTCGCGCTCCGCAGAATAATGCGCCTGTAGCTCAGCTGGATAGAGTACTCGGCTACGAACCGAGCGGTCGGAGGTTCGAATCCTTCCAGGCGCGCCATACATAAAAAAGCCCCACCAGTTTTTGGTGGGGCTTTTTTATGTATGTTGTTTTTGATGGAGTTGCTCGTCATTCGGTTCGACAGAATCGCCGGGAGCGATTTTCCATGAGCGGAGTGAACCCGAAGGACTGAGTATTCGGATGTACTCGGTAATCCTTCCAGGCGCGCCATAAAAATAAAAAGTCTACCTTAGGGTGGACTATTTTTTACTGCTGAATCGATAATTAAATGAATTTATGAGTGTATTCTGAATAATTATCATTATTTATCTCATTCACTTAATAAAATGAATGACTTGTGGCTTAAATATAGTTAAATTTAAGCCTGTGTTGGGTCTGACGGCTTTGCAGAACGGCATAAAATTAATAAAAACAATTTCCTGATGTTTGATCGACACTTAATTTCGCAGATCAAAGTTTTAGGAATACATTACAAAATTTAAAAACATGGATTACATCGGATATATTGTTCCTATGTGGGTGTCGAACTTTCAACGAAATGCAGTGGAAATGAGGTGTTTTTCCCTTATTCGCATCTATTGTGCCGGCTTTTTTCTTATATTAGCCTCCATCAGCGGACTAGAGGCAGCACCGGTCGGTGATGCTGTTGATGTTGCACCTCAAGCTACCTCTCAAAATCCTGGTGATATCAATTCTAAGTTCGATGAACGTATTCATCGTGATACTAATACAGTTCTTGATGTTCCTCCTGTATATCAACGCCCATTGGGTATTGATGCAGGAGCTCGTCTGTATGTGAAAAAATTTGTTGTTACAGGTGTTAATGAATGGCCCGAAGTCAATATCACGCAAGATCGAATTGATGCATTTGTAGAAAAACTTAGACTTGATATGCAGACTATTGAGGTAATGAACGAGTATGGTTTGACAAAAGAGGATATGGAGGAAGCGGGAAAACGTCTTAAGGATTCTTTATATTCAGATGAAGAACAGGCAATTAAGGACCATGCTCTGTTTTTGAAGCAACTTCGTAAGAATAAAAAATTTCGTGAGGAAATGAGTATCGGTCAGTTGCAGGATGTAGCTAATCAGGTGACTGATTTGTATCGAAGAGCTGGTTTTGTAATTGCTCAGGCTTATGTGCCAGAGCAAAAAGTTGAGGATGGTGTTGTTACTATTCATGTACAAGAGGGAATATTGGGGCAAATTGTTGTTGACGGTAATGAATATTACTCAACAGAGCTTGTTCAAAATGTTTTTAACCACCTCAAAGGTAAGAGCGTTACCAAGCAGTCTCTTGAAAATGCTCTCTATTCTTTAAGTGATTATCCGGGGTTGGTCGCTTATGGTGTTTTACAGCCTGGTCAGAATGTCGGCGAAACAGATTTGCTGGTGAAGGTTCAGGAAGAAGATCTTCGTGAATATACTGTGCGTCTGGATAATTATGGGACTAAAGCGACGGGTGAAAATCGACTTACGCTTAGTTATACAGAAAATAATCTATTTGGTAATGCTGATAGCCTTGATCTGAGTTTATTACAAACATTTTCTCCAACTAACAATTTGTATGGTGGTTTTAAATATAAAACGCCTGTAGGTAGTCATAACACACTATTTGGTTTAGGTGCGTCGACTAATACTTATGATGTTGGTGATTTACAGGTGGACAATATTAGTGGTTCGGTCAGTTCCAGTAATCTGTTTGTTAGTCATCAATTTATGCGTGGCCGAAATAGTAATATTTATGGAAAATTAGAACTTTCTCATAAGGTGGCTGAAACAAAACTACTTAACACTATTTTGAATGATGTTACCTTAAGTGCTTTGGTGATCGAGATGGGTTTTGATATGCTCGACAAGAAGTACAAAGGTATTAATCAGGGAACAATCAAATATACGCAGGGTTTTGATGATTTTCTGGGATCAACGAGCGAAGAAAATGGTATCACGTCTGGGCGCCAGGGTGGCTCAAAAAAATATGCGACCAGTGATTTTTCAAAGCTAAACTGGAACGTAGCGCGTTTACAGCTGATAAATAAATTTCAGAACATTTTGTTACGTTTTTCAGGACAATATTCGGGAGATTTACTGGTTCCTGTCGAGCAATCTGGGTTGGGAGGCCCTAACAACGTAAGGGCTTTTGCTCCATCTGTGGCGTTAAGAGATAGCAGTATATTCTTATCGGCGGACTGGAATTTTAATGCGCCATTTTTCTATGATACAAAAGCTTTTGATGGCTGGAAATGGGGTGAGATTTTACAGTTATCTGTGTTTGCTGATTATGCAAATGGCACACTGAATGACCCATTGACCAGTGATGTGGAGAAGCTTAATGTTTCCGGTTATGGTGTTGCTGCGCAGCTGTTATTGCCAGGGAAAATGCAGTTGAGGCTGGATATAGCGAAACCATTTAGTGGTCTGGCAATTCCTAGCGCGACAGGTGGTGCTCCGAATGTGCTTGATGAGGTACAGTACTATTTGACCTTTAGTTATACAGGTTAGATTCGATGTATATTCCAAAACTTAAAAATGGATAAGTTGATACTGAGATGAAGGTTTTTTTTACTAAACAGTGTTTTCAAAGAAGGAAGTCCGATCTTTTCGATGTGGCCTGTGGCCTGTTTTTTTCGGCTGTATTTACCAGTTTCTCTGTAGTAGCAGCACCGCAAGGAGGTGCAATTGTTGCTGGTCAGGGTAGCATTAGTGCGCCATCTTCATCGGTAACGCAAATTCAGCAGTTCAGTAATAATATGGTTGTTGACTGGCAAAGTTTTAATGTCGGTGCCAATGAGCTGGTTCAGTTTTCTCAGCCTTCTTCTACCGCGGCGGTATTAAACCGCATCAATGATATATCGCCTTCTGAGATTTTTGGTTCTGTAACGGCCAATGGGTTGCTCTTTTTGATGAACCCAAATGGTATTCTTTTCGGAGAAGGCTCACGTGTACAGGTCAATGGTCTATTTGCGACTAATCTTGAGATGGATGCTAGCCGATTTATGTCTGGTGATTACGCATTTGAATCATTGGGCATGCTTGATGGTTCGATAATCAATCGTGGTGTCATTTCAGCATCGACGGGTGGCGTTTCACTGATAAGCGACACCGGAGTTGTTAATGATGGCAAAATTCTGGCTACGGTTGGTTCAATTAATTTAGCTGTTACCACTTCAGCAACACTGGATTTTAGTGGTGACGGACTGCTGCAATTAGTTGTAACCGGCGAAGTGCTCAATAATGCCGAGTCACTTGACAGTGCTATCTCGAACAGTGGCGAGATTATTGCAGAAGGTGGTGATGTTTTAATTAGTGGTCGGGCCGCTCGCGATGTGTTCACCAATGTGGTCAACAATACCGGAGTTATTCGAGCTACTCGTGTCATTAATGAAGGCGGTGTTATTACGCTTGCCGGCTCTTCAGGCAATATCAATAACAGTGGCACGCTGGATGTATCGGGCGCCGAAGCGGGTGAGATAGTTGTAACGGCTGAAAATATTTCTCACAGTGGTTTGATTGATGCCTCAACAACATCTGGTAATGCTGGCAGCGTCACATTACAGTCTTCTGCAGATACCTTCGTGCAAGCTCAATCACTAATAACGGCACAGGCTGATAACGGTACAGGCGGCAACATTCAGTTATTGGGTAATCGAGTTGGTGTGTTTGATTCATCACAGGTTAACGCATCAGGCACAATTGGCGGTGGCAACATATTAATTGGCGGTGACTATCAGGGTAATAATTCCGATATTCAGAACGCATCACAAACCTATGTGGGCGCAGGTTCTTCTATTGCTGCTGATGCAGCCGAAAGTGGTAATGGCGGCAAAGTCATCGTCTGGGCAGATCAAACTACACAATATTATGGAAGTATTTCAGCACAAGGTGGTGCTGTTTCAGGGGATGGCGGTTTTGTTGAGGTGTCAGGAAAATCCTGGCTGAATTTTGCGGGCCTGGTTAATACGGGTGCAGTAAATGGCATTACCGGAGCACTGCTTCTCGATCCTACTGACATTACCATTCAGGCAGCAGGTGCTACAGATGTTGAATCGACTACAGCAGCTGGGACAGAGACTTTTCAAGAAACCACAACGACGGATACATCCATTCTTACTGTTGCTGATTTACTGACTGCATTAGGTTCGAACAATGTGGTAGTGACAGCTGACTCAACAGGAGCAGGTGGTGGTGATATCACGGTTGCCGATGCGATTAATACCACGGCAGATCTGGGTGCTGATAGAAGTCTGACACTCGATGGCCGCAATATTTATATCAACGCTGGTATTGATGCGACTACAGGAAGCAATACTAGAGTACTTACACTTAATTTAAATGCTGACGCTATCAATGGCGGCGGTACGGTTGAAGTCAATGCGGCCATAACCACCAACAATGGCAATTTGACAGTCAGTAGTGTGGGCGATGTCAAAATTGGTGGGCTTGTGAGTGCAGGTACTGCTGATGTATCCATAACTACATCTGATGCTGGCAGTGATGTGTACAGTGTGGCCGCAACTGATTTATTAGCTGCACGTCGTGTGACGATTAACTCGGCAGGTTCTATTGGCCAAACGGCTGCATTGTATGTAGATGTCAATGCGGGTGCTGCAAACAGGTTACAGCTTGCCAGTTGTGCAACCTGTGATATCACCGTAGTTGAGAATACTGCGCTTAACCTCAATGCTCTTTTAATTGCCGACACCGTTGGTGTTAGAAATATTGATCTTACTGCTAGTAGCTGGAGTTTCAATAATTCACTGGATCTGGGTGATGATAATATTTTTATAAGAGCTGCTACGGGTGGTGATATCAATGGTAGCGGAACTGCTACCGATATACTGACGGCCGCTGCTATTACGCTTGAAAGCCTTGGAACTGCTTCAACAGATGATATAGGTAATGCAAATACAGTTCTGGTCAGTACATCAGATTTAACTGTCATTGCCGTTGGTGATGCGAAAGTGACCAATGATGTAGAGTTTACTGATCTTACCCTGGTGCTTGATCCATCGACTAAAAATGATAACGCTTATGCAATTGGCGCTGGAGGTAATCAGACCGTCACTATAGCCGATGCTAATAATATTGGAATTCAGTTCGCTTTTGCTGATACTTCGACTAGCGACGTCAATATCACTATTCATAATACATCAGGTACTGCAGCCCAGGGTGATATTGAGATAAGAGATGGTGATATTAATGCGGGAGCTGGAGTTGTTTCATTAATATCAGATTCGCAGGATATTATTCAGCAATCTTCAGGCTCAGTCATTACCGCAGGTTCATTGCAGCTAAGTGCCGCAAGACATATTACAGTTGATTCTGTAGTGTCTTCTATAGCCGCTGTATCAAGTGGTGCTGGTGATATTGATATTGGCAATACCGGAACATTAGACATAACCACTATTGGTCCCGATGCGCTGGGTAATTCGTTCACAGGTGTTTCAACAGTGGATGGCACTATTACTATTGCCTCGACCGGCACAATTACCGTTTCCGAAGATATCAGTGATGCCGGTAATAATGATATTACGATAACTTCTTCGGCGGGTGATATTGAAGGCGTGGCAGGTGTTAATGGCACTATCAGCACTGGCAACGTAGCTGCCACAGTTATACTTAATGCAAATGGTGGTATTGGTCTTACCAATGCCGTTAAAACATCGTCAACAATTCTTGATTTAACAACTGGGGCTGCTAATACTGCGGGCAATATAGCTATTAATAATGCCATCGCACTTAATATTAGCGACGTAGCTATTTCAACTAGTGGTGCAAATCATGTCTTTGATATCGGTGCAAGCAGTATTACTGTCGATACAAATACTGATGAAGGCAATAACACAGTTATTCTAAGAGCGACAGCAGGCAACATTGATGATGGTTCTGTAGGTATCGGTGGTAATACACTGACCGCAACCATATTGGGCTTTGAAGCTGCAGGTACGATTGATGTGTCTACCATTGCAGCCAATATTGCAGCCAGTGCTGATGGCACTATCCTGATAGAGAGTACTCATACAGGTACCGATCTTACAGTTGGCGGTGTTAGTGGGTTCACCGGTATTAGCACAGTTACAGATCAGGACATTACCCTCACTTCAGCTGATGCCGGTATTGATATAACTGAGGCAATCAATGCTGGTGTTGGCTCTGTTAATTTAACGACTACTGATACTGGAAGTGCCAATTACGATATTGGTGGTATTGGTCTTGTAACTGCAGGTGGTGGATTAACTGTTATTGCGGATGGTGGCATCAGTTTAACTACAGATTTGCAGTCAACGGGTAGCCTGAGTCTCACCACAGCCGGAAATGATGCCGCTGGTAATATCACCGTAGTTGATGCTGGCGATATTATTTCTTCTAATGTTACTGTCACCACTAACGGCACCAATGCAGCCACACGCACAGTTGATTTAACCGCGCGCTCATGGGAAATTGATGGTGCTTTTGCTGTTGCTGGCACCACCACCGATATTGATCTTAACCTGACTGCGACAGAAACAGCCGCAGATCCTACTACCAAACCTCATGGCATCTTTAACGCAGGTGGT
>JAOUNI010000004.1 GCA_029881035.1 Gammaproteobacteria bacterium | reverse complement strand
CAAACCAGCACTTCCCATTTACCCGCAGATAGCGTAAAAATAACCTAATTCAAAATACCCCACCATTTAGAAGGACGAGATTTTTAAGGATGATGCTAACAACAATAAAAAAACATCAGTTAAGTCATTGCAGCGCCAAGGCAAAAAATAAGACAGTTAAACTCTTTACATACTTAAAAATTCTCCGGTAAAAACTACATAAAAAGGAAGTTATCTTGAAGATAGATTTCATTGATATTAAGAAGTTCAGATCAATCGATCATTGCCGAGTTTCCTTAGATTCTGTTAACGCCATAGTCGGGCAGAACAATAGTGGTAAGTCTGCTCTGATTCGAGCATTAAATGCATTTTTTAACCCCCAAGCAGAAGAAACATTTTTTTATCAAGGAAACCATAGCTACACGTCTAAATCTCAACCTAAAATCACAATTGGCTTCAAAGGCATATCCAAAGCCAAAAAACTTTTAAAGTATGGAAAAAATGACAAACTTGAAGTTCAATTAATCTATCAGCCAGCCGTTAGAAATATTGCCTTCAAATATAAGTCTGCAAAAACCTTTGTAACTGCGCCAGACGAACTGCTTGAGCAACTCAGGCGCAGTATATCTTTCGTTTATATACCTCCGAATCGATCACCAGATCAATTAAAATGGGAAGAAAATTCATTAATTAAAGAATTAATCGAAGAGTATTTAAAAGCTGAAACGCAAAAAAGAGATAATTTAACACCAAAGTTTAAAAGTGCGGCTGATTATCTAGAGAGCGGAGCACTTAAGAAGATTTCAAAAGAAGTAGAGAGCTTCTACTCACTCAGACATAAATTTAGTTTTTCTCTTAATTTTGATAAGCAATCCAACTTTATTTCGTTTCTGAATGGCATACAAATGCTGATCAAAGAAGCTGGCGTTGAACATCATTTAGATGACTGTGGAACTGGCTTGCAAAGCTTAACCATAATTGCATTTCATAGGGTGTTGGCAAAAATACGACATAAAAATATCGTTCTTGGCCTAGAAGAGCCTGAGACAAATTTGCATCCTCAAGCCCAGAGAGAATTAATAAATTCTATAAAAGATAACTCTGATAGTGGAATTTCCCAAGTTGTACTTACAACGCACTCGACAGTGATAATTGACAACATAGAGCATCAAAAAATTTCACTTGTTAGGAAGGAGATTGATGAAAACCGTGGCTTTAGGTCAAAATTATACAAATTAAGCGATTCCTTTTTTGAAGATCACGGTTTAGAAAAATTTAAATACTATCAATTCCATTTGTATAGAAATAGCGACTTTTTTTATGCCAATTACGTGATTTTTGTAGAAAGCAAAAATGATGCAGAGGTTGTTAAATATCTTGCTGGTCGAGACTCAATAGATCTTGATCTTTATGGTATAAGCGTTGTAAATATCGACGGCGTACGTAATCTGGCATATCCTTTTTATATTGTTAAAGAGCTTGGCATTCCATATCTAGCAATACTAGACAAGGACTATTTTATTCCATATTTAAGAGACGAACTTAAACTTAGTAGAAATAGTGAAGGGCTTCCAAAATACAGATACGATTATAAAAAAAATATTATTCTAGACGATCTTATTTCGAGCAAGAAAGCTCAAACAGATATTCTTTCAATGCTCAAGAGCAATCATAGTCAAGCTATGGATCTTCTCATCAAGCAGCGTATTATATGTATGAATTACAATCTTGAAATGGACTTATTATGTTCTAACAAGGCTGTCAAAATAATGTCAGAGCATTTCAAACTATCGGAAGAGCAATCAAATAGAAAATTTCTTTTAACTGAAAGGAATAATAAAATAAAGGAAATCAGCTTAATATTAAAAGTTCTAGAAGGTCTGGAGAATAGGAACTTGCCCAATTCGTACAAACGCATAAAAAATGAGCTGTCACAGATAATAAAAAACTGCTAAGAAAAATTAAGGTACGCATAAATAATTTAGATAAAGAAACACGGGTTCAGATCTATACGCACCATATTTTTAGTGCTGAATGAAAATCAATGGGATCAGATTTGGTTGATTTCGAATATTGCATCGCATTATTAATGCCGTTGGAAAAAAAGCGCCTCGCCCGTGAGTGCGACAAATTTGAATGGATCAAATTTGCATGAACGCAGCGAGCCCGTAGGGTAAGGCGCAGGGATGCACCGCATAATACCCACTACCACCTAAACTATGAATTAAAACTGCTGGTTAGGTAATAGCGTTTTAATGCACATGGCGTACCCTACAATCAATGCGCCTCATCCCAGTTGCTGCCGACGCCAATATCCACCACCAGCTTCACACTCAAATCGGCAGCGGTTTCCATATTGCTTCGCAATAAATCGCTCAACTTTTCTACCTGCGACTTGGCCACTTCCACCACCAGTTCATCGTGTACCTGCATGACGACGATGGCATCGAGCTGGCTGCTTTGCAGCGCGGCGTCGACGTTGATCATGGCGCGCTTGATGATGTCGGCGGCGGTGCCCTGCATGGGCGCGTTGATCGCGGTGCGTTCGGCGTATTGCCGGGCCTGGCCATTGCGGGCGTTGATTTCCGGCAGATATAAACGCCGGCCAAACACGGTTTCGACAAAGCCTTGCTCGCGGGCTTTTTCGCGGGTGCTATCCATGTAATCTTTCACGCCGGGATAACGCTCAAAATATAAATTCACATAATCCTGTGCTTCGTAACGACCGATGCCCAGCTGCTTGGCCAGACCAAACGCGGACATGCCATAAATCAAACCAAAGTTGATCGCCTTGGCGGCGCGGCGTTGTTCATTTTCGACTTCATCCAGCGGTATACCGAAGACTTCGGCGGCGGTGGCTTTATGCACATCGACCCCTTCGACGAAAGCTTTGAGCAAACTTTTATCCTGCGACAAATGCGCCATGATGCGCAGTTCGATTTGTGAATAGTCGGCCGCGACCAGGCACTTGCCGTCATCGGCGATGAAGGCCTGACGGATGCGCCGACCTTCTTCGCTGCGTACCGGAATGTTCTGCAGGTTCGGATCAGATGACGATAACCTTCCAGTAGCCGCACCGGTCTGGTTATAGGATGTGTGGATGCGCCCGGTGTCGGCATCGACCTGCAATGGCAGTTTGTCGGTGTAGGTTGATTTGAGTTTGCTCAGGCTGCGGTGTTCGAGCAGCAGTTTAGGCAGTTCGTAATCATCGGCCAGTTCCTGCAGCACTTCTTCTGCGGTTGAGTGTTGCCCGGTTTTAGTTTTCTTGACCGACGGGATGCCCAGCTTCTCGAATAAAATCACGCCCAGCTGTTTCGGCGACGCCAGGTTAAAAGGTTCGCCCGCCAGTGCAAACACCTGCTTCTCAACTTCGGCCATGCGCGTCTGCAACTGCTTGCTCTGTTTGTGCAGCATGGCGACATCGACTTTCACGCCGTTGCGTTCGATGCGTTGCAGCACCGGCAGCAGCGGCATTTCGATGTCGCGATAAACTTCCAGCAGACCGCGATTGGCTTTTAATTCTACGCTCAGCACGTGGTGCAACTGCAGGGTGATGTCGGCATCTTCGGCGGCATACGGCCCGGCCTGTTCCAGTGCAATTTCGTTGAAGGTGATCTGTTTTTTGCCCTTGCCGGCGATGTCTTCAAAATGGATGGTGTTGTGGCCGAGCACGCGCAATGCCATGGTGTCCATATCGTGGCGCTGGGTGGAGTCGAGCACGTACGATTCGAGCATGGTGTCTTCGGCGATGCCCTGCATCATAATGCCGTGGTTCTGCAGAACGTGGGCGTCGTATTTCAGGTTCTGGCCGAGCTTGGCCTTGTGTTTATCTTCCAGCAGCGGTTTCAGTGAACCTAACACGGTAGCTTCGTCGAGCTGCTCGGGCGCACCCGGGTAATCGTGGCCGAACGGCACATAGGCCGCGCTGTGTTCTTCGATCGCGAACGAGACACCAACGATACGCGCCTGCAGATAATCCAGGCTGGTGGTTTCGGTATCGAAGGCAAACAGCTCGGCCTTTTTCAATTTTTCCAGCCAGGCATTGAACGTTTTTTTGTCGAGCACGGTTTCGTAAGTCGCTTCCCGCTTCACCCTTGCCTGCTTCTGCTCGACGCCACCGGCGAGTTCATCCAGCCAGTTGCGAAACTCCAGCTCGGTGTACAAACGCTCCAGCGTTTCTCTGTCAGCATCACCGATTTTCAGATCTTCCAGCGATTCATGCAGCTCAACATCACAGCGAATCGTGGTCAGGATACGCGTCATCGGCAGCTGTTCCAGCGCGCCGCGCAAATACTCGCCGACCTTGCCCTTGATCTCGTCGGCGTGCTCGACCAGGTTGTCCAGCGTCTTGTATTCTTCCAGCCATTTGGCGGCGGTTTTTGGCCCAACCTTGGGCACGCCGGGAATGTTGTCCGAGGTGTCGCCGACCAGCGTCAGGTAATCGATAAACTGATTGGGTTTGACGCCAAACTTTTCTTCGACGCCAGCTTCATCCAGCAGCTTGTTGCTCATGGTGTTGATCAGGGTGACGTGCGGGCTGACCAGCTGCGCCATGTCCTTATCACCGGTGGAGACCAGCAGCTCCTTGCCCTGCTGGCTGGCCTGCAGCGCCAGCGTACCGATGACGTCGTCGGCCTCGACGCCGGTTTCGGAAATCAGTGGGAAACCCATGGCCTTGACCAGTTCGTGCAGCGGCTCGATCTGGTTGCGCAGATCGTCCGGCATGGTCGGGCGCGTGCCCTTGTAATCAGCGTACAGCTCGTGACGGAAGGTCTTGCCCTTGGCGTCAAACACCACCGCCATGTATTCGGGCTGGTAATCTTCGCGCAGTTTGCGCAGCATATTGATCACACCATAGACCGCGCCGGTCATCTCGCCCTTGCTGTTGGTCAGGCGCTGCAGCTGCGGCACGTGATAAGCACGGTAAAGATAGGACGAGCCATCGACCAGAATGATAGGCGGGATCTCTGCTTGATTAGCGGGTGATTTCTGCGAATCTGACATATATATTCCAATTTAAATAATCTGCTGATAATGGCAGTAAATCATGATGGTTCGAACCGACAAAGATCATAAGCTCTTTACTTACTAACAATAACTTTCGCAGCAGTTTATCCCAAAGCCCCTGTTGAACACACCAGCAAACGCACCTGAATCTTGCCGCGGTATAGGCTAAAATGCCCCCACTTTTTGACTACTGTACCGATTATGTCTGTTTACACCACCATCGAACGCGACGAACTGGAACAATTCCTGTCCAACTATAACGTCGGCGAACTCAAAGATTACCGTGGCATCAGCGATGGTATTGAAAATACCAACTACTTCGTCGATACGATAAAAGATGGAACCCTGCAGCGTTTCGTACTGACCATTTTCGAGCACCATAATCAAGACGAAATGCAGTACTACCTCAACCTGATGCACCATCTGGCCGACCACAAAGTACCCAGCGCCAATCCCGTAGCCGACAATGAAGGTCATTATTTACGACTATTTGCCGGCAAACCGATAGCACTGGTCGAACGCCTGGTCGGGGGCAGCATCACAAAAACCACGGTTTCCATCTGTGAGCAGATTGGCGTAGCCATGGGCAAAATGCACGCTGCGGGGCTCAGCTTTGATCAGCACCAGCCCAACCCGCGTGGGCCACACTGGTTTGTAGAAACCGCCAACGCCCTGCAGAACAAACTGCCCGCCGAAGACCTTCAAATTCTGAATGACGAAATTGCCTTCCAGAAAGCCAATCGAGATGCCGACTTGCCACGCGGTACGGTACACGCTGATCTGTTCCGCGATAACTCTTTATGGGATGGTGACCAGCTCAGCGGTATCATCGATTTTTATTACGCCAATGATGATGCTCTGCTCTACGATCTCGCGGTCACCGCCAACGACTGGTGTATCCTCGATGATTTCAGCCTGGATAAAGACAAGGTGCAGGCTTTTCTCAATGGCTATCACCAATACCGCCCACTGACCGACATCGAGCAGCAATACTGGCCTGTACTGCTGCGCACCGGCGCATTGCGTTTCTGGCTATCGCGTCTGTACGACAAACATTTCCCACGTCCGGGCGAACTGGTACACACCAAAAATCCAGATGAGTTCAAAGCCATTCTCATCGACCGCATCGCCAAACAATCCAAATATCAATCGTACTGGGTTTCATAATTGCGTATGAACAGAATCGCTGAGGCCATAGAACGATTCATTGACTGGAGCGGTCGTACCGTTTCATGGCTGACGCTGTTCATGGTCTTGATCACTTTTGCCGTCGTCGTACTGCGCTACCTGTTCGATAGCGGCTGGATCGCGGTACAGGAATCGATCGGCTTCATGCACGCCGCCGTCTTCCTGACCGGCGCCGCCTACACCCTGCAACAGGAAGGCCACGTACGTGTCGATATTTTCTACAGCCACTTCAGTGAACACACCCGCGCCTGGGTCGATCTATGCGGCGCACTGTTTATGCTGATGCCGTTCATGTTCTTTATTGTTTGGGTGAGCTGGGAGTATGTGATCGAAAGCTGGATTGTATTAGAAGGCTCGCGCGAAGCTGGCGGCCTGCCCGGCGTCTATCTGCTGAAAAGCCTGATACTGGTAATGGCCACGTTACTGATGCTACAGGCCTGTGCACAGATACTGCGTGCACTTAACAAAATACTGGGCGACCATTAATGGAGTGGATGCCCTTTTATCTGTTCGGCACGGTGTTCGTGTTTTTGCTATCGGGTTATCCGGTCGCCTTCACGCTCGCTGGTACCGCCCTGTTATTTGCCGGTTTCGGCCAGATGGTCGGCCACTTTGATGCTGCTTTTTTAGAAGCGCTACCCAATCGCCTGTACGGCATCATGACCAACCAGATTCTGATCGCGGTGCCACTGTTCGTATTCATGGGCGTCATGCTGGAACGCTCGAAAATCGCCGAAGACCTGCTCGAAACCATGGCGCGCCTGTTCGGCAAGAAACGCGGCGGCCTGGGTTTTTCGGTGATTCTGGTCGGCATGCTGCTCGCCGCCAGCACCGGCATCGTCGGCGCCACTGTCGTCACCATGGGCCTACTGTCACTACCGACCATGCTGAAACGCGGTTACGACCCATGCATATCCACTGGCATGATCTGCGCTTCTGGCACACTCGGTCAAATCATCCCACCGTCTATCGTATTAGTTCTGTTAGGTGACGTTTTGTCTTCGGCCTATCAACAGGCACAACTCGATATGGGCATTTTTTCGCCTGAAGCGCTATCGGTCGGTGACCTGTTCGTCGGTGCGCTGATTCCGGGTTTGATGCTGGTCGGCCTGTACCTGATTTATATCGCATTCATCGCCTACACCAAACCGCTCGCCATGCCCGCTCATGTACAGGATACCGACGAAGGCACCACGCCAGTGCTGCACGCGATATTTAAAAGTCTGTTGCCACCTCTGTTCCTGATCGTGGCGGTGCTCGGCTCGATCATCGGCGGCCTCGCTACCCCCACCGAAGCTGCGGCTATCGGCGCGGTCGGTGCGATGCTCTTAGCAGCCTCGAAAAAACAGCTGACACTGGAAAACCTGCGCGAAGTCATGCGCGGTACCACCCGTGTTACCAGTATGGTATTCATGATTTTTATCGGGGCCTCGTTATTCTCGTTAGTGTTCCGTGGTTACGGTGGCGAAGAACTGGTGCGGGAAATGCTCGGTGATTTAACTGGCGGGAAATACACGGCTGTGTTTGTGGTGATGCTGGTGATGTTTTTACTTGGCTTCGTGCTCGACTTCATCGAGATCACTTTTGTAGTGGTACCCATTGTTGCACCGGTTTTGTTATCCATGGACATCGACCCGATCTGGCTCGGCATCATGATCGCGATCAACCTGCAAACTTCCTTCCTGACACCGCCGTTTGGTTTCGCGTTATTTTATTTACGCGGCGTAGCTCCGCTCGAAATTAAAACCACACAAATATATAGAGGTGTAATTCCTTTTATTATGATTCAACTGATTGCCCTGGCCTTGCTGGCTTACTGGCCGGGACTGGCAACCTGGTTACCGTCGATAATCAATTAAAAAACATCAAACAAGCTTGGACAGCCCGTCTTTTAATTCTACTGTCGGCTTCCAGTTTAAACAGGCTCTGGCTTTACCGATGGTAGCGTAAGATTTTTTAATATCGCCTTTACGTGCCTCTTCATATTTTACATTGAATTCTATATCGTAGATATCGCATAAAGTTTTTAATAAACTGTTCAATGTGATTTTTTTGCTAGTGGCAATATTAAAAAACTGACCTGTACAGTTATTTTCTGTTACGGCTTTCATGTTTGCTTCTACAACATCACTAACAAATACAAAATCACGTGTTTGTTCGCCATCACCAAATATGGTTGGGATTTCATTATTTTTAAGTTTGTTAGTAAAAATTGAAATTACGCCAGAGTACGGTGATGATGGATCCTGTCTTGGCCCATAGACATTAAAATATCTCAGGCAAACGGTTTCCAGTCCGTATAACTTTGTATACATGCCACAGGCGGATTCTGATGCCAGTTTATCAACGGCGTAAGGCGATAAAGTGACCGGGCACATAGTTTCTACTTTAGGCAATGTCGGCTCATCTCCATATAGTGCGGCGCTCGATGCAAACACAAAACGTTTTACATTATTTTCTCTTGCCGCTTCAAGCAGATGCAATGTTCCCTGATAGTTTATCAGGCTACTACCAACAGGATCATTGACTGTTTTAGGCACCGAGGCTACTGCTGCTTTATGAAAAACCCAGTCGACACCGACCATGCATCGTTTAACAGTATCGTAATTACTAATATCACCTTCTATTATTGTTAGTAAATTATTATCAGGTAAATTGCTTCGATGTCCTGTAGAGAAATCATCAAGAACTATTACTTCGTGACCATCATTTAATAAACGGTCAACAATATGTGAGCCGATAAAACCTGCCCCACCTGTCACTAATGCTTTCATTTTTATTTCCTGCTCTTCAATATTTATTACGAGATTTTATAACCCAGACTTGTCATGACAACTTCATGCTTAAACCCATTAACCACCATAACCATATATAACACTAACGAGCACGATCATTTCATCAAAATCTTCTGTATCTATGGAGCTATCCTTATCATAATATTTAACATTAACCGCACCAAGAATCTTACGAGAAAAACGGTAATTAAGGCTACCCCCGATACTGTACTCAGCATCTTTCCGGTCACCATCGATTAATTCAATACTGCTATAACGAGCATTAACGCCTGAAGACAACGTGGCTGTCAAAGGATGATTAAACTCAAGACCTACTGTCTGCACATCTCTGCCTACTGGATATACGCTATTTTGTTTCCGTAATTCAATCCAGACCCTGGAGTTTAATGTAACATTATTTCTTTGATAGGCAAGCCTGACTATACTGTTACGCAAAATCTCTGCGGAGATTTGATCATTTGAAAAGTCAATTTCATCAGGATTTATTGACGCATTTAACAAACTATTATTTGCATCGGTTAGGTCCGTTGCAATGTAAGTGCGCATACTTGAATAACCCGTTATATTAAACAACCAGCTCATATTACCAGTTAATCCACGTGCATAAGTTACGTCTTTTTTCTTAACCTGTGTCAAGCCTATCTCGGCACTAAGGTCATAGCTAGGACGTGTGCCTGCAAGTGTAAAATGAACACTTCTGAAATCATTATCAGTAAATTGCTGATCATCATAATAAACTTTATTTACACCACCTCGCATGCCTACTTCCACTGTTCGGAAGAGATGATATTTCCAGCTTACATCCAGTGAGTTCTGCTGATTATCTATGAGTTGATGTTCATAATCATAACGCCGAAATTCCGGTTTAATAGTTAGCGACTGTCTGCCGGATATTGCATAATTAATATTGGGCCCAAACGTAAACACATTGCTATCTGCGGTGTTATCAGGTGTATCTGGGTCAAGTGAATTAATTGACTGCTGCGTATAAAAATCCTGCACCTTCCAGCCTAGTCTGTCTTTCAACATCTCCCAGTTAGCCGTTGCATCAAGATTAAAATAGGTCTGATTATCGAAAGTATCCTGTGTGTAATCTAAATATTTTATCGAACCATTGATGTCTAATTGAATCGGCCCTGTATCTTCTTTAATTCCTGTGCCTACGCTGGTAGTTACAATTAAATCTTTTTTTTCATTTTCAGCGACTTTTTTTGCATTATCTGTGTACTGCATATCAAGGCGGGCATTAGGCTTTATCTCCATGGCCGTTGCAGTAACACTAATCAACATCATCACCACAAAAGCAATCAATACATAATAATTTTCCCTAATATAGAACACCTCTGGTTTCTCCTAGCACCGCGTTTGAAAATTTAGACTTATCAAAACCCGCGTTCGGGTACGGTAATAATATCACCTGGCATTAGAGTGACGTTTGTCGTCATATCACCATCTTTCATAATATCTTCAAGACGAATATCATAGGTTTCGCTTTTGGCGCCTATACGCCTGTGCAACTTGGTGCTATTGCTATCAGCATATAAATCAACACTGCCCGCTTCTAATACGGCATCCAATACCGTCATTCCCTGATGATATGTGAGAGAAATATTCTTTTCAACCGAACCTGTAACCCGAATTCGCGAAAGGAATGCATGTCCCTGTAGACTGGTCAAAATCACAGTCACATTGGGATTTTTAATATAGGCAGATAATTTTCTTTCAATAATTCTTGATAGCTCTACAGGTGTCAAACCAACGGCCAGAACATCACCAACCAGTGGCACTGATATTTTACCATCCGGTCTAATCGGTTCCGAAAGAGAAAGCTCAGGATTTTTCCAGACACTAATTTGTAGCTGATCGCCAACAGCCATTAGGTACGAATCAACCAGCACTCTGGGCGCTTCATTCAAACCATCTTTGGATGGTGCAGGCAGGTTTGGTTGCTGCATAGCACACCCACCTGGGCCAAATCCCAGGACAATAAGAAAAAAACCGGTAAATAAAATCTGATTAGCTTTCATTTTTCTAACTATCCCAAAGTACGCTTCATTTTGTGAAAAAAATAGTATCACAATCATGGTCCTATGTTTATCTCGTCAGTTTGATATTACCTGACACATTTTTTCAATATCTGCCTGACTCACGTGGGAATGAGTAGGCAGGGTCAGCATTCTATCAGCAAATGATGCCGCAACAGGAAATAAGCCCTGACCTGATAATAAAGTTTCAAGACCAGATATTTCTGGCAGCGCTTTTAGATACATTCGTGAAGGTCCCAGTCCCAGTTTAAGTAACTTTGCGTGCAGCTGATCTCGTATTTCTGGCTCAATCAGAAGCGGATAACGCAATAGTCGCCTATCTGCCGTTATTTTACAGGCTTTAGGTAAATCGACGATACCTCGCCCCTCCAGATCCTGGCCATCTAAAATCACAGCCAGTTTATTTTGCGCGCTCATCAAATCGCTTTGATAGGCTTTAACATTTGAAGACAGCATTGATAATTTAACCCGATCCATGCCTTCGAGCGAAGGTAAAGGGTAGTAACGAGTCTCGCCCAGATGCAAAAAAGGCAATGCCTGCGGCAGCCAATATAATCGGGGATTTATCATCCCGTTATACAATCCCGCCTTAATTCTGAACAAAATCTGCTTTTGTATGTTTCCAGCATCTTGCGTAACGCCCTCCGGTAATAATCCGGCCAATTCGTTATGCCTTGAATGCTCCATATCACAAAGCACCGCACCACCACCCAGCAAACTCACCGGCTTGCCCCGGCCAAAACTGAGCACGACCACATCGCCCTGCCATATATCTTTTTCTTTACCGCTGGGGAAAGCCTGCGCACTGTCTTCAATCAGCAAAGCACCAACTCGTTCTGCGAACGGACGCAACTCGGCTAATCGCTCTGAAATACCAAAAAGATTAACCGCAATAATCGCCACGGTATTAGTATTTGTTTTTTCAGCTAACTGCTCAATATCCATCCATGGCCGATCAGCTTCAAGGTCAACGAGCACAGGTTTTGCCCCGGCAAACACAGCTGCACTGATCAAATCGGGACAACCATAGGCTGGTAATAAGACTTCTGGTTTATCGACCGGCTTCAAACGAATAGCTGCCACAATAGCTGCCGCCAGCGCCGTCGTACCCGAAGCATAATAATGGGGTTGATAGCCTTGACCGAAAGCCTGAAGTAAGACTTCAGGCTGGTCGGCGCGAGACAGGTGAATAGGATTACCAACAGGTGACAGTTGATAAAACATCTATCGCTGAGAAGGGGTCCACACGGTCATACGCTTACCAAATATAAACATAAGTGTCGCATGAGCCAATGCCAGATTAGTTTGTACGAAGAAAAAAACTATCCTTATTACCACGTTTTCTCGAACCCAGGGAGATAACCAACCGACCAGTGCCAGGGAATAAAACACCAACTGTGCCTGCAGCGCCAGCATGTAAATAATGCCTTGCCCCTGTTGAATGAGCGTTAAAACGGCAAAAGCGAGCATAAACCATGGCACCCCCCAACGCATTATCTTGTGGCTCCATACCTGAAAGGCAAACATGCCCATGCTAAACGGGTTTAACACTTCAGGATGACGGGCAATCGCAGTAATACCGCGGATGACGGTGCGCATCTTACGACGATACTCCAGACCTGAATCTTTCACATCCTTGTAAATACCGACCACATCGGGACAGGTAATCGCCACCATGCCACTTTTCGCACAATTAAGGCCCGTGTTGAAATCACTCGGGCAGTAAATATCCCACTCTTTACAAACTTCTCGCCGCGCCGCAAAAAATGAGCCACTCAATCCCACCAGACCCGCTCTATCTGATTCCAGGCGACGTAACCACATTTCATATTTAACATAAGCACCTTCACCCACCACCTTGCCATCATTACTAACGAACCTATCCTCGCTCGAGACAGCGCCAATTCTTTCATCAGCAAAACGATTTGCCAGCAAACGAAAAGCTTCTGCGGGGATTTTTGTAGCCACATCCGAGAACACCAGGATTTCACCTTCCGAAACACGAATTGCACATAATTGCGCATACTCCTTGCCTTTACGTTCGTCTGCACGCACTAACCGGATGCCTTTATCTGCATAGGACTCAACAATACTATCTGTAGCATCGGTCGAAAAGTCCGAAGCTATAATGATTTCTAATAATTCAGGTGGATATTCAATCTTTAGTGTGTTGTCCAGTTTTTCCCTGATACGATCTGCCTCATTATGCACGGTAATTATTAAACTCAAGTTTGGCAACGCATTGTCACTTTTTTCATAACCATCGATGATCTTTCTAGACGGAATCAGTTTGAGCAGTACAGGATATATAAAATAGCTATAAACACAAAGAAAACCGAACAGATAAAACAAACTACGCATTATTTTTACCAACTCTATCTAATAAATTCCAGAATTAAGCACCCAACATAAGATACATTAAAATTTTCTTTTTTTGCGTGTTATTTTTTTACGCAAATGACAACTTGCTTATTCCATAAAAATGGTGCCCTTAGCAAGAAGAATACAACATAATATTTGAGCATCTGAAAATTTGTAAACTTTCGATATAATCTATTTTTGGCAATCGCTTTCGAATATATGGTATGTTCTTTATAAATCTTGATATTTGTAAACCCCGCATTTTTTAACACGGACTTCATTGCTTTGTGGGTAAAGTAATAACGGTGAGACGGGTAGTAAATGTTAGATGCTGCCCCTATTTTAAGCATTTTTTTAACACTATCAATAATATTAATCAGCCCTCTAATCCAACTTGATTCATCTGGTGTCTCAAGGATAAATACACCGCCCTTGACAAGATGCGCATGACAGATTTTAAGAAAATCTTTAGGATCTGCGACGTGCTCAATCACATCCCATGCTGAAAGAGCCCCAAAATTTTTTTCTAAATCACTATCAAGCTCCAGATAACCCAATGTCGGCGAGAACCCGTATTGCTGCTTACATAAATCAACTGCAATTCTACTGGGCTCTATTCCTGCAGCTTCGAAACCGTTTAACTTAGCATTGTTTAAAAAAATACCATTACCACAACCCACATCAAGTAAACGCTTATTCGGCGGCGATAACTTAATCATTCTTTTAAGATATTTATTCTGTTTTTTCTTGAATTCATTTAATACATTAGGCATTGAATATATCTTTTTATTTACTTCATCCCAATATGAATCGTCATCCAGTGTTTCAAAGTTTTCTGATACTATGTATTTAAGCCCACACTCGTTACATTCCATCAAATTGTATTTGCCATAACTTGGCAAGAAGTCAAGCTGCCTGTTATTTGTACCACCACAAACTGTGCATTTCATTTCTTGCATTATTGCTGTCCTTCATTCAATCTCTATAATTTACTATTTCGAAGCATTATATACACCTGTCTCGTTCACAATTGTAGAAGCGAACCTAAATAAAGCAAGAGCAATCAGGGAGGCATGTTTATAAGCGCTCACTAACAGGATCATTATCAGCCACCACTAACCTATGGTTTTTTTTACTAAAAGTAGTTATATATACACAATTTTTATCATTTTGAGCTTAACTACATTTAAATACCTCAATATACCAGATACTTCACTACAGGCATGACACCCTAAATCATGGAACGTTTCACCCTAATCGATGGCTTACGCGGCATTGCGGCTCTAATGGTTGTCATTTTTCACTTAAGTCAAACTGTTGAGGCAACCTTTAGCTCACATCTACCAGGTATTATCAATGACCTCATTAAATCAGGCCACTTCGGCGTAGAAATATTTTTTGTTATAAGTGGCTTTGTCATTGCCCACAGCGTTAGAAATGGTAACTGGTCATTTCACTATCTTGCCAATTTTGGACTGCGCCGCTCTATCCGACTCGACCCGCCCTACTGGACGATCATTGTTCTTGAAATCGGTCTTATTTACCTCAGTCAATATTTTTACCCTAATCTAGGAGCTAAACTACCAGACACAAAACAACTGGTAGCCCATCTTTTTTACTTGCAGGAGTTGCTAGGGCTTGGACATCTTATACCCATTTTCTGGACACTCTGTTACGAAGTACAATTTTACCTTGTCTTAGTCAGCGCGCTTGTGCTTTATACCAACTTAAAAAAATTTACCCCCGATGACAATAAAATCGCATTCACTTTATTTTCTATTCTTGGACTGTTAACTTTTCTTGTCTCACTAGGGATTTTTTTACACTTTCTACCTGAATCAATACCAGGCCTATTTATTGATCGTTGGCACCAATTTTTTCTTGGCGTACTTACCTGGTGGTGCACGATTAGTCGCGGACCACGCTGGCTGTTCATTATTACCTGTTTATTTACAATATCAGCGCTATTTTTTGCACCTGACGTTGCCAATTTACGAATCGGATCAACAATAGTTATTCTGGTTGTTTGTATATTGATCTATATAGCAGCAACGACTAATAATCTGTCACTCTGGCTCAATTCACCAAAACTATTATTTCTAGGCACAATCTCATATGGCCTGTACTTGGTTCATCCATCTGTCGGTTGGCGACTTATCGCGCTTGAGAAAAAGATATTTGGTGATGACATGAGTTTGATAATGGCAAGTCTTGCGCTAAGCTCTGGGATATTTGTCAGTATTCTGGCAGCGTGGTTATTGCATATTTTGGTGGAAAGGCCGTCAATGAATTTTGCACACCGCATTAGATTATCAAAAAAGGCCCCTGTGCATAGCTCATAATTAAATGCTAGAAGATCCGATAAAACAAAAGTTAATAGTCAATTATTGAACGCAACGCCATAAATTCCTACTATAAACCAGACATCAACTTCAAAAACATATAAAACATGTACATCACAACAGAATAGAACACAGCATTTCTTCTCATTTGCACATAAAGTAATCAAACACGAAATTCAATATGGGACTAAATATCAGAGTCAAGCTCGATAGATCCACTCAATATCTTAGACCGTACGACGGTGCTGAAAGCTTAAGCACAATAGATTATTCATAGGCACTGCCTTTAATATTAATTTATTTTACAAATAAGAAGCTCAAGACTCTCACAAAAAAGTCAGACATAATATGTTTATCTTATTATTTATCCATATAAATTTAAGTATCCAGACTGTAATATGGATGACCCAAAGTCTATAATATTACCTACATGATAATAAGCGAAAATTCTATTATAAATGTATTACACATCGTATCCGGTGACCTCTGGGCAGGCGCCGAAGTTCAACTCTTCACGCTTGTTAAAGCACTTAACAAAAGACCCGATACCGTGGTTAACGTCATCGTACTTAATCATGGCACTTTAGAGCAGAAGCTACTAGAACATGGCATTAATGTCGTTATTATTGATGAAAAAATTTTTAGCAGCTTCGATATTTTATTAAGGCTTATCCGGGCGGTTAAAGATATTCAGCCTGACGTAATACATACTCACCGTGTCAAAGAAAACATTCTTGGCAGTATCGCCGCATTAGTGAATGGCAACATTCCTTCGCTCAGAACTGCACATGGTGCAGCAGAACATAAACCGGCCTGGTATCAAATTTCAAAACGACTAATCTTGTACCTTGACTGGTTAAGTGCAATGATTTTACAAAGTAAAATCATTGCCGTATCAAGTGAGTTATCAAAAATACTTAAAACAACTTTTCCCGATAAAAAAGTTGTAGTTATTGAAAATGGCATTGATATTGAATCCCTGCCATTAACAACTCCAAACCCATTAGCCACCCATAGCAGAGCATCATCCATAAAAATTTGTTTCGCCGGAAGATTAGTTCCCATAAAACGAATTGATTTATTAATACTAACTGCTCGGTTTATAAAAGAAACGTATCCAAACCTATCGATAAACTTTCATATATACGGCGATGGCCCACTTAAGGACGATCTTAAACGTCTAAATATAAAATCTCAAACTGAGAATATCGTTCACTTTGAAGGTCATTGTGACAAATTACATGCTGAGCTAAAAAAAATGGATGCATTGTTATTAACATCGGACCATGAGGGCCTGCCGATGATCCTATTAGAAGCGATGGCATTGAAGATTCCAATTATAGCACACGCAACAGGAGGAATTCCTGATCTTTTAAATCACGGCAAGTGCGGCTTTCTAGTCAATGAACATACTGCGCAAGGTTATGCAAAAAAAATTTTACAGTTGTATGAGCAGCCAGAAGAAAGTTCAAAAAAAACACTACAAGCTTTTGTTCGTGTTAATAATCTATACTCCGGAAAAGAGAATGCCAACAAATATAGCAAAGAATATAAAAAACTAATTAAATAACAAATTCAAGAATCGATTAGTATCACCAATCATATTAATAATCAATATTGTCAGTATTTTTTATTTCAGTTGCCCACAACTATACTAACGAATTTTAAATGACACATAATCAAAAAATTTCTTATATGCCTCTGTTATTAACATACGGCCCTCTTGACCACATACCGGAGAAAAATACATAAGCGATAGAAAAACCACAAATAATAAAATACGATATATAAAAAAGCTTATCTCTCCTATAGGCATCAATAACCCACAACCAACTATCAGCGCCGCTATAAACATCATAGCAAAAACGGGGTTCCATGAAAGATCCATATCATATTGCTTTTTAGATTGTGTATAGACCCATATCAATTCTACGACATTGCTCAGCGCTAAAGAAATAGCTGCGCCGTACACACCTAAATATGGTATCAGTAATAAATACCCTGCTGTTGCTATACTAACTCTTATCCATGAAGCATTCGCAATAACACCTGTTTTCTCCCTATAAACCGCACCAAAGTTGCAAAACATTGTATATATCCGAACTATCACCGATAGAATTAATATAGGCACTATATAACCGGCGGCATAATATTCTGGGGTAGTCATAATTGCAAATAAATCATTTGCGAATAAAGCAATGCCAACTCCCGTAATTATAATTGCAGCACTTACATAGCGAAAAAACTGTCCATATATCTGCCGTGCGTTTTCATTTTTTACAATATGGTAACTATCTGCCTGCCATGACATATTGAAAGCTTCATATACCGTATTCAGGACCGAACTTATGCGAGATGCTAATGCATATAAGCCCACATCAGCCAGGCCAGCATATATTCTAAGAAAATATTTATCCGCGTACGCCACATAAACGGCTCCTATTGAAGCAACTACTAAAGGCGCGACAAACTTTATCAATCTTTTTACAAAGTTAAATGAATAATGGAAACCAACATTATAAAAAACATAAGCAGACAATCCCGTTGCTATCATAAATCCACTTATTAAAGAACTATAGACTACACCTGTAACATGCATATTCTCAATTACTACAAAATATATATTTAATGAGACCTGTGTAAAAAGACTAACAATTCCTACCAATACAAAAAAAATCGGGCGTTGTTGAGCACGTAAATAGCTAAGCCCCACTTCTGCGATAGCATTTGTTATCAATGTAAATACAAAAAGCTTGAATTCAAGAATGTACTCGCTGCTTCCAAATATAATCTGCACTAGTGGTTCTGAAAACAAATATAACAATGTTGCTCCGACACAACTTGTCAAGATAATTGTCAATAATACCGTTGACACAACTTCCCTTTTCTCCTCTTCCTTCTCAGCAAGAACATAATAGCGGAACATTGCCTGTGAAATTCGCAGCCCGATTAAAATAGTTGCAATATCAATTGCCATGCTGAGAAGCTCAACAACACCATAATCCGCTGGCGTTAAGTAACGCGTATAGATGGGCAACATAACCAGACTTGCCAAACGTCGAGTAACAACACCAACGGCATAAATAGCTGTATGAGTAGCTGTTTTCTTAATTTGCTTTTCCTGTATTTCCATCATTTATGTTTCCATATTAAAAATAAAACACCTTATCCCTGCGACCATGATAGAAACATTAACACGGTCCATAAACGGTGAGAATGATCTCTACGTCCAGCTATATGTTCACGCCATAGTCTTAATATGGCTTCTTTGTTTAGCTCGCTATTTCCATCTTCCACCGAACTTATTAAATCCTCAGCCCAGGCCTTTAAATCACTTCGCAGCCACTGTGCTACTGGAACAGAAAAACCCATTTTGGGGCGATCAATCATCTCCTTCGGAACATATTTATATAGCACCTGTTTCAAAGGCCACTTGGACACACCATTTATATTCTTCATCGAACATGGGATACGCCAAGACAGGTCGACAACCTCATGACATAACAGTGGTAATCTAGTCTCCATGCTTACAGCCATACTCGCGCGATCTACCTTTGCCAGGTTATCACCGGGTAGATATATCATCTGATCAAGATACATTGCCTGATCTACGAAGCTATCCGTTGCCGGCAGTGCTAATCGTGCACCATATCTTTGGCTCTCTGTCTGCCTGACTATAATGTTTTCCGGATGCTGCCAATACGACATCAAAAAGTCATAGGCTTTATAAATATCTTTTTGTTGAATAAAACCAGCGAATTTTTGAAGCTTTAAACCAATGAGCTTTTGTTTTTCACATGCATCTGAGTTTATACCTGAAAATTGCTGATATAGTGAGTCCCACATACCCGGGGTAGGCGTCGACAATATTGCTCCTACCACCCGTCTCACCGGGTAAGGAAGTATCGACATTTTCTTCCACAAGGATTGTGTCCAATAATAACGATTGTATCCTGCAAAAAGCTCATCACCACCATCACCAGATAGGCAGACTGTTACATGTTCCCGCGCCAGCTTCGAGACCAGATAAGATGGTATCTGAGAAGAATCAGCAAAGGGTTCATCGTATATTGTGGCCAGATCTGGCACAACATTGAGGACATCTTCAGGCAGTACTCTCATCGTCAGATGATCAGTACCAAGATGTTTTGCTATTTTTTCTGCATAAGCAGATTCATCATATTCTTTTTCACTAAAGCCAATGGTATATGTTCGTACTCTCTCATTACTCTCATGCTGCGCGATCGCAGACACGACTGTTGAATCGATACCGCCTGATAGAAATGTACCGATCTTCACGTCAGAAATCATTTGTCGGCGAACCGAACGATGCAAAACATCATCAAGTTGCTCTATGGCTTCATCTTTACTTTGGATTAAATTTGAAAGCCCGCTATTTGCAGAACCATGAACACTCCAATAAGTAATAGGGCTGATTGCCGCTGTATCAGGGTATGATGAAAACTGGTTTTTTGCTTCTGAAGTAAATGCAGGAATGGTTAATATAGTTCCCGGTACTAATTTATAGAGATGTTTATAGATCGAATTTGGCGCTGTTATATACCCATACTTAAAAAAATCAGACAGCCCCGTGAGATCAATCTCCAGTTGACTCTTTTCAACAACCGCATTAATTGCCTTTAATTCTGATGCAAAATAAAATATCTCGCCCAACCAACCATAATACAGCGGCTTTTCACCCAACCGATCCCGGCATAAATGAAGACTATTATTCTTTAGATCCCAAAGCGCAAAGGCAAACATGCCGTTAAATTTTTTAACGGCTTCCACAAGACCCCACTCTTCGATCGCGGACAACAGAACTTCTGTGTCCGATTGGCCTGAAAACTGATGGCCACGCTTGCTTAAATCAGAGGCAATCTCCTTAAAATTATATATCTCACCATTAAACACCACGCAATATCTCTTTGATGCAGACAACATAGGTTGTTTGCCGTAATCAGAAAGATCTTGTATCGCAAGTCGTCTATGGCTTAAGACGATACCTTTCGCAGCATCAAGCCATATATCCCCACCGTCAGGGCCACGATGATAAAGCATCTTCATCATCGCTCTTCCTTTTTTCGCTAGTATTTCAATATTGGAATGACGATCAATTAATCCTGCGATACCACACATAGAAGTTAATTTCTATTTCCACAACAAATAAACAAATAACTATGCATTATCGTTCTCGTTTCACTGGTTTCTTTCTACTAAATAATGTCATTAATGAAAATGACCTCGCCCAAAAATAGATATAATATAAAAACATATTGCATATTATTTCTTTTAATGTCGCACATCTATATTTTGCAATTGTCACTAACATAACAATCAAAAAAATTGCTGCTGCGATAAACGCCTGTAAGATTATCTTTTCAGAGAAAAGAAATGTATGTAGAAACATTAAATGCAAACATAAAAAAAACAAACTTACTACAGCCACCTTTGATGTTACAAGTGAATACAATGTATATGCATCTCCTTTACCATGCCACAACTCACGAAGAAAAAATTCTTTAATATTCTGTGGATAACCTTCATGCACCGCCACCAGTTGTACATCATCGACAATATCAAGTCCAAACGACTTGGCACGCATAGATATTTCAAAATCCTCACCTGTTTCAAGCTCTTCATTAAAACCGCCGATCTTATCAAATAATTTTTTTGAAATAATCATATGACCACTGTTAATGTGAGTATTTGAACCTTTTTGAAGAGGTTTAAACCAATTCTTTTCAATCCAGTTTGGATTCACCGGCACACTTACCCAAGATCCCGTTAATATTTGCTTACCTGAAGCCAATGATGGGGCAATCTCTTGAAACCTATGCATCCAGCTCTCCGTCAACAACACATCCGCATCAACAAAAACTAAAATATCGCCAACAGCATGTTTAACGCCAAAATTTCGTAAGCTTGCTATCGTCCCACCAGGATGTAACATAACTGGAACGGACATTTCACTAACAATCTCCCGCGTCTTATCTTGCGAACCATGATCCACCACAATAATTTCTGCATCAAAACCTTCGGGAATCGATTTCAATATTTCTTCTATTGTTGTTTTAATACGTGCTTCTTCATTATAGGCAGGGATAATAAAGCTAATTTTGAGTTTATTCATGTCGCTATCATACAAATTATAAGCATTAATAGGTTCTGCCATATAGCCCTATGCGCATTCGTCCAGTCTATAGATTACAACCGCCAATAATTTCGAATATTTACTCGCTTCCACTCTGTCATTCTGCGTCAGTTTTTAAGTGTCTATATTTACTTCTCAACTATCGCCACATCATCTTTCTGATAAATGAAACTAGTATCATCATGTGTAATAGCACGGCTAACAGGCAGTATATCTGGAACAATCCATGCTATGAACAACATCTAGAATTCCTAATAATCAAATCATTTTAGTGTATGGGAGAAATAGCATTCTCAAAGATTATATACTAAGCATTAGTCAAAAACCTCTTTACGCACACGTCTCAATTATATCTATACTTTAGAGCCACAAGGGTCACTAGATGCAGAAAATTGATCAATTTCATTTTTTTTCAAATACTATGAAATCCCAGAGTAACTCTTTAGCTATATTGTTTAATAATGGAATATTTTTGGTCTTTTTTGCAATTATACCGTTAATTTTTGACGTGCCACTAAGCCCAGCATTTAGAAATGGCTGCATAACTGCGCTGGCGGTGTTATATTGACGTGTAATTGGAAAAGGATACTTTTTTCTAAATATATGAGTTGCCACAAATCTTTGTGTCACGAATGGCAGAAGTGTAAGCCCCTTTATATTATAATGCGGCTCACCCCAGTACACTGACTTCCATCTCGAGGGGGTTGTAACAATGCAAATCCCTCCTTTACGCAGCAATCTTGAGACTTCAAATGCATATTTCTGTGGTGATTCAATATGCTCTATTAGCTCTAGTCCAAGTATCAGGTCAAACGAACAATCATCAAATGGCAGTGTTTCACAGTTCGCCTGTTTTATCTTGAGACTTATTTTTTGTTGTTTAGCGAAATCCTGTAATTTATCATAACAGTGGTCATTCAAGTCTGCACAAAACACTTCTGCTCCTGCTGCTCCAAATGAAAGAATATGACTCCCCCAGGCGCAAGCAGAATCAAGTACCGTTTTATGCTTAAGTGGAAAGTGATTATTTTCAACATAGTTGACAATATCTTGTCCGGAATCATAGCAAGACATTCTCCAGGAAAGAGCTCCCTCTTTGTCTTCCGTTGCGTCGCTCTTAAGAATCTCACGAAAATATTCTTCTAATTCTTTTCTCATTATTATCCGCCGTCATAAAAATTCCTCTTATAGATACATCTAAATATCTTACGTGTGTTGCTAATCAGTAGCATTGAAGACTGGTACCAGCATTTCAACAAGTTCTTTTTCGGTACGATTTATATCAAAAAATAATTTAACATCTTTCTGAGCTGTGCTGGCAATTTCTTCTCGTAACGCAGCGTCGTTTATTAATTTCTTAAGAATATTAACTGCCACTTGAAGATCTTTAGTTGGATATAGAAATCCATTTTTATTATGAACGACAGCTTCATTATTCCCGCAATTATCAGGAACAACCGTAACACAACCAGAATCCATATATTCTAGTATAGAGAGTGAAAACGCCTCTCCCTCTGAAGCATGAAACGCAATATCACAAGATTTTAAAATATTAGGGATATCTCTTCGGTATCCAGCAAAAATAAACTTTTTACTTATTCCTAGTTCATTTACTAGTTCAATAAATTTACTTTTATCTGGACCGTCACCACAAAATAAAAAGCTCACATTATTAAAACATTCCGTGTTAATTAAATAGTTTGCACAGTTAATTATAAAGTCTATACCTTTATAATAACTTGCTCTCCCTGTAGTTACGATTACTATATCATCTATGGGGATATTAAATTCTTTGCGTGAATAGTCTGACCTACCAGTAGGAACATTGCTAGGGTATATGCCATTTAATATATATTTACATTTAGATGGGGGGAGACAACCATTTGATATTAATCTGTCTCTAACAAATTTAGAAACGCCTATATATAAGTCACAAGTAACCCCGGGGGCACTTAAGATAACTTTTTTTGCTAATCGCTTTACTCCTTTTATTTTGGCACGTTCGCCAGGCGAGTGGTCGTGATGAACTATTTTCTTAACTCCCCAACGCTTCAGCGCCATATATTTTAAGTGATAATATGGGTATGCTGTGATATAGATATACCCTATCTTGTTTGATTCAATAAATCTTTTTACAAGGCTGTTATTTGCACCTAGCGTCAACGAAAAATCTAACTCACAAATTTCTAATGGAGCATCCTTTAGAATTGGTGAAATTTCGTTAATTTCAGGGAATACAAGATAAACTTTTCTATTATCTGTAGAAAATCTATTCGCAATGGCTGCCCAGAAACCTTCCATTAAATGCCATGAATAGCCTACATCTGATACGTAGTTAGCAACTAATAATATATTGTGAAAACTTTTCATAGTTTATTGCTTTATTGAAATAACACTAGAACGTAATGCATATACTACAAATCCCATATATTCGTTAAAATTCATCCATAACATGCCTACTCACCATGACTTTTAAGTTTTTTAGATGCAACACCATCATACGTCAAATACGTAGATTATTGATTAAATTGTTTAATCAGTCCGCAAGCATAGTCATCTACATGGCAGATAATATATATTCTAAGTTAGAAAAAACTTAATAGCCTATTCATAAATAGTCGACTCTTGCTAACTTGATTATCTATACCCTTATTAGCATGAGGCAGGGGGACTTCAGGATTATTGCATTCTAGGAAGTTACTCAGCTTCTCAAAATCATCGCCATTTTCCCAGCATAATTCAATAAAATCACTACTTCGACCACTAAAGTAATCACGAACATTATCGTTGTGTTTCCTATAAAAATCCAGATATTGCTGCTCATGCTTATGCGGGAAGCTAAACCCGTACGCAAGCTTTCGGCAATGTTTTATCGGGGATGTCTTCATAGAATAACTTTTGATGCTATCAATCCATACATCTTCAGATTTTCGTGTTGTCAGGATAAATTTACTACCCGGGTACATTTGATCAAGCTCTCTATAAATCAAAGGCCAGGGCCAATCTTCAAATAAATCAAACTGATCCACCGTGTTTTTTATAAGAGTAAAGTCATTTTTCAAAACAACTTCTTTAAGTAACGCTCTATCACAGCTTGTGCATCGATACCCAAGTATTTTTCCACACTCGCCTAACGTGGTTGTGCCTGTTTTATTCAATCCAATTCCAAATACTTTGGGGAGGGGTTTAGATTTTTTCACTAACGTCATCCTCGCTTTTCAATTCGCTTAACTGTTTTCATGCTATTTAATACTGTCTCTCAATTGCGATTGCTAGGTGTCAAAAACAGAAGATTTTATTTTTATTAAGCGCATATGAAAGTACAAATTCAACACTAGGTTTAAACGCAGCATCAAACTACTCTCTCGAGCGCCTTGCTAGTTGCTGCACAAGCGTTGAGTTATCAAAAGAGTAACCAAATGTATCAATGTCAGCCTTGTACACTTTCTCTACGACATCAATCATGATACTGTTATATTTTTGCACATACCCTAAAAGCTTATTATCCGTTTTATTTAAATGGGGAAGTGAAATATTCTTATTGATCTTTTTTGCAACGTAATCAAAATCATTCTCTAAATTTTCAAAAAATCCTACAAAATCAACTGCGACTGTATTGGTGCCGGGAAAAATCAATAGTTCTGTTTGTGGCACGAAATGTATATATTTATGTATATTTTCCGCAACAACCCACTCCATTACAAACTGCTCAAAACTAGTAAATCGGGATAGGTTTTCAATCGCCCATTTTTCATCTTGCTTATTAAAGCCCCCTTTTTTTAAAAAGGTATATGCAGAGTAAAGCCGGTCCCAAGGATTACGAACGAAAGTAAATTTAAAATAACGACTAAAATCATTTTTTGAAAATACATATTGATAATAATTAATCGAAGAATGCTCGCCTGCAAGATTACCATAAAGGCTTTTGCAAACTGAGACTCCCGCAGCTTTAGGAATATGCACAAATATTGTTTTGGTATCATCAAAAGGCTTAAAAGAATACTCACCCCTTGAATTTTTCCTCATATCTTGCATACGGGAAAATTCTGATCTTCTTACAATAGCGAACAACGCTCGTCGCACATCATGCGGTAAAAGTTGAATAATTGACATACGACTTCTTAATTCATCACAGATACTAACTACCGATACAAGTTAAGTTGATACAGTAGTATAACTACTGCGATTTATAACACATTGCAGCTCAATTAACTATAAAGATATGAGTGACATACCATTACTTGCCAATAAACTTATATAAAGATCTATAATAATACAGTGATTTGACCTCACTATCCAAGTAACCAAACAGGCACCTGTTTCTATGATGAACGGTATCAATAACAAAACCTATAAAATCAATAACTTCGATTTACTGCGATTAATTGCTGCCCTTCAGGTGGCAGTCAACCATAGTGTGGAAATGTTACACGTTCACCCGCCTATGGTATTAAAAAATTTTCTACACTTCTCCCAGATGTTTCCAGGCGTGCCTATCTTTTTCTTCATTAGTGGATTCTTAATTAGCAAATCTTACGAAAGTAACCACAAACTTGTTGAATATTTTCAAAATCGAATACTGCGCCTCTATCCTGGTCTAATTATCTGCGTATCATTTTCTTTTATACTTATTTATGTAAGCGGTTACTTAGTAACAACAAATGCCAGTGCAATTGACTGGCTGGCACTGTATTTTGCTAAGACTTCAATTTTGCAATTTTACAACCCTGACTTCATGAGAGCATATGGTGACGGAGTTTTAAATGGCAGCCTTTGGACGATTACTGTAGAGATTCAATTTTATATTCTAGTACCTGTTATTTACTCTTTTTTTAAATTATTAGATACTGAAAAACATAATCTAAAGCTAATATTGCTTATCATCTTCTTTTTGTTTATAAACCGAATATACGCGTACATCCCTGATGAATATCATAATAATGTTCTGTACAAATTGTTTCGGGTATCTTTTTTACCCTGGTTTTATATGTTTCTATTTGGTGTATTAGCACAGAAAAATTTTACATTTTTTTACAAGCTATTAGCCAATAAATTTATACATCTGTTCATTATATATTGCATAGTAGGGTACTTAAGCCAAACATATAAAATCGCACTAGGCAACAATATCAATCCTATTGTTTTTCTTATATTAGTGTCCACAGCTTTTTCTTTTTCGTATTCATTTGCAGGACTAAGTAAAACACTATTAAAAGGCAATGATATTTCCTATGGCACATACATATATCATATGCCAATTGTAAATTTTATGATTTATCTTGGTTATACTGAGAGTCTTGATTATGCTATTTATGCATTGATTATCACCACACTACTTGCTGTGACTTCATGGCTTGTTATTGAGAAAAGAAGCCTCAGCCTCAAAAAACATCCTCTAAATCCTTTCAAATCATCTGGTACTAAATAGTATGTAATTTCAACTAGTTACACGATGCTCAATATGTTTTTTATTTATACATGCGCAATTTCAAAATTGGATATATAATCAGTACGTATAATTCAGTCAAAGCCCTAGTCTTAAATATTCACACTTTGGTGATGCCACTCAAGAGTTAACTATATGACCATAAACACATCTCCCATCTTTTGGACTCGATTTAGTCTTTTAGGTATCATAATAGCCGTCTCAGCCACTAATACTTACTCTGCACCTTTATTTAAGTTAGATTTTGAGTCAGGTTTACCTGACCCTATCGATACCCCTTTACCTGTGTGGGCTCTACCTGCACGAATGGCTACCGCAACTTCTCCTGGGAATTTATATGAACTCACAAACACTATTGCTCACAGCGGAACATCTAGTTTAAAGCTTAACCCTAATGGACGTAACGGCAGATGCAATACCTGTGGAGGAAAGCTGTTACTACACAACTCCAATGCTGCTCCTGGTGGTGACAAATATTTCGTTACCGACACACAAGAGGACTTAACTCTTTCAGCAAACAAAGGTCCTGCAGCCAAAAAAGGTAGATTACTATACAATGAGACGAAAGGCTTTTCCAAATGGGAAATTATTTCCGTAGAAGATGAAAACGCCACCAATGACAAATTAATAGTTAAGCTGCTCAACCCTGGAATTAACAAAGATCCCGCTATTTTTAATGCCAACGATAACATCTACATAGCAAGGCAGTGCGGGGTTGATGGCAATTTCACAAGCAACGTAAACCAGCGAGATGACTGCAACATATTAATCAACTCCCTTGAGAATGTTGTTGGAACACAAGCTCCAGGACAATCTATATACCGGCGTTTCTACATGAGAATGGATATGGCAAAGCCAGCAAATATGAAACTTCGTTACTGGTCGTCAAACATTAATGATTATGCAAACTTAACTCAGATGTACTTCGATGCAACAGGGTTTGGTGACAAATACCCTGTAGTCCCATTGGTTATCACTTTCAATGTCGAAACAATTACTACTAACATTAAACCTGATGGAAAAACTACAGTTTATCAACCCGGACCGAATCCTTCTGATATGCCCGAAGGGTTAAATTTTGAACGCGGCAAATGGTATTACATTGAGGAAGAATTCTTAGCCGCGACTTTAGATCAAGCCGACACATCAGGTAAAACATACAATAATGATGGTGAATACCGTCTCTGGATTTCTGAATCCGGCAAAGAGGATACCGATGGCGCTACACCCATTGTAGAAATTATTAAAATGAAATTGCCAGTTGTTGAACGCGCTTCATTCTGGGGAAATTTCCAACATGTAAGCCATACAATCGGTCAAATCTATATTGATGATTTTGAAATCGCCTCCGACAATAAAATCGGTGCAAAAATCTCTGATCACGCTAATGTATATCCACCAATACCACCGCTCACCACCAACTGATTTGGTGGAATAAAGAGCAAATTAATTATTTCTTAACTGGACTATGTTGAGAAGACGCTCTATTGCTTCTGCGTGTATATCCTTATAGTAATTTAAACCTTCATTTAATTTAATAATATAGTCATCCAGTTTTTCCGGTTTAAGCAATTGCCCCGAGAGCATTACATCGCTATTGTCACATGCACCATTCAGCATCTGGCTCAATATCAAATCACCATACTCCTTACGGTAATGGGCCGGCTCCCAAAACCAGCGCAATATGCTTTTATTATCACCAATCACAGGTGGCTGAATATTAGTTAGTTCATTATAGCTACTAAAATCCCATAAGGGCACAGCAAATTCCGCTGCCAAATACGTTAGCTGTTTCTTCCATAATAAAAAATGTTCCCAAAGTCCCGCTATTTCAATAGTCTCCAAATAATCTGAATGATATGGATTAATAAATAACACTACATTTACATTATTTTTTTGAGAAAATTTTAATAGTTGTCGTACACTTTCAAACTGCAGCGAAGTATTATTATTTGTGAATAATGTACGCTCGGGCTTATTGAACATTGCTGATGTATTTATATTGGTCTGCCTAAAAATCAAACCTTGACCTTCCAATGCAATAATATCCAGAAAGTCTTTAGCTGGATTATAACCATCACGCCGGATTGTTGGTGTGCGCTCGTTTGATTGTCGGACTATTGTATTAAAACTATCCGCAAGTGCATCAAGTGAAAATAAAAAAGTTAACTGATCTTTAATTTTACTCCAGTAATATATATCATTATTACTACCATCGGCCCTAACCCTTAACCGTTCCTCAAATGTTTCTTCAACAGGCGGCCAGGTCACCACGCTTTCATTTCTTGCCACATCATTTAAAAAATCATTAAAATCTAACCCCCAAAAAACTTGTTTTATTTCATTTCCAGCAATAGCATGTTGAATATAACGAGCAGCCATATACACACTTGAACCTGGCACGCTCAAATTAAAAACTGGCCGATAACTTTCTGGCCAGCAACTATTTTCTGGATCTAGGCCTATTTCAGGACGCGAATTGCCAGCAATTATTGATCGTGGATTAAATACATCTACAAGATATGGTTTAGTTACACGAACGTGTCGTGTTGCTTTTGGCTTAAGCTGATTAAAGCCATTAACTCTTTTTGAATCAAACAATCCATATGGGTCAACTAAATAATTAATAACCACCGAAATACCAAGAAATATCAAAAATATAAATGCCATTACAACAACATACTTCCTAAAATTATTTTTTTTTGTTGTCATTTAGAATTGAAAATATAAAAATTCAGATACGCTGGTAAGTGCAAGAACACCTAATGTTGCTATCATCGCAATTATCATTGACCACATAACGGTTGGTCGCCATAATAGTATCATTTCAAAGTTTCTTCCTATGCTAATTGAATAAATAGGGTCAGACTTATATTCAGATAACACAGGAGAAAACTTTGACATAATCTGTTGAGTATTAGGTAGCACTAATGTCACAAACAAAAGTACCATGATCCAAAGATAGGTCAATATCAGAGTTGAACCCCCACCAAGACTTGTACCCACACCAATTCCTTGCAACCACACTCCAGCCTCACCCAGTCTCGCCAAAATTCCGTTTGGTATTGCAAGTCCATTAATGCCTGCCATGCCCTTTAAAATAGCAATAGCACTATCAAAATCACTGGCACGGAAAAACACCCAGCCAATCACTACTGATAAAAACGTTACCAACCATGCTACAAACTTACTTATTTTAGGGCACCGGCTTCCACTCACACCCGATACATCACGAAAACGATGCCATGCATGGTTAACAACTAAATAGAAACCATGTAATGCACCCCATACTACAAACGTCCAACCAGCTCCGTGCCACAAGCCACCTAGCAACATGGTAGTAAATAAATTAACATACCGACGCAATTTACCTCGACGATTTCCTCCCATGGAGAAGTATAAATAATCTCGCAAAAACCGTGACAATGTTATATGCCAGCGTCTCCAAAACTCAATAATACTAGTAGACTTATAGGGTGAGAAAAAATTAAGAGGTAAACGGATACCAAATAGTCTAGCCGCCCCTATGGCCATATCAGAATAACCAGAAAAATCAAAATATAATTGCATGGTATATGCTAAAACACCACCCCAGGCTTCTAAAAATGTTAGCGTCGACCCTGTACTCGCAGCTTCAAATATCGGGCTCGAATACTGAGCAGCACCATCTGCAAAAACAACTTTTTTACACAAACCAATAAAAAATATCGTCAATCCAATAGCTATATTTTCGAACTGTGGTTTTAGGGTTTCACTCTGCATGAATTGCGGCAACATTTCTTTATGATGAACGATCGGCCCAGCGATCAACTGCGGGAAAAAAGTCACAAATAAAGCATAATGTGAAAATCGGTATTCTTGCGCAATTCCCCGTGAAGCATCAACTAGATATGCAACCTGCTGAAAAGTAAAAAATGAGATAGCCAGGGGCAATACTATTTCAGTTATACTAATCTGATCCGCCGAAAAGGCATTTATGTTATAAACAATAAATCCTGCATATTTATAATAGGCCAATATACCAAGATTAAAAAATAACCCCAACAATAAATATATTTTTGATTTTTTGATTTTATTTTCTTTGTAATTCGAACTTATTACATTGCCAATGTAAAAATTAACGAACATTGATATCATGATCAATATTAGATATATCGAATTCCACCAGCCATAAAAAAATAACGAGGCCAGTACCAACCAGGTTATCGCCGCCTCCCGACCTATTCTGGCCGTAAGAAAAAAAACGGACAATGTTATAGGTAAAAAAAGAAAAATGAAACTATAGGAATTAAACAACATATATCTATTCCTTTCTTAATTCGTCGTTATCAGCATTAAAAGTTCCTTTTCACACCTGTTTCTAGCCTTTTTTTGTACATAGTACTATCGTTGGAAATATATACCCTTTTCATTACATTATTAAGCATAACAATCATTGATATTTGCACCCAGAAAAAGGGGTAATATAATATTGTGACAAAACTTCCTGCTATCAGATAGCCGATTAACCCAGCATCTAAGCCATAACTGAGATTAAAATAAAAATTATTATCTATTTTTTTTGCTAACAGCCTTGTTTGCGCATTATTTTTGAATGCAAAGACTATTAGCAGAATAAAAACTAAAAAACCAAATAACCCTAGTTCTGCAGCTGCCTGAATATAAATATTATGAGGATCCTGATTTTTTTGCATTGGCCCCATCCCTTCTGGAACAGTAAAATTTAGATACGGTAGCCAGTTCTGATATCCAACCCCTAAAATGGGGTGTTTAGGTATAACTTCATTTATCCCATGGATGTAGTATGTTAAACGCTGCAATGAATTTTCATCCTCTCCTATTTCCTGAAAACGTAACAACTGCTTGTCAGGCAATAAATAATACAAAAAAGCCACCGCAACAAGCAAAACAAACAAGCCTTTAAACCCGCCCTCCTGTTTAAGTAAAAACCATACGCTTATTACTGCCAGGCCGATTTGTGAACCACGAGAACTAGCACCCATCACTGCCATATAACCAGTAGCCGCACATAAATAAAAAAACCATTTTTTATACTGCCCCCAATAACCTTTTAATGAAACAACAATAGAGATTGCCAATGATCCAAAAATTAGCATTTGAACAGCATATTCACCTGAGTTCCTAAAATAGCCGGGAGATCCTAACAGCCCAAAATCAGCAAAAGAAAATCCACGCATAATCCATGTTAGCGATCCATGTTGCGCCATATTAAAATTAAACAGACTGTAAGCCAATAAAAACAATATCAGTCTTTTTTCAGTATTTACAATATTGATAACAAGAAAATATGCAATTGCCCATCCACCAAGAACATCCCAATATTTAAGCGATCGACCTGGCATAAACGCAAAAATACCCGATAAAGTTGCAATTATCAAAAACAGTATGAGAAGTTTATTCTCTGCATTACTCACCCAACGCACAGAATGATCAAAAAATGCAGTCACTATCGTGGCAATTAAAAAAACCTGCGTCCATGGCAATATGTCTAGCACAGGGTATAAATCTTGCGGGCGCACATATTCGAGGAAAAAGTATATACACAACATCCACAAAGAAAGGTGCTCTGCTTTAAGCGCACGCCACAGACATCCCAGTTTAAATGCGTATAAATCCGCCAATTCAATTGCCTGATTTTTCATTTATCTTCCTGGCAAGTTCATTAACTGAGTTTTGTATGTATATGAAACATTTCTCAAAATATTCCGGGGATGACCCATATGGATCTTGAATGTGCGGTAATACTGGTTGTGACCACAGTCCTAATAATGTACATGAATGCTTTCTAGACAAATTCTTTTCCAAAAACTCAACTTGCCAAGGTTCCATGGCAATTAACAAGTCTGTTTTCTTAAGTACCTGGTACATTATTGGACTTGTCGAATGGCTTTCAAGATTAACGCCCAGTTGCTTTCCCGCACTAATCGCAGCCTCATTTGCAGGTGCGTCCTCGATAGTATCAAGTCCACAGGATATTGCATTAATACCCAATGAACGAGCTACCGCTTCGGCATAAGCGCTTCTACAGATATTTCCTTTACAAATGAACACCAGCCTTTCAATTGAGCGCCATTCAACCTGACGATAAGCGTGATAGTTACCTAATAGATAAAGAAACCGATACCAGAAGGTGAACACAAAGCCTCGGCGTGATCCGTAATGATTGGCTAGCCATCGATTTTTATTCACGATAATCCTTTTTATGGCAAATTTGTTTCTGGCAACGCATTGGAAACGGATATAATCCTATGAATTTCTTGCTAAATAACTATGAACGAATACATTCTACATGAAAACCGTACTTATTCTAGATGCTAACCAGCGCTCCGCTTTGGCGGTAACGCGCTCACTAGGTAGTCGTGGTGTTTCGATAATAACTGCTGATGATTCACAGACAACTCTGTCGGGCTGTTCGCGCTACTCGAAGCAATATTTTTCATACCCTTCACCACGCCTACACCCTGAACAATTTATTTTTGCTATTGCCGAATTATGCAAAAAGGAAAATATTAATATCGTTTTCCCGATGACCGAGCTAACAACTAACTTGTTACTTAACCATCAGCACGCATTACCCGGCGTTACTCTACCTTTTCCAGATATCAATACCGTTGATGCACTTGCTAATAAGTATGCTCTTATGCACCTGGCAGACTCTCTCGACATACCCATACCCAATACCTGGTATGCGGCCTCTCCTGAAAATCTGCCTGTTGAGCTACACATGCTAAATTATCCTCTGGTTCTCAAACCCGGCAAATCTTGGCTTGAATATCAGGGAGAATGGTTGCATACCACTGTCAGTTTTGCAGGCACTGTTGATGCAGCTACTGATATACTTAAAAACGATCCTGCATTTCGTTCACATCCATTTATGCTGCAAGAATGTGTTCCGGGCAAGGGTGAAGGTATATTCGCACTTTACGATAAAGGAAAGCCTTTGGCGTTTTTCGCTCATAAACGTTTACGAGAGAAACCACCCAGAGGGGGTGTCAGTGTCCTTTCTGAAAGTACCGCGGTGAATTCAAAGTTACTATCTTATACTCAGGCCTTGCTTGGTCATGTTGGCTGGCATGGTATAGCTATGGTGGAGTTTAAAGTATCGAACGTTGGTACTCCTTACCTAATGGAGATCAATACACGTTTCTGGGGGTCATTACAGCTGGCTATTGATGCTGGCGTCGATTTTCCCTGGTTGTTATATCAGATATCCTGCGGTGAAAAAATAACACCTCTCAAATCTTATAAAAGAGGCAAGCGCC
This sequence comes from Gammaproteobacteria bacterium, assembly GCA_029881035.1. Classification (GTDB taxonomy): domain Bacteria; phylum Pseudomonadota; class Gammaproteobacteria; order SZUA-229; family SZUA-229; genus LH-M37. The sequence goes on along the minus strand of JAOUNI010000004.1, from coordinate 56,892 downwards.
TACGATGGATTTTGGGCGATTTGGATTGTTTATACCTGACGCTTCGAGATAAAGAATTTTCTTTTATGGATAAGTCTCGGGCGGTACTACATTTTCTATTACCAAGGCCATTTAAAACAAGGCATGAAGTCAATCGTTTGGGTGATCTAGGGCCTTTCTGGTGGGAACTGAAACAATATCTAAAAGACCTAAAAAAGTGACGACTAAAAAAGTAGTTATTGCCGATGGATTACATATCTACGTATATGCTTCATAGATCGCTTCATAAGCACCAACCATATTTTTCACATCAAAAGCACTAAATGCGTGCTTTTGCCCCGCTTTTGCCAGGCATTCACTTAGCTCCTGATCTGCCGTCAGCCTGTCCAATGCCTCAGCGATTAGCTGTGGATTATCTGGGTCAACCAGCCATCCATTCTTTTCATGCGTGATAATTTCCTGTGGTCCTCCACTGCGGGTCGCTACCACGGGCAATCCAGCCGCCATCGCCTGTATGGTTGCGATGGAAAATCCTTCGGAAGTAGAAGATAACAGGAACAAATCAAGATTAGACAAAAAATCGGCTGGATCATCATTGAAGCCGAGGAAAAGAACTCTATCACCAAGACACAGATCGTCTTTCAGTTTGAGTAAATCCTCAAACAAACGTCCTTTGCCCTGGCCAGCGATAACAAAACGGAAGTTGAGCATATGATCTTTCAGCAATGCTGCAGATCGTAATAAAACATCATAAGCCTTGGCTGGACGAATATTACCCAGGCTACCAATGATAATATCTTTTTTATTCCAGCCCATTTGCTTGCGTAGAGCATCTGAAGTTGGGCGCATGAAATCAGCAGTATTGATACCGTTGTATATCACACTTGTTTTACTGTTCCGTAGTGGCGTTCGCTTAATAATATTCTCTCTAAGACTATCTGAAACCGCCACAATTGAACTGGCTCCCATATTGATAGCGCCAAACTTCAACCACATCAGCCTCTCTTTACTACCTATATCCACGGCACCATGAAAAGTGGCCACGACGGGTTTTCGGGTAATTAGACCCGCCAGTGCACAATAAACATTCGAACCCAGCAAGTGCGACTGAATCAAATCAATTTTTTCACGGCGAACTAGGGAGACTAATGCCTTCAAATATCGCCAGTTGAATGACCCTTTAGCATCCAGAAGGATGGGGCGCATGCCACGCCGACAGAGCTCATCATAGACCCAGCCTTTGCCACGAATTACAATCACAGCTCGGTATTTCTCCTGAGGCAAATTGCTTGCGAGATCTATAAATACAGTTTCAGCCCCACCAGGGCCGGTAGTATCAATGGTATGCAGAATAGTTTTCATTAATTCATATTTTCGTTCTGAAGGCGAACACATTACAATAGATGACAGTCGCAAACCAGCCCATAACAGCTAATCAATATGACACTCCGTTCCAACCCTGTTAAATACATCATCAAGCGCACTCTGCAGCACCTTGCAGCCTCGTTTGGCAGACACACAAGAACGACTGATGAACCTCAATTTCTAATACTGATGTATCATCGGATTCTGCCCATCGACGACCAGCGTGCACTTTCTGAAGAACCAGGCATGATTGTTTCACCTGAGTCTTTCAGATTACATCTCAATATACTTAAAGAATATTTTGAAATTGTTAAGCTCTCTGACTGGATAACTAAAAAAAACAACGGCGACAAACTTCCCTCCCTTGCTTGTGCAATTACCTTCGACGATGGCTGGGCAGACAACTATGAATTTGCTTTTCCGATATTACGCGAGCTTGAGGTGCCCGCTACGATCTTTCTGGTCTCTGACATGATCGACACCAACAAACGTTTCTGGCCAGAACGCCTTGCACTTATAATTACATCCATCGCAATAGATCATCCAGGCCACTGGTCGCACCCATCACTAGAATGGATAAAAAGCCCTTCTGTAAGCTATCAGTTCACTACTGTAGCACCGACTCAGGAAGAGCTTAGCGAACTAATTGCCAACACAAAAACATTACCCGACCACGAGATTCACATGCGCCTTGATAAAATCGAAGACGCATTAAAATTACATAAATACAATAACGAGCCTTCATTGCTTAATTGGCAACAACTCTCTGAAATGAATGATTCCGGGCTGGTTGAAGCTGGCAGCCACACCTGCAACCATATCCGTCTCAATAATGAGACTAATAACAATGTGCTTGAATATGAAATTATCGCCAGCAAACAACATATTGAAAATAAAACAGGATTTTCTGTAAAAACTTTTTGCTTCCCAAATGGAGATTACTCTTCCAAAGCATTAGAGCTAGTACAACAACAGTATGAAGGTAGCGTTTCAACTGAAACCGGTTGGAATTCTATAACAACTAATACCAACCTATTGCGCCGTATTGGAATTCATGAAGACATCGCTAATGACAGAATATCTTTTCTCGCACGTATTTCAGGATGGATGTAGGTTAACGCATGAGTCAAAATCAGGCCAAACTAAAGAACCAGATTTTATTAAACCCTGTTGCATTATTTTCTTCACAATATCCAGATACTGGATCAGATGAAAGATTAAAACTCGGCGAACTATGGAATCAGCTGCAGTTATTAAAAAAACAAACTCTAGAGATACAAATTCAAACGAAAATCATATCTCGGAAAATTGGTGAGGCCAAAAAAATCAACCTCCCAACAAATGAACTGATGCACGCCATGAAACAGCAAAGTTCTGAGCGTAAGCAACTGGAAGTAAAAATAGGGATTATTGAAAATCAAATTCTAGATTTTTTTATTATTGGTAATAACAAAGACCAGTCTATAACGAAACCAGTGATAACATCATCAAGCAGCAGGCATACTATTTCTGAAGTTGATCTAGACACGATCACCATCTGCCTGCTTGATAATGAAGAAAACGCGTGGAATGATTACGTTTCAAAACAGCCCGCAGCCAGCATTCATCACCTAACTCATTGGCGAGATATACTTCGCAAAACGTACTCCATTGACAGTCATTATTTATTCGCCTGTGACAAAAATAAGGAAATCGTGGGTGTTCTGCCAATGGTTCGACTCAAGAGCCGACTATTTGGTGACATATTAGTTTCTATGCCTTTCTTTCAACGTGGCGGTGCCATTGCAGACCACCCGCTGATTGAACATAAGCTTATGAAAGCCGCCAATGAAGAAGCGGCTCGTCTAGGTATCGATCATACCGAGTACCGCGACGATATTCCACGGGATGGCCTCCCAGTACAATCTCACAAAGTTAATATGATCCTAGCGTTACCCAATTCTGAAGAGGCGCTCTGGGCCAGCTTCACTGCAAAACTACGTGCGCAGATAAAACGGCCGCAACAACTAACACCGAAAGTACTTATTGGCGGAAAAAAATACCTGGATGACTTTTACAAAGTTTATTCCCGTAATATGCGCGACCTTGGTTCTCCTGCACACAGCAAACAACTCATTGAAAATATTCTTACTAGTTTTCCAGATAACAGCCACATTATAGTTATACGCCTCAACAACAAACCTGTATCAGCTGGCTTGTTACTTTGTCATGGCAACGGAATGGAAATCCCGCTCGCATCTACTATTCGCGACTATAATCAGCACAGTATGAATATGCTACTATACTGGGAAGTTTTGAAATTTACCGTTAACCAAGGCTACAATCATTTTGATTTTGGCCGCTCAAGTAAAAATACAGGCACTTATCTATTTAAAAGACAATGGGGCGCTCAACCAAAGCAACTATATTGGCACTATTGGCTTGGCAATACAAACCAACTCCCATCGCTCAATCCATCAAACCCTAAATATGCGCTCATTGTTAATATATGGAAAAGATTACCTGTAAAACTTGCTCAATGGTTAGGGCCATTCATAGTAAAAAATATTCCTTGAATGTAACCCAACTATACACACTCAAATAAGCCGATGAAAAAACTTCTAAAAAAACTATTCGTTCCCCTATTAGCAAGCGCTCCTGTTTCTGCGATTGCAACTTCATTTCTCGGTCACGGTATTCCTATATTTATGATCCACCGCATAAAAGTGGAAGGCCAGTCTAATAGTGGCATTTCACCAGATCACCTTCGTCGCTGCCTGAGATATTTAAAAGATAAAGACTACACATTTGTATCGCTTGAAGACATTATCGGATCACTAAACAATCAGATAACTCTACCAAAAAAATCGGTGTCATTCACCATGGATGATGGTTTTTTAGAACAAGCAGAGATAGCCGCACCTATCTTCCTTGAATTTAACTGTCCTTTAACTTTTTTTATCATTACAGGTCTACTTGATCAGATTCTATGGCCCTGGGATGCTCAAGTATCATGGATTATCGACAATACAAATAAAAATCATGTTGTTTTAAAGTTTGAAGATGAAATACTAAACATGATACTCGGAAATAAAAATAACCGCCGTAATGCTCGAGAAGAAATCCGAAATGTCATTAAAGAAATGAACTCAGAATCTATTCCAGAGATAATAAATAACCTTGCTGATGCCGCTGACGTCCAACTTCCTATAACCGCACCCAACCCTTATAAATCTTTGAATTGGGAAATGGCGCGTGAACTTGAAAGCAAGGGAATCAGGTTCGCGCCACATTCAATGACGCATCGCATCCTCTCAAAGCTAAACAAAAAATCAGCAGAAGAAGAAATCATCGGCTCATGGAAGATTCTAGAAAGCGAACTATCAAACCCACTTAAGGTATTTTGTTATCCTACTGGCAGGGTTCTGGATTTTGGTCCAAGGGAAATAAATATTCTTAAAAAAGAAAGCTTTATTGGCGCGGTAGCTACACTCCCCGGTTCTGTAGATAATAATTCTGCAGCATTGCTTTACTGTCTACCACGTTTTGAACTACCTGATAATATGACTGACTTTATTCAGTATTGCAGTTGGATTGAACGAGCCAATCACAATTATTTATTTAGTCACAGTCAGATTTAAGACAAGTGCGCACTGAACATTAGGTAGTTAAACTCACGATAAAATAGGGCCTGCTGCTATAAGTTATGGTATGTTGCAGGGTTATAGGAGTTCATCTAATCGATTAGGATATCTTTGGGAGATGGCATTTTAAAGACTATACAGGGTTCCCTTACAAATAATCGTTAGATAAATCAGCACCACTTTTTAACATTGAATTTTTTAGAAATGATTCAAGACGCATTTTTTATGGAGTTAAATATGTCAATTATAAACACAGTCACAATTCTTACTAGAAATATGCTACTTGCCTGGTTTGTAGCTCATCTGGCTGCCTGTGGTGGCATGAGTGAACAGGAAGGTATCGACAAGGCCATGGAGTATTACCAGTCACGTGACCTGAATGCTGCCGGCATAGAACTTAAAAATGTGCTCGTAAAAAATGCACAGAATGCGGAGGCCCGCTTCCTTCTGGGCAAGATTAGTCTTGAAATGGGTGATGCTGCTGGCGCTGAAAAGAATTTCCGCCGTGCGCTGGAAGCAGGCTGGGACGAGGCGGCTACCCAGTTAATGCTTGCAGAAGTATTATTCAGGCAAGGCGAATTCAGGTCTGTTCTTGATGATATCCCTATCAAGGACAACTACCCAAACGGCGTTAAGGCCAATCTACTGGGGCTGTGGTCATCTGCAGAACAGGCGCTAGGCAAATGGAAAGACTCCGAGGGCACCACTATCACAGCTGAAACTTTCGACAAAGATGCGCTGTGGGTGTTGCAGAGCCGAACCAGGCTACAGCTAAAACATGACAAAGAAGAATCTGCCGATAATATTCTCGATCATGCAATTGAGCTATATCCCGATAATCAGGATCTGTGGCTATTGAAAGCCGAACGCTCATTGACCAAAAAGGACTTTGCAACCACTGACGACTGCTTTCAGAAAGTGATTGATCTCGATCCACCAAAAATTGTCAGCGGATGGGAACGTTTGGCACGACTGGGCCAAAGTAAAGTGCGCCTAATGCAAAATCAAACAGAGAAAGCTTTGGAAGCACTTAACCCTGCACTTATTCATTTTAGTTTCGATCCAGAACTTAATTATTACAGGAGCATAATAGCTTTCAAACAAGGAGAATATGATGTTGCGAAAGATTATTTATTGAAAGTCTTCAAAGAAGAACCCAATCACTATGGGGGCCTTCTATTATCAGCAAACCTGTACTACCTACTGCAAAACAACAATCAGGCCGCCTACTATCTGGAAAAGGCGACTGCCGCCAGGCCCGGAAACCTCGATGCTCAACAGGCACTGGGTAAAATTTATCTGTCAATGGGACAGTATAATGAAGCGCAAGAACGATTTGAGTTTGCTGCATCCAGAACAGATGACAGCTCAGAATTGCTTACATTGCTTGGCATAGCGAAGATTAAAGGTGGCGACGAAGTATCAGGACTGAAAAATCTTAAAGATGCGGCTAATACTTCCCCAGATAATGCCGGTATTCGCAGTGAGCTCGTCAAGGCTTATGTAACAATGGGCGAGTCCGACAAGGCCATCGAATTACTTGAGCTCGCGCTAAAAAAGGGCGACAAGTCTGGCCAAGCGGCGACTGACCTTATTATGATTCATCTGCGCGCATCGGAATTTGACAAAGCAATTGAAATGGCAAAACAACTTGCCGTACAAGTACCAGACAGCCCTTTACCACCACATATGGAAGGCCTGGCCTATAAAGGTAAAAATAATCGCAGTGCTGCAAGAAACAGTTTCCGAAATGCCCTGGATATCAAACCTGACTTCATATTATCAATACTGTCTCTCGCTAGTCTTGATGTTGTTGATGGCGATACTGTCTCAGCTCGCCAGCACTACGAGAAGGTATTGAAATTGCAACCTGACCAAGCCGATGCGCTGACCTCCCTAGCTTACCTGCTGGATAAAGAAGGTAAAGTTAATGAGGCCATTGAGCTACTAGAAAAAGCGAGAAAATCGGATGCTTCTGCGATCTATCCACGTCTAGCATTATCAGATTACTATCTTAGGATCGGTAAAATAAAAGAAGCCCTGACTTATGCAAAAGAAGTCGAAAAAATCTCGCCAAAATTACCCAGAGGCTTGATAGCACTCATCAAAGCACAGTTCGCTTCTAGCAGCCCAGATGCCGAAGCAACGATCAAAAAACTTATTGATGTTGCACCTTCGTTGCCTGATGCTCATTATTACCTTGCTCTTGTCAGAGCCAAAGTCCGCGATGCTACAGGCGCCCGAAAATCACTTCACAAAACGCTCGAGCTGGAACCTGACCATCTCAAAGCTAGACAGGCCTTGGGGAATCTAGAACTAGCCACCGGTGATCTTGATGCAGCCATGTTGATCGTGCGAAAACTAAAAACAACGCAAGCAGGAAAGGCCGCGGGCTATCTGCTCGAAGGCGATGTACTGATGTCGCAAAATAATGCCAGCAAAGCGATTACGGCTTATCTCTTGGCATCGGAGCAGGATTCTGACAATAGCGAGATCGTAGTTCGTATCAACAGGGCGCACAGGGCGCTAAAACAGCCTGCCGCTGGCTACAGTGCTCTTCACAACTGGCTGGAGAAAAATCCTAATGACCATTCGACCCGTTTTGTCCTAGCGTCCTCACAACTGGCAGACGGCCTGCAAGATGAAGCCATGACCGAATACGAAAGAATACTGAAAAAACAGCCAGACCATCCTGTCGTGCTCAATGATCTGGCCTGGCTGTATTACCTAAAAGGCAAACCAGAAGCATTAGATATGGCGGTCAAGGCCAATAAGCTTGCACCTGATAACCCGGCTATACAGGATACCTATGGCTGGTTGCTGGTAAAAGCTGGCCGTGCAGAGTCGGCTCTGGTAGTACTGGAATCCGCAGCATCAAAGTTATCTTCTAATCGCGAAGTTAACTATCACTTTGCAGTTGCGCTTGTCGAAACCGGCCAGAAAAACAAAGCGAAGCAAATACTGGAAAAAATTCTTGAGAACAATGTGCCTTTTCAAGGCAGAGAAGAGGCCAATAAATTACTGATACAGCTATAGTGATTAGTATATTCCCACTCTCAAGTCGGGAACCTAATGCAGCATCTACGCTAGCCAGGATGAATAACTCGTTCTTGAGTTAACTTGCAGCTCTCTGGGTAGCGTGGCGAATGATGGGAATACATCCCTTTTTGCCACGGGCTATTTAAGAGTAACGAATCAGAAGTCTTATTAGATAAAAAAAGCCCCTCAAAAGAGGGGCTTTTTCGACTAGATAGTGCAAATACTAACTATTACTAGGCTTTACGTCGACGTGCTACACCAAAACCAACCAAACCTAAACCAATTAAAGCAAGACTTGCAGGTTCTGCAGCAGAAACACAAGGTACACCTGGTTGAGGAACACAAGTCTGACTTCCGCCATCAACGGATAATGTGGCTTTAGCAAGTGTGAGCGCCCAATTGTTAAAACCGGAGGTATTTCCAGAATCAATATCTACTCTAACCTGAAGACCAGCATTAACTTGAGCTTCAGCCCATGCAAATCCACTTAAATCAAAACTAGTGAAAGACCAAATATCGCTTCCGCCAGATAAATCACCTAGGGTCGCCCATGTGGCGCCATCCCAGACTGAAATCATGTCTAGCTCAGAAGGCCAATCTACATCAAATGCTGAAATATCAAGCGATATCGATGTAAATGTTCCAGCGATGGCATTATGAGTCCAGCCCCAGTCTTGATTAAACCAACGATAATATGGGCTGTTGTATTTATTAGCATCAACATCTACGAAATATTCACCCGCAACATTGTTCGAATAATCCTGAACATCTGTTACTGCTATCGCATTTGCTGTCATTGAGGTTCCTAACGCCATCAATCCCAGGACCGTAGCCCCGATTAATTTTTTTATCATTTTCTTTCTCCTTCATTTATTTCCGAAATTAGCCCATATACTGGGATTACCATATAACAAGCAAATTACATGCCATTTAGCATTATCCGCTATTAATCAATATGTTACAGTTTTGCTGCTAATGTTGACACGGTCCTTGCTGTAAAAGTTTGTGACGCCTAATTGAGCCTAAATTTCAGTTGATCATACTCAAACAAGCTGATCTATATATATGCATAGATTATTTCTCGTAAAAACATAAGGTTATAAAACACATCGCACATGCACTGAAACTGTTAAATATCATGACAGGTAAAATATTGGCTCATTATTGGTGCTGCAAATACAACTCATATTCACTGGGCACATCCAAAGTATGCCCATTTACATTATGTTTTCCGCTACTATCAATGCCCGAAACGGATCATTTTTCTGAAGCCTCTTATCACATCAACAGCCACTTTTTCTACCTCAAATCTTAGCTGCCGCCTTTGTAATACCATCCAGATAAGTGTGTGGCTCTGGTTACACAACAACCTTTTATAAAGCGAATCTCCGTGCATCAAATCATACACAGACATGCCTTTTACTTTGTTATACACAATAGCTAGCACGTGCGTCACATAGCCTGGCATTAATTTTTTGTCTAATGAATCACTAAACCCCGTCTGTAACACATAGACACGTTTTCGCCAGACAAAATTATACAGATACCCAATTGCCAACGTTTCATTACTCGCTTTCAACAACTGTATTTCGCCAGTATGAAAACGATTTTGTATCAAAGCCCTATGAAAGGCTTCCCACCTCGGATTCGCAAATGAGCCCGGCTGACCTTTGTTCACCCAGTGATTTGTATGTAACTTTTTTAATTCATCGAACCAGACCAAAGCATCATCCATTGTTTGTGCTTCATTAATCTGCAAGCCACCCTGGTTTTCATAAAGCTGCATTGAACGCCGGATCTGAGCTCTTCTGTTTTTACTTAATGTCTCCAGAAAGGCACTGATCTCTGGCTCAAAAGTGTCCAGATCTACTGACCATGCGGATGATATCTCCAAAACATTTAAAGAGATTTTGTCATCAACATGACTATCCTTAAGTAGTTTTACGTCCTCGCCTTCACATAAACCACTAAAAAAGAACTCATCAACATCGTACTTTGTACTAAGCAAATGCTCTATGGCCTGCTGGTAAACAGCTTGCCTGTGCATTTTATCAACCAACAAACCATTGTATTCAATAGCCATATTTCGACCATCAAAAGGATATTCATTGAGAAACATGGTGTTAGAATGGATGACGCCGCGGCGTGTCACTTGTTTGGTCACAAATACGCCCATGCCCACAAGTAAGTCGTTGTGCCATATTTTTATTAATGTAGGCTCAAAATCATCTACTACGTGCTCTAGCCACGTACCTACCCAGCCCCATGACTGAAAGTAAGAACAATCCGCACGTTCCTGAAGATTGATCCATTCCTGTTTTAAATCGCTTATGTTTTTTATTGTACAGGATTCAGCACGGTAATCGGGCAAAGGGTTCTCCTGTTTAGGCTTTATTGTTCGATACGATTTATCAGCCCAAGTGATGTTAAAACACTTTCACTTGTTCCAAATTTAAAATCTGACAAAAGATGATGTAACCGCGCTTCGCATTTACCAAGATTATTATAATGCCGAAAACGGGAAAACCATTTTGCTGATATTCTTGGCTGATCAGGATCAATCTCCCAGGGGTGCAAATAAAATATAAAGGGTTGCTGCCTTCGATTAATTTGCGACAAACCTGCCTTTGTTATCGCATAAGGATAAAGTCGAAAATAACCGCCACCTGCTACAGGCAATCGGTACTGGAACAACTTTGCAGTCGAGAGTGGAAATTCTACCAGCAAATGACCATCTTGCGTTTTCATGCGATAAGGAAACTCTGGTGCATCTGGAATACCATATCGATCATGTCTAACTGGAAAAATACTGGAATCGTAGTCAAAGCCGGCTTCAGCAAGAATATCCAATGCCCAAAGCGAACGACTGGTAATTGAATAACTCGCCGCACGGTAACCACGTATCGGCGTTTGAGCTATATCTTCGAGCAGATGTTTTGAACGAAATGTTTCTTCGCGAAATACTTCCGGGCTCTGATTGTAGACCAACTGATGACTGTAACCGTGGCAAGCAACCTCGTGCCCTCTATTGGCGATCTCCTTAACAAGATCACGCGCGCGTTCCGCGACCCAGCCCAATACAAAAAAGGTAGCTTTTACCTCGTATTCGTCAAACAGATCCAGCAATCGGCGTGTATTATTTCCTACTCGCAGAGGATATTTATCCCAATCCTGCTGATTAATACTTTTTGCAAAAGCAGAAACGTGAAAATAGTCTTCAACATCGACGGTCAAAGCATTCTGAATTACCATCTTAGGGTTGCCCTACAGGAAGTATTTTAGCTCTCTGAGCCGTAGTAACCATAATAATAACCACCGCGATCAGACATGCCCTCACTTTTGTTCACCACCAGGTTGGTGGCTTTTTCTCTGGGGATCATTTCCAACGCCTCCCTAACCAGCATTTGAGGGGTTTTTCCCGCCTCAATAACAAAAACTATTTGCCCTACCAAACCTGCTAAAACCTGAGTTTGTGGCGTTGGTAAAAGCGGTGGTCCGTCAAAAATAATGACGCGGTCATCATACCGAGAAGCAAGTTCAGACACAAAATCAAACATTTTCTGACTAGCCAGCATTTCAGTTACATATTCATTACCTTTACCCGCGCTGATTATGCTTAACTCCGGAATATCCGTACGTAACATTACATCACCTATAGATAAACTATCACTTTCAAGCACATCAACCAGACCTGGCTTATCAGTAAGGCCAAATAGTCGAGTAATGCCATGTTTATTGACATCACAATCAACCAACAACACCGTATGATCTTTCTCCTGCGCCATTGACAGGGCAAGATTGGCGGCAGTATGCGTTTTTCCTTCACCAGGAATCGAGCTGGTGACCAAAATAAGGTTTCCCTGCTCAACTAGCGAAGCCGTTTTACCAAATGCATTTGCCAGTAATGGACGCTTAATTCTACGATATTCATCTGAAAAACGCTCTCCCAGCTGACTTCCCGAAACCAGCATATTCGCGTCCCTCAAACGACTCTCTACAGCAACACTCAATGGTGCTTTCGATGCTGATTTTAAATTTCCATGTGACACATTCTTAGGTAAAAAAAAGTCACTATCACCACTATTAGTAACAGCTCTTGATGCCATTAGACTCGCTATTGTTGCTGGTTCACTCTCTTTCTCTTTTTTACTCATGACAATACACTATAGATGGTGCCGCCATAGGCACAGATAAGAAGAACCGTGGCAGATAAAAAAGAGGCCAGTTGCAATCGTCGTTTTTTCCTGTGCTCGGGCGTCAAATATAAACTAACAGAGCCCAGAACAGGCAATCCTGTTCCAAGCCTGACTTGCTGCAAATTAATATAGGTTGGTTGCAATTGGTATTGCAGAAAACTCCAACCCAGACCTGCTGCTAATGCGGCAAATAATACACCTGTCATCAGCAACAAACGCTCTGGCCCAGATGCTCGGATAGGCACAATTGGGGGCTCAATAATACGGAAAGTAACATCATTGGCACTCTGGTCAGCACTTTGGGCAAGCTTTGCAGCCTCCCTGCGCTCGACAAGATCCAGATAACGCTCACGGGTCACTTCGTAATCACGGTTCAGCTTAGAAAGTTTAGCTTCCACTTCTGGAATTACATCAATCGAGTCTGTTAGTTTTTGCACCTGCCGCTCATAATCGACCAACTGAGCCTTTAACGTTTCAACCTCAACCGCAGCTTTGCTTAACTCAACTCTCATATCCTGATAGACAGGGTTAAATTCCGTCGCTTCACTACTACCACCAGCAGCTTCAACACTGGCCGGCGTATTGTGATTAGACTCCAGATCAGCTATTGCCGAACGAAGCGCCTGTACATCGGGATGTTGTTCGGTAAATTGATTCAACAGAATATTTAGCTGCTCCTGGTATTGATGAATTTTATTTGCAGTCGCTGATCCATAGCTATCACGACCTAACATAGGCTTTTCACCTTTAAGCTGCTTATTCAATTCTATATGCCTTCTCTCTGCCAGTCTCAATGCAGAACGCGTACTCTCTACTGCATCCTGCGCACGTTGCAGACGCATATAGTAACCACCTTTTTCATCAGGCATAAAACCAACATTTGCCTTCTTAAAGTCTGCCAATTGTTGCTCTGCCAGTGTAAGACGTTGCTCATGCTCTGATATCTGGGTATCAAGAAATTTTTGCACTGTTATCGTATCAGTACGAGTTGAGTTCAGTGTACCTTCGATCATCGTATTCAATAACTTCGAGACAACCTGGTAAGCACGTTCTGCTGATGTAGCCTGATAGCTGATTTCATAAATGTTACTTTTGGCTTCCCATTTTTTTTCACTGCCACCACCTTTTAGCACAATTGTCCTCGCCAATTCTTCAACAAGGTTTTCTCTGGACTCTGGACTGTCAATCTTCAGGTCCATATCAGTTTCACGTATCACTGATAGCAAGTTATCCCGACTCAAAAGCACTCGAGACATCACTTTAATCTCATCATAAGAATCTGTTTCAGGTGCCAACCCCTTTAACAATGGCTTCATTACTGATGAAGTGTCGATGTAAACCACCGCCTGTGCATTGTACTGGTTTGGCATAGCAATCACATACAGCCATCCGGCCAATGCAACAACCCACGCTACCACGAGCGCCGCCCAGCGGTAACGCCACATGCCATGTAAGTAACTATAGATTTCCGTTAATTGTTCATTCATTAAAGTAGCTAATTATTGATGACATCATTGTGGTGTATTGATGGTGGAAAGCATAACTAATCCCGCTAAAAACACTATCCTGTTGTTTTTCTGATCCTAAAAAAACGATCCTTTACTCCTTGTTACCGCACATTATAGTTGACGCTAATGTGTTTATCCTGTGTTTTTAATAACTACATTAATTTATTAGACGTCACTTTTTTTTACATTTTAAAAAAAATATAACTCTTTGTTTTGTATTGACTTAATGGACTATAGATCAAAATCAGAACCCATGTTTTGTTATTTCAGGTGTTTTAGTGTCACTATAGATTACAATTCTCTATCAATAAGCAACCCCAGATAATACTTTATCTCGTAATATCAATAACTTGGTGAGTTGGCATGTCAATTGCATTACATACATCAAAGGATCATGTTGATGATTTGAATAATCGGCTTGAGACAATATTAACTTTTAACTAATCAGGGAAATTAAAATGAAAACATTAAGACAATTATTATTAACTGCAAGCATATTCGCTATATCAAGCGTTGCTTCTGCGATAGTTATGCCTACTACCCCAATAGTTGGGGGGATCGCTTTTAGTAGTGAAACTAATGCATATTGGACAAGTGTTGATAGCCTGTGGAATAGCACTACTCTAGCAGCCTCTACTGGTATCTCATTTACCGCTGGTGATAATGGTTTTGATCAAAATGTTGTAGAGGGTACTGGTAGCTTTGCAGGCACTGAAAACACAGGTGTTGATTTCTTCGATTTTCAGTTTTCTCCACTTGCTTCAGGAACACCATTGTGGTCATTTAACTATTCAGGGTTAACTTATTCTTTCACTATGAACTCTGTTACTACCTTGGTAAAAGGTACAAGCACAATTTTATTAGAAGGAAATGGTTTTATGTCTATTGATGGATATGCAGATACTTACGGAAATTGGGACTTCTCTGGAAATAGGTTCTCTTTTTCTTCTTCTGCCGTTCCAGAGCCAGGCCTAGCTTTATTGCTAGGTGTTGGCCTTATCGGTTTTGGTGTGTCACGTAAATTGCGTAAAACAGCTTAAGTCTAACTAAAAGCCATATAAAAAAACCGCGCAATGCGCGGTTTTTTTTTGCATTTTTTAAGTAGAGCCTGACCACTAATTCATAATCTTCTCAGCTGAGTCGCGGCCTTCAAATGACTTGCCACTGCTAAGTAACTTGCCGAGTATTTGACGGCCCTTGATTTCCTCCCCGGATTTCATCAAAGCGACCGCGTAGTGATACTGAACTTCTGGCACTCCCGGCAAAGATTTCATGACCTGCTCTAATAAGCCAAGCCCCTTATCTGTCTGGCCTTGCTGCACTAATACCCAACCATAGGTATCCTGTATACTGGCATCGCTGGAGTTTGCGTTGTACGCTCTTTCCGCCAACTCAAGTGATTTAGGATTATTTGCCAGTGAATATAACCAGGCGAGGTTGTTGAGTGCGACTAAGTTGTCTACCTGAATTGTTAACACTTTCTCATAGGCTTTAATGGCTTCCTTATTCTGTTTCATGTTTTGATACGTTGAGCCCAAAAATTGGAGCACGCGAACCTCATCAGGATGACTGCTTAACCAGGCAAGCAAGGGTTTTGTTGCCGTGTCAAACTCGCCAGAACGAACTAATACGTCAGAAAGTTTGATTGCTAACTCGGATGACTGTTTACGTTGCCATGCCTGTTCATAATTAACTTTGGCATTGGCATAGTTTTTCTTTTGTATATAAGCATCTCCAGCAAGTTCATACCCCATGTATGCATCAGCACCCATGTATGAGTCAACCCAAACTTTCTGAACTTGCATCGCATAATTCAGCACTTGATCATAGTTGCCCGCTCGCAGTTCAATTCCGGCCATTAATAACAGGGCTGGTGCATAATAAGCCTGTTTTTCTAAAACAATGCTTACTTGTCTGCGGGCATCTGATAGTTGGCCAAGTTTGAGATAGGTTTCACCTAACATGGTACGCGCTAACACTGAATCAGGGACCTTGGTAACAAGCTCATTAAGTATCGGCAACGCTTTATTATTCTGGCCTTGGGCTATCTGCAATCTTGCTTCTAAAAGCAGCAGCGCATTATCACGAGGTGCAATCTTTATTGCTTCAGTGATCAACTGAGCGACCTTGTCCAATTGATTTTCTCGTAAATAATATTCAGCCAAAATTTTACGTGGTTTGATTTCATTAGGTGCCGTTTTACGAGCCTTTTCCAACCACTCAACCATTTTTTGTGGTTGCTTTTGTGTCTCTGCCAGACGCGCAAGCGCCATCATAGGAGAGATATCTTCTAAATTCTTATCCGCTAGTTTTTTATATAACGACTCAGCTTCAGCAGGATGCTCCTCAATTTCTTCCAGCCTTGCCAGCAACATGGACGCAGGCATATAGTCCGGTTTGATCTCCAATGCTTTATTAAAATATTTACGTGCCTCTGGCCTGTCATTGCTCACCACAAATACATTACCTGCCAGAGCAAGCACTGCCGGGTTATCAGGGCTTTTTTTAAGCATATCCAGCACAACATCAATGGCCTTGTCATAATGTTCTGCTTTTATATGTGCAGATATTAATAAAATTTCAGCCTGTTGTTTATCACCATCTTTGACAAGAATAGTGTTTAATTCCCTGATAGCATTTTCAGTCTCACCGGCAGAAATATAAGCTCTGGCTAACTCGTTTCTTAAAACAATGCTCTCTGGTTCGACTTTAACGGCTTTCTCCAAACCAGCAATTCCTGATGCTATATCACCTCCCTGTAATTGTGAAAAGCTAACCAGTGCCAATAACTCTGCATCTTCACTACTATTTTTTAAGCCCGGCTGTAATGCAGCCTGCGCTTCATTATTTTGGCCCATTTGTATATAAGCACGCCCCAACAGTTTACGAGCACCCAGATTTTCTGGTGCAACACTGACATATTTAGCAATATAATAAACTGCTTGTTCATAATCTTGCTGAGCATAACTGACCGTACCAAATAACAACTGCGTTGGTGCGTGGTTTGGAGCTACTTTAAGAACAGAAAGAAGTCGCTCTTCAGCAAGACTCAGATCCCCTTGCTCAAACGCAAGTAAGCCACCAACAAAATTGGTTTCCGGATCACCCTCACTCTGCTTAAATAGCGGTTGTAATGTCAGTTTCGCTTTATCAAATTCTTTATTCAGTATTTCAAAACGCGCCAATGCCAAACGGGCACGTCTTCCATAAATAGTGACCAATTTATCGGGCTCTTGTTCAATGATCTTTTTGTAGGTTTCCGATGCTCCCACATAATCCTTATCCTCTATAGCTATAGCCGCACTCAGCAACAAAATTTCCAGATTTTCTCCGTATGTTATTAATGCCATTTTTAAGCTATCCTTAGCCCTCACCATATCATTGTTTGCCAGGTATATTTGAATAGATGACTTCAAAACATGAAATGCATTTGCATCAATTTCAGAAGCTTTATTTAGTGTTTCTATGGACTCAACTATATTACCAAGACCTGCCTGTGCCAGTGCATGCAAAGCATAGAGGTCAGCACGTATATTAGCGGGATAATCATTCTTGATTTCAATTTCATCGATCAGTTTCTGAAACGCCTTGCTATTAATCATCGCTCTGGCCTGACCAACACGAGCAAGCCCTTCTTGCCAGCCAGCACTAGCAGCACGCCTAAACTCTTTTTCCGCTGAGGCTGCATCGCCTATATCAAGATTAATAATACCTAGAAGATAACGCGCCTCTGCATTATCAGAATTCCTTTGTAGCACATTTTTCAGTTCCAACGCTGCTTCACGCAATTGATTTTTATCGATATATGTTCTAGCCGTCTGGACCATCTGCTCATCGCTAACCTCGGGGGAACAACCTAAAAGTGCTATTGTGACTGCGATCAGAAGAACTCTATTTATTCGGATCAGTGTTTTTATCTTGATATTCATAACTTCTCCTTATTATCTTTCTCATTATCGTATTTATACATTTACTTAAAAAATCAAAACAATACATTTAGTGATGGACGGTGATTCGTTCAATCTCACTTTTTATTGGTTCTTCTATTGATCCTATAAAATCTTTTAAGATCCGCCTGCTTATATCAACATCATCATTCTTATCTACAGCAACAGCTGCTATGTAAGCCCAGGTTTTACCAGTCAACAAACCAAGTACCTGTAAAAATTTCGCTTCATACTTATTCGTTGTGACTGTTCCTGCAACGTTATACCAAAACCATACTAAACGCTGTTCTTTCTCGCCATTATCCAGCACCTGCTCAAGTATCAATTTATCCTCTATTTGCTGTATTAGTGGCCTCGGATAAACGGAACGCCACCCATCTTTAGTGCTAATGTGATTAAGATCGTTGATCAGTTCTTCACCTTGTTTTTGTACTGGATAATAACCCATATACAATATGACTTTGTTATTACTCATTTCATATATCTGTTTCTGGTTTATAGCGCCGTGATAAACAGGGCTCCAGTTATCACTATTATCTAATGTTGACAGCCAAACCCCTGCCTCTTGTGGTAATACTGGTCCATATTTCTCTTCCTCGCTCACAGACGGTGTACTGGCCTGATACACAACTAGAGGAGCAACACATATCAACATACCTGTTAAAACGGCATACGCTATGTAATATGGATATATTTTCCGATCTATATTTTTTTTTATGTCATTAGGCATCACCAGCTCATCTGATTCCATAAACAAATATTTTTTATGTAACTGTGAATCAACAAATAATAAAATAGTCACAAGACCAGCAAACAAATACCAGCCCAGACTTAAGTGGTCAGCAACCAGTGGGTGTTGCATTTCTGTCGTATAACCCAAATAAACGACGATAAACACTCGCAGCATATTGGCTAACACCGCTGAACCCGCCGCCACTAACACAACAACCAATCGTGCACGTAAACTGAAATAATTCATGTAGGCATAAAGTGTGCCTAACGTCAGTGCTGCCAGCAGGTAACGTAAACCGCTACATGCCTCTTCGATCGATAATGTTCCGGCTGGCAGTATAATCATATTATCCTGACGAAATGCCGGAACACTAAGCACTCGTATAGCACCAAACACAACATCGGCAGTTATATTTTGCAGAGTCGGTGACAATGGAAACCATATAGGAATTGCAAATGCGATAAATAAAATTGGGAATGCTAACAACCGGATTACTTGATTTCCTAACACTGACCAAACAATGGCCAACACCAGAATAAGAAATGCCACCGCCTGCAACATTTCCACATTAACCAATGCAGCCACCATCCACAACATACTTGCACCAAACACCACCAATAAAGCTCGATATTCGGGATGAGGTGTTAACGTAGATAATTCTTGTTTATGGTTAAATATTAAATAAATGCTGATTGCTAATACCAGATATCCATGCGCGTATTCTCCGGCATCAAGTTGATTCCATAAACTGATGAGATATAAGGCGGTATGTTGATAAAGCACCAGCGTTATCATTAACATCACTAGCATCAACGGACCAGCAAACCTCCATGTATTTTTTGTTTGCTCTTTTATCACTATTTTCCCGGCTCCGGCATCCCTAATTTTTTAACCAGTTTATATAAAGATGGGCGACTGATGCCCATGGATTCTGATGCGTGTGTTACATTATTTCCGTGTATCTCCAATGCACGCTGTATAACCTGACGCTCAGCATCTTCTCTGGCCTCACGAAGATCAAGTGACAAAGGTTTAATTCTTTCAACAAAACCTAGATCCTCTGAAGAGATTCTTTTACCCTCGGCCAACACTACAGCTCTTTTTATTTTATTCTCCAGTTCACGCACATTACCGGGCCACGCATAGGCTTCTATCTGCTCTCTTGCGCCATCCGTAAAACCGCGAAAACTTCGGCCACTACTCTGGCTAAATTTGTCCAGAAAAGTTTGTGCCAGCAAAAGTTTATCGCTTTCACGTTCTCTCAATGGTGGCGCTTCAATTGTAATTTCACTAATGCGGTAATACAAATCTTCCCGAAATAACCCCTCTTCTATTGACTGTCCTAAATTGCGATGTGTTGCACAAATTATCCGCACATCGACTGCTATTGTGTCGCGACCACCAATACGTTCAATAACACGCTCCTGCAAAAAACGCAGCATCTTAGCCTGTAGCGGCATAGGCATATCACCAATCTCATCAAGAAAAATCGTGCCTCCATTTGCCACTTCAATCCTGCCAGGCGTCTGTTTCACTGCGCCTGTAAAAGCACCTTTTTCGTAACCAAATAGTTCACTTTCGAGTAGATTATCTGGAATGGCCGCACAATTCAGAGCAACAAATGTGCCCTTGGCACGTGGACTCAACTGATGTAGCGCTCTCGCAATCAACTCTTTACCTGTGCCACTTTCACCGATCACTAGTGCAGTAGCCTCTGAAGGCCCCACTTTTTCTACCATACGACAGGCAGCAAGCATTTTTTGACTTGCACCAATAATTCCATCCAATGCAGAAACTGAACCTTGCGTAACTAATTGTCGGTTTTCTTCTTCTAGTTCATACAATCTATAAGCCCGGTCCACTATCAAACTAAGCATTTCAGGATCAACAGGCTTTTGATAAAAATCATACGCACCCAGTGCAATTGCCCTCAAAGCATTCTGTCTATCATCATTGCCTGTTACTACAATCACTTTTGTATGTGGTGCAATGTTGAGAATTTCATCAAGTGCAGTCAGGCCCTCACTGGCATTCGCCGGATCGGGTGGCAATCCTAAATCTAACGTTACCACTGGTGACTTGTGCTGCTTTAGCAACTTCACAGCTGAAGCCCTGTCACCCGCGATATATACCTGATAGCCTTCAAAAGCCCACTTAAGCTGCTTCTGTATACCTGGATTATCTTCAACCACTATCAGTGGCTTTAATTTTTTGTCCGTCATAACTGAAATTTAAATCCTTAAAACTATCAAATTAAGTTGAGATTAAATGCCTGCAACCATCTATTTCCCTTCAGTGTCTGCAGGAATATATAGTGAAATTGTAGTCCCTTTTCCTGCTTCACTCTTAACACGTATATCACCTCCGAGTTGCTGCATGTACTCCTTGCTTTCATACATTCCTATTCCCATTCCTGCATTACCTTTGGTCGTATCAAAAGGCTTAAACAGTCGATCTCTGATAAAGTCTGCGTCCATGCCATGACCATTATCTTTTATTTCAACAATACACATTGTTTCATTATTCAATACCGTTACATCAATATAACCATCATCTTCAGTGGCCTGCTGTGCATTATCTATCAAATGTGCCAGTACATTTATCAGCCGATTTTTCTCTACCGCTACAGCACATGTTTCACACGCTATCTTAAGATGTGGCTGTGGATACTTACCCTGTTTATTATTAACGACTTCCTGCAGCAACACAGCTAAATTAATAATACTTTTTTTCTCTACTTGAGCCTGTTTATTTCGTAATTGCTCCAGCAATCGTTTTATATCTCCTGCAGCATTTTCAACCGTATCAAAAGCATCCTCAATAAACTCCGGATTGCCCATGTGTTTTTTAGAATTGCTTGATATCATTTCAAGTTCAGAAACAACATTTTTTAAATCGTGCACCATGTATGCTGATAAACGGGTAAACACTTCAAACTGCTTAGCTTCCGCCAGTTCATCGGATGTCATTAACACCGTCAGGTAACTGGAAACCTGTTTACCTACTGTCATCAACAAATCTCGATCTTCCCAGTTAATTGGCCTAATTATCAATGGATTAGCCAACACAATAAAACCCATTAATGATTCCAGACCCTGTAGCGGTAATACCAGCCATGGTTGCCTCACTCCTGCCAACCATTCAGGTAACACTAAGCCTTCATATTCATCCGGGTGTAAATCAAGCTCACTAATGTTAATAATGAACCCCTTACTCTGGAAAAAACTAACCAGTGAACCGTTAACTGGCTCGACCTCATCGATTAAAATTGTCTGCCAGGCAGCTACATTTTTATATCCGTCCTTGCCATCACTTATCCAAAGCAAACCTGCACGTGCATCAATAATATTAGCGAGAGCCTCAATTACAACCTTATAACGCTCCTTACTCTGTGCCTTACTACTCAGCTTCTCAGTCAAACCCAGCCATTCAATACGGTAATCATACTTATTTTTATAAAAATGTTTGCTTAAAAAAACTTTAATTTTTGCGCGCAACATACTTGAAGATAGTACTGATGCAAGCAGTACTACTGACAAAGATATGATCAATACTTGTCCTATTCTGCTCCAACTTCCTCCGAACTCTCTTAGATAATATCCAGCACCCGCCATCACCAGTAAATACACACCACCAACAAAAATTGCCGTAGTATTTAGGACAATGTCCCGAGAAACAAAAATATTTAGTGACCAGCTTTTATTTCGAACTGCTGAAATTGCCAAAAGAGGGACTACTACCACATTGATGATGCCCCGAGCTTCCCACAGATCAGCATCAATACCACGAAACAGCAAAGCATCTGTATAAAAATAAAAATCAAACGCAAATATAAAACCCGCGCCTATAAATAGATATTTAATAGCCCATCGATGTCGCACCGACGTATTACGAAACAATTGCTCAATTATTGCCAGGCCAATAAGAGCCATGATCACATGGCCAGTAATACTCAGAACAGAAAGACCTGGTTCCACATATGTTTCACTCAACATAACCAATACAGCAAAACACACACTCAGTGGCAAGGCCCACCTTATGAATCTCTGGTAACCGCTTCCATGAGATACAGCTACATCAAATAACTTAAGCAGAAAAATATACCAGGCCATATAACGCATGACCTCAAAAACCTGATAGATCTGCACCTGATCGGTATTTTCTATTGCAATTTCAACTGCCAAAACGGCCCAAATTGTGCTGATTGTGATAACGATGGTAAGCAACTTACCCTGTAGACTACCTCGCCAACTAAAAAACAATAACAGCGTAAAAAAACCGTAGGCGATAGCGGCACCAAGATAACTATACAAACCCATGTTCATGATTTTTTATTTATATCCAAATTAACAGTATGTATCCTTGTATAGCAGCATTAACATCTTGTGTCACTATTATTTACAGTTTTACTAATAAACTTGAACCTATTTGCAATATATTCATCAATAACATATTGATTGATATAGAACTAATTAGCTCTTCTATCCATCCATCTTATGTAAATAATTCATAATCTAATGTATAAAATACTATCAACTAACTGACTAACTTTAGAAACCTATTTGTCCCATACAATACACACATAACAACTTGTTTTATCGCATTTATTTTTCAATATAGACATAAACTATTAACTCTCATTTTTTAATTATCTGCATAAAGCCCGCTGAGCCTGTCACTAATATTTACAATTTTAAATAAAACCTCTCTAATCTTGATAAAAAAGATTTTGCTCTTACAAGACAAATAAATATAATCTATTGAAAATAAACATAATTATCAGTAATCTTTTTTTATAACTATGATTGGCATATATATTGCTTTCAATTAAGTAAGAATACTTGAACGTGCTTTCAATGACGTTTCAACTGAGACTTATATAGGAGATTTGACATGAAGTTATTACAATTATTATTAATATCTATATTTTCAACTTGTGCTGTGACTGTTAACGCTTTGCCGAGTCTGCAGCTTGGCGGCGACGGTTCAGCTAACTGGAACTACAGTGGTGGCACACCTGACACATGGGTTGTTTCAGGTACGAATACCTTTGAGCTGTTTGCATATGCTAACTGTGAATCAGGTGCAACAGGCTGCACTAACCCTAAAGGCTCTTTTGCCTGGGACAGTGCTGGCGCCAGTAGTCGTTATGCATACCTGACAGTGGCTACTATGCCTGATATAGGCAATATTGATGGATTCGATATTTCAATTAGTGGTGCCTCACTGGTAAGCTCTGGATACGGCACCCCACCGGTTCAAGACCCCAATAGCATCGCTTCACATTCAATTTTTGACACCTATTTTGAAATCTATGAATTCCAGTTCGATGGCGCTATCAGCACTATTGGGAATACGGAACCCGGAAATACAGACACAGGCTCCGGATATACTGAGTCTTTCGACATAACCATAAATTCAATACTTGAAGATGTAGTAGGACTCCATTTTGACCTGTTTACTGTTACTGGCGCCCAGTGGGATCCGACAAATTTAACTACAAATAAATTTCTTGTTAATAGCGTGGCACCTTATTCACACGATGCAGAGTGGACTATTCCAGAACCAGGCATTTTGGCCTTGTTAGGTGCAGGCCTTATTGGATTGAGCCTACGTAAACTCATGAAGACTAGCTGATAATTAAATAGTCACATAATAAAAAACCCGCCTTAATAGCGGGTTTTTTATTACCAAAAATAACTCTTCTGCTTGCTGTTAAATCTTTATTTCAACCTCTGGTGATGAATACAAACTTTCACGTCCTTCTGTATCGTAAGTAGTAACAACAAAATAGTAGGTATTTCCTACAGGAAGGTTCTTCACAGTAACCATCCCATTAGCCGTACCGTCACTAGGAATTTCAATTTCCCTTTGGTAATCTCCTGGTGTAGTGCCATAATAAACGCGGTAGCCTCCAATTTCACCTACGGGTAAATCAGTGCCATCTTCTCTGAACGCAGGCTTTGCCCAGGTCACAGATGCTTGGCCAGGTAGGGTCGAAGCAGGAGGCGCAGAATCACCACCTCCACCCCCACAAGCAGACAGCTGCGCCACAAATATGACAACCAGACTTTTTGTATAACCCGTTCTCACAAAATTCCGAAACATCATCCGCAACCCCTCTATCTACTGATATGCATCAAACTTCTGTCTCATATCAAAATACTTGCATACAAAACATAGCCTTTCAACTCAAATTATATTGATTGATTCTACACCGATCAATAATAAATATAACTAGTTATTGTGCACCCTTACCCAGCATGACCACTTCAACCGTTTGCAATAAAATCAACAAATCAAGGAAGATACTGTAATTTTTTACATAATAAAGATCATATTGCAGCTTCTCAAGGCTATCTTTTTCTGTATCGCCGTAAGCGTAAGAAATTTGCGCCCAGCCGGTTAGCCCTGGCTTCACTCGGTGTCGCTCTTCGTAATAGGGTATTTTTTCAGCTAATTTTTCAACGAATTCCGGGCGTTCGGGTCGAGGCCCTACAAAGCTCATATCTCCCTTTAGTACATTAAAAAGCTGGGGTAATTCATCCAGCCTTCCCTTACGTAGTATTGAACCCACACGAGTAATGCGTACATCATTCTTAGAAGCCCAACGTGCAACACCATCCTTTTCTGCATCACTGACCATGCTACGAAACTTGTAAATCTGAAAGGGCTCACCATGCTGTTTAACACGTGTTTGACTATAAATTATAGATCCTCTCCCATGACTTTCAACAAAAACAGCTATCGATACCAGCAGCATCAAAGGCAGCGCCACAGGAAGAAAAGTCAACACGATCGCTACATCAAAAATACGCTTACCTAAACTTCGGAATGTACTCTCATAAAAGCCATCAGAAAGATACAACCAGCTTGGACTCATCATATCAAGCCGAATTTTTCCTGTTCTTCTTTCAAAAAAGGTAACCATGTCGAGTATATCTATGCCGCTCATTTTGCAGTCAAGCAGGTCTCTGGGCGGGATTTCTGCGGTTCGACGATCATCCATTGCCAGCACAATTTCATCAATATCTTTCTCCTGAACATATTGCACCAGTTGTTTATCCAACGTAATGCATTCTGTTTCAAGCTCACATAGCTTGTCTCCTGGCAGCGATACATAACCAACAATATTAAGTCCTTTCAACTCCCCTTCCTTCTGCGCCTTTCTCACCAAATTAGCATTTTCACCTGAACCAAGCACCAGAACCCGTGACCACATGTTGCGTTCTTTAACGACTCTTCTAAAGTACAGGCGAATGAGGGAAATGAAGATAAAACTAATAAGTACTGTAAGCGCTATTACGCCACGACCAAGGAACAACGTAGGCGCAAAATAAAAACTAACGCCTAGTGGGATCAATCCCAGTAATAATCCGCTAGCAATACGTAATATCAGGGCTTCAAAAAATCGCCCCGCCTGCCGCTGATATACCCCAAATGCCACCAGACTCAATTGCATTACCACAGCATACAAAAAGGCTCTGGGCAAAAATGCGCCGATGGATCTCTCCCAATCGTCACCCAAAAAGCGTAGTTCGAGTGCTAGATAGAGCGACAACATTAAAGCTAAAAATTCAATGAATGCAAGCAGCACGAATTCGGTAGGAACGTGATAACGAAACAACCGGGTAGAATGGCGGAAAAATCTAACTGTTCCCATGAACTGTCCCTGAAGTACTTCTATCTATTGATAGCAGCCCACCACTGGCAATGGCGAGAGCTTATTAAGTTAAATCTATTGTGAACAATATATGATATTAACTGATTAGAAAGAAATTTAGTATCACAACATATTCTTATATTTTGTAGGTGTAATATTACTAGCTATTATATCAACTAGATAATTGAAGCCATTTTTATAATCGACCATCAACATCAACCGCGGGCAGCACATGTTTGACATCGTACAATATACATTCAGGTTTCCCAAAAGCACGTATCCCATCCACCCCAAGGTCTCGAAACCGCTGATGCGCTACCGCCAGTACAATAGCATCATAAACACCTGCCTCAGGCTCATCGACAAGATTAACATTATACTCATGATCAACTTCTGCTGGATCCACCCACGGATCATACACATCAACGATGGTATTAGATAATTTCAGCTCGTCAATCACATCGATGACGCGAGTGTTACGTATATCTGGGCAGTTTTCTTTGAACGTCAACCCCATTATCAGCACCCGCGCATCACAAATCTGAAGCCGCGCTTTATTCATCGTCTTTAACACTTGCCCAGCAACGTAGATGCCCATACTGTCATTAATCCTTCGTCCGGCCAGAATAACTTCGGGATGATATCCAATTTCCTGCGCCTTATGCGTGAGGTAATAGGGATCAATACCTATGCAATGTCCACCGACCAGGCCTGGGCGGAAAGGCAGAAAATTCCACTTTGTGCCTGCGGCTTCCAGCACCTCCGCGGTATCTATATCCAGACGGTTAAATATCAGTGCCAACTCATTGACCAGAGCTATATTTACATCACGTTGTGTGTTTTCTATGGCCTTAGCGGCTTCTGCCACACGAATACTGCTGGTTTTATAGGTACCGGCCTTTATGATTTTTTTATACAACGTGTCGACAAAATCAGCAGCTTCCGGTGTTGAGCCTGATGTTATTTTTAGAATGTTAGAAACGCGATGCTCTTTATCTCCCGGATTTATACGTTCTGGACTGTAACCCACATAAAAGTCTTTATTGAATATAAGGCCAGATACCGATTCTATGATAGGCACACACACTTCTTCGGTTGCTCCAGGATACACGGTTGACTCAAAAATAGTTACATCATCCACACCTATTACTTCGCCGAGCATTCTACTGGCTGACTCTAGTGGTGTTAAATCTGGACGCTTATAGCGATCAATAGGCGTCGGCACAGTGACAATGTAAACATTACACGTCTTAAGTTCCTCAAGCTGATCACTGTAGCTCAAATATAACGATTCTGATAACTCTATTGCATCCATCTCTAGTGTACTGTCTTTGCCAGATTTCAGCTCGGCAATACGTGCGGTATTAATATCAAAACCAACCGTTGGCATTAATTTGCCAAACTCAACGGCCAATGGAAGCCCGACATAACCTAACCCAATAATCCCTACTTTTGCATCTTCTATTTTTAACATGTTATATCCCATTGACTAAATTGGTGAACCACTGTTTGTTCATTACATTGGTATTTTTGTATTCATTCAAGACGCATAGCACCTACATAAAACTGCAGACCATCAGCTGGCAGCGCTGAAAACAATGTTACCCCTTTTATTTGCGTCATATTCATCTCCCTATTTAAAGGCGCCTTCTCTATATCCTCCAAAAGAATATGAAAATAGTTTACGCCTTCATTAATAGCTAGCTCTGAATTGAAACGATCAGAATAATCATCATTATGCTGATCATCATGAATTCTCAAAATAAGCTCAAACGGCTGCATAAGTTTCGAATAAACTATTATTGTAAGCACCCTATATGCTGACCAGTCAGGAAATGTTTCAATAATTGAAACACCTGGATAGATTCCGCGCTTAAACTCAACACGCGTTAGTTGACCTTCTTTATCTATTCGAATTTCTTCACTACTTTCCGGCAAATCTATCACTGCATTGTTTAACCTGAGAAAAGGCTGCATCCAATTTGCCGTCAAATCGACAATAACAGGGAAAGCAATCTCTCGCTGCAGATAAGATGCTGATATTAAAGCCAGTGGAGACATGCTGACTGCAAATACAAAAAAGGACAACATAACAATTCTAGTTGCCATTTTTTTTCCTGCTTTCATTCTATATGTTAGAAGTTCAGGATCAACACTTGCACGCAATCCAAGCCCTACAATGATACCTGTCAAATCGCGCACAACATCTATTAAACTGGCATCACGGCTCATTATCAACTGAATTAGCTCAATAATTATGCCTATCAATAAACTGATAAGACATGCTGCCATATAGAGTTTAAATGGATTTTGCCAAAAAACTTTACTCGCATCTTGCAGCAGCAATAAAATAAATACTGCTATCGGGATGAACAGGAGAGTGTGACCTGAATTCTGCAGCTCTCGCCAAAACAGGTTGCTATCTGGTAGCTTTCCAAACAACAGCACAAAAACAATAACCACCAGAGCTACAAGTAGCGCAGAGTCTTTATAACAAAAATTCGGCCTAAACAACACGTTATACATTACTCTGCGAGGCGCTCTATCTTATTCAACTATCGCTGAGCTCAGCCTATACAGACGTTATTGCACTAACTGGATATGAATTTTAAATTACCTACATAATCACCGAATTCTTCGCGCATTCTCGGTGCCAGCAATCCTTCCTTATGCAACTCAACCACAATATGCAAAACATCTGCACCGACTAACTTATGCTTTTGTTTTAAACCACCATGCAAAAACAATCGATGACAAATTAAATTAATTCGGCGAGGTATACCGCCACTGAATTTATAAATAAGATTCATCGCTTCTTCAGTGAGAACAGGGTCATTATCCCAGCCCACCTTACGTAATCTATGCTCTATGTAGTCCCCTGTTTCTGCTAACCCAAGTGCTTCAAGGTGCGACGTAGCTATAAAGCGCTGATGCAGCTGCTCTAGACCTGGGGTGCGAATTATGTCCATTAAAGGTTCCTGCCCAACAAGGAACACCTGTAACAATAAACTATTATTATGCTGGAGATTGGAGATTAATCTTAGCTCTTCCAAAGAATCGACTGATAAGCCTTGTGCTTCATCAACAATTAAAATACAGCGTCGACCATTTTTATATTGTTGAATCAAAAACTGTTTCAATGTTGATAGAGGATTCGTTTGGCTATGATCACCTGGCTGCAGCCCAAATTCCTCTAGTACCATACTCAAAAGATTAACAGAATTAACCTGCACATTCGCCAGGGTTGCCACCTGAACGCGCCCTTTATCAAGCTCTGCCAGTAATGTAGCTATCAGTGTAGTTTTACCTGTACCTGGTTCACCCGTTATTGCAACAAAACCTTCACCTTCTAAAATGGCATATTTCAAATACGATTTGGCATTTGCATAGCTCGGGTGACTAAAACAAAAACGACAGTCCGGACTTAACCTGAATGGCTGTTCTTTGAAATTATAAAAAGTTTTGTAGACATCGAGCATTGGTTTGGGCTCCCGACCACATCCGGGATAATTACTTAATCAGATAAAGCTGGACTTAGTTATAGCATATCCAAGGTCATAAGCCTTGATTTACCGATTTAGTTGGAACTAAACATAGTTCTCATCATTGAAATAGAACTATTTAAGCTGATGGCGCAAAACCAAACAACGCAAATACTAGCAATGATAAAACAATGACCGCCGTCATAAGCTTCCTGAAATTATCATCTACCGATTTTTTTGAGTGTTGCATTTAAAATCTCCTTTAATTTTTTTGTATCCACTAGCAATTTATGAAACCAAATCACTACCTCAAAAACAGAATATTGCTCATTGACTATTTTAGACCCTAGTAACAATGCCAGTTTCATGCCAACATCCCATATAATCTTCAAAATACAACAAAAACAACAACTTATAGAGAACCTGGATCATAATCTTATTTACTAAAATTAAACCTATGTAAATATTATCGACATTTAATGGCGTATTTAGCGTAAATAGCCTTATTTTATGTCGATATTTTTTACACAAAAATAACGTTTGCTTTATATATTCAAACTTATGTAAGCAACATCGACGATTTATAAAATATTCACCCATAACACCGACAGACTCACGAGATACACAAGGCCGATTCTCGGATGGTTAAAAATCAACCAACAGCTGTTCCAACTAACACTGAACAACCGGCCTCATCTGGCCGAAATTTATAAAGCTTCTCTAAAATAAATCCTTCCCGATCACCATATATATCCTTATTATCTATCACAAAATTCCCATTGACCGCAGGCGACTGAGGATGAAAAATACGCAAAATTTTCAGGGCACTTTCACTTAGCCTGAAATTGGCAGATACTCAATCGACAACCGCAACTCTGGAGATGCATTTCAGTTGCTAGAAATCAAAGAAATTACGCGTAATTTTGACAGCTTCACGGCGCTGGACAAGGTCAGCCTGAGCATTGAAGCGGGCGAATTCTTCACCCTGTTAGGCCCTTCCGGCTGCGGTAAAACCACGCTGCTACGACTTATTGCCGGCTTTGATCAGCCCGATGGCGGCGATATTCTTCTCGACGGTAAAAGCATCATCGCCACACCGCCGGAGCGGCGGCCGCTGCACACCATCTTCCAGAACTACGCGCTGTTCCCGCATATGACGGTGGCCGACAACATTGCCTTTCCACTACGCATGGTCGGCTGCAAGCCTGATGAAATCGATCAGCGTGTTGCCGAGGCGCTAGAAGATGTCAGCCTGCCGGACAAGGGCAAACATTATCCAGAGGCTTTGTCGGGCGGACAGAAACAGCGTATCGCTATCGCCCGCGCGCTGGTCAATCGACCGCGCCTGTTGCTGCTTGATGAACCGCTGTCGGCGCTGGACGCCAAGCTGCGCGAGCAGATGCAACTGGAGCTGATCAAGCTACAGCAGGAAATTGGCATTACCTTCATTTACGTCACCCACGATCAGGGCGAGGCGCTCGCGCTGTCGCACCGGATTGCAGTGATGAACCATGGCACTATCGCCCAGATTGATGAGCCTTCGCGCCTGTACAGTTACCCCAACAGCCGCTTTGTCGCTGACTTTATCGGCCAGTGCAATCTGCTGGCGGGCACCGTTGAGCAGATCCAGAATGACCGGGTAAGGGTTGAGCTCAAAGGTCTGGGACCGGTACAAACCGTGATACCACCCAATGCCACGATCGAAGCCGGCATGGCCTGCACGCTGACGCTACGACCGGAAAAAATTCGCATTTCCAGCACGCTCACTCAGGACGAGGGCGAGGTGCATTTAAAAGGTGTAGTGCACGACATGCTCTATCTGGGCGATGTCACGGTGTACAAAGTCGAGCTGGCCAACGGCATGCTGGTGGAAGCTTTGCTGGCCAACTCCTCTGCCGGCCGGGCGCGTTTCTTTGAGGTCGGCGACCAGGTCGAAGTAGCCTGGGGCTTTGAGGCCGGCCATCTGGTGATGGACTAGTTGCTGATGCAGACGAAACACTGGCAGCAACGCCTGCTCACCCTGCCGCCGATGAGCTACCTGCTGATCTTCTTCGCGGTGCCGACGGTGATCATGCTGTTCGCTTCGTTTCGTTACGCCGGAGAATATGGCGGCCTGGCGCCGTGGTATTCCTACGAGGAAGGCAAGCTGGCGTTCGATCTAACGCTTGAAAACTGGCAACGCCTGTTTGAAACCGATATCTACCTGCGGCTGTTTGCAAAATCCATCGGTTATGCGGTGCTCACCACCCTGCTCTGTATCCTGCTCGGCTATCCGCTGGCGCTGATGATTGCCCGCAGCCCGCGCAAACACCGCGACCTGTTGCTGTTGCTTGTGATTCTGCCGTTCTGGAGCAACTTTCTGGTGCGCATCTACGCCTGGATGATTATCTTCAGCCCCAGCGGCGCGCTCACCCATATGATCAATTCGCTGCTCGACATATTCGGCCTGGCACCGATCAGCCTGATGTACAGCCCCACCGCGGTCATCGTCTGCCTGGTGTATGTACACCTGCCGTTTATGGTGCTGCCGCTCTATGCCAATCTGGAAAAACACGACCCGGCCCTGCTCGATGCCGCGCAGGACCTGGGCGCGACCCGCTGGCGCCGGTTCTGGAAGATCACCTGGCCGATCTCGCTGCCGGGGGTGTATGCCGGCTCGATCCTGGTCTTTATCCCGGTGCTGGGCATGTTCGCCATTCCCGACCTGCTCGGTGGCACCGACGGCATCATGATCGCCAACGTCATCAAACAGCAGTTTGTCGAATCGCGTGACTGGCCCTTTGGCAGTGTGCTGTCGATGGTACTCACCGTCGCCGCCGTACTGGCGGTGTTGCTGGGGGCGAAGTTCGGCCAACAGGCGGGGCAGACGCGATGAGCCAGAAAAATCGCGCGCTCAAACTTTCCGCGCTGGCCGTTTATGCTTTCCTTTATCTGCCACTGCTGATTGTTGTCATTTACTCGTTCAACGACTCGAAGCTCAATGCCGAATGGGTCGGCTTCACCTTCAAGTGGTACGACAAGCTGTTCCACAACCGTGAGATGCTGACCGCAGCGGGCAATTCGCTAATCATTGCTACCAGCAGTGCCATGATCGCCACCGTACTGGGCACGCTCGCGGGCATGGCTATGTACAAATATCGATTAAAGGTATTACCAGGTCTGGTGCTGGCACCGATCGCCATGCCCGACATTCTAATGGGCGTGAGCCTGCTGCTGTTTTTCATCATGCTTAATATGAGCCTGGGACTGATTTCAATCACGCTGGCGCACATTACTTTCTGCATCGGCTTCGTTGCGCTGTCGGTGCAGGCACGCATGTCGAGCATCGACCGCTCGCTGACCGAGGCGGCGCGCGATCTGGGCGCGACGCCGTGGCAGTGTTTCCGAAAAATCACCCTGCCCCTGCTGGCACCGGGCATTATCGCCGGCGCGCTGATGGCCTTCACCCTGTCGATTGACGATTTCGTCATTACCTTCTTCGTCGCCGGCGTCGGCAGCTCGACCCTGCCGCTGCAAATATATTCGATGGTGAAGATTGCAGTCACCCCGGAGGTTAATGCAATATCTACCCTGTTAATGTTGTTAACCCTGATACTGATTACGCTGGTCGCACGGCTTTCCCCCGGCGCCTTGCGTAGTTAAATTTTGCCCTGTTGAGGACTCTATTGATGAAAAGACTACTGGCTTCTATCGTGTTTATGGCTGTAACACCGCTGGCGACGGCTGCTACGCAGTTACACCTGTTCAACTGGAACGATTACATTGCACAGGACACCGTCGCCGCTTTCGAAAAAAGCTGCAACTGCCAGCTGGTGCAGGACTACTATTCCAGCACCGAAGAGATGATGGCCAAGTTGCTGGCCGGTGCCAGTGGTTACGACGTGGTCGTGCCGACACAGAATGCGGTACAGGCACTGATCAAGCAGAAATTTTTACTGTCGCTCGATAAGAACCAGCTGCCTAACTTCAAAAACAGCGATCCCGGCTTCCTCAACCGCAGTTATGATCCGGCCAACACCTACTCGGTGCCTTACGCTTTCACCACCACGCTGGTCGGCTATAACGAACAGCAACTGGCGAAGCTGGGCATCAGCCCGGACGACTGGTCGGTGATCTTTGATCCCAAAGTGCTGGAGAAACTCAAAGGCAAGGTCACGGTCATGGACGATGCCGAAGAACTGTTCGGTGCGGCGCTGAAATACCTCGGCTACTCGGTCAATGACCGCGATGAAAAACACCTGCGCGAAGCACAGCAGGTGATCATGGCCGCCAAACCTTACTGGGCAGCGTTCAATTCATCCAGCTATATTAAGGAGCTGACCGTCGGCAACATCTGGGTCGCGCATGGTTACTCCAGCGACATGGTGCAGGCACGTGCCGATGCCGATGCCGCTGACCGTGACTTCAATGTCAACTTCGTACTGCCGAAACAGGGCGCGGTACTGGCGCTGGACAACATGGTGATTCCGAAAGATGCCAAAAACAAAAAGCTGGCACATCAGTTCATCAACTTCATGCTCGACGGCAAAAATGCGGCGGCCCTGACCAACGAAATCGGCGCCGGTAATCCGAATGCGGCGGCGGCTGAATTTATTGATGCGACCATCAAACAGCAGAAGGCCATTTTCCCCGATGCCGCCACGCTGGCTACCCTGGAAACCATCGAAGCCAGCGATGCCAAACAGCGCCGCCTGTTGAACAAGCTGTGGACCGAGATCAAGATTAAATAATGATTCTATGGGTGGGGAGCGGCTAGCTCTCTGCCCATCTATCTAGCTCTTATCCTTAAGTTTTGTCCCATTGATAATATCAATTTATCCCTGATATTTCCGTTAGACATTATCCAGAATATTAGCAATAATGCGCCACTCACAACCTTGAGTCACGTTTAACATTAATCAGTATAATAAACGTGTTTTTACACACCACTGCATCAGGCCTGTTTTCACCTGCCGCAATCTATTCTGGGAGACACAGAATAATGGTCAAGCAAACTATTGTTGAACGTTTTGCCGAAGAGTCACATCCCGATGTGCTGGAAGAGTTTGACCGTGCCAGTTTAGAAGAGCTGGTGGAAAAACACGAAACACCTTTCATGGTGCTCGATTTAAGTGAAGTTGATTATCAATATAAGTTGCTGCAAGCCGCCTTGCCAGGGGTAAAACTGTTTTATGCTTTAAAATCATTATCGCATCCATCATTAATCAAACGCCTAAAATCTCTGGGCAGTAATTTTGATCTGGCGACGATTGGTGAAGTAGAACTGGTTGAATCACTCGGCATTACCGGTGATCAGTGCATTCATACCCATCCCATTAAAAAAGACAAAGAAATTAAGCGTGCGCTGGAATTCGGCTGCAACCGCATGGTTGTTGATAACATGGATGAACTTAAAAAATTTATCCCTTATGCCGGACAGGCGGAAATTATTATTAGGGTAAGCTTCCGCAGCAAACAGGCCGTTGTCGATTTATCACGTAAATTTGGTTGTGCGCTGGAAGAATTGCCATTACTGGTTGAATTTGCTCAGCAAAATAATATTGAAGTGATAGGCCTGTCCTTCCATGTTGGCTCACAATCTTTATCACCAATGACACAGGCAAATGCAATTCGCGCCAGTATTGCTGCGATGAAAGTAATGAACAGCGTCAAATGGAAGTTTCTGGATATTGGCGGCAGCTTTCCTGTTTCTTATCAGGAAGCAGTATTACCTATTGACGACTTTTGCGCGCCATTGCTGGAAGCATTAGCTGAATTACCCGAAGGCATCGAAGTTTTTGCTGAGCCCGGTCGTTTTATCTCTGCCCCCTCAATGATTGAGGTTGTCTCTATTGTTGGTAAGGCAAAACGTGGTGCAAAAACCTGGTACTACCTTGATGATGGTGTTTATGGGGGATTTAGTGGCCAGATGTTTGATCATGCTACCTACCCACTAGCACCATTGAAGCCCTTTGATCCCACCGGTGAATTCTTGTCCAGTGTATTAGCCGGGCCCACCTGTGACAGCATTGATGTAGTCGCAGAAGATATAGAGTTACCCGATCTACAGATTGGAGACATTCTTGTTGGCAAAAAAATGGGCGCATACACCATTGCATCAGCGACCGAATTTAACTATTACCCAAAACCTAAGGTCGTGGTTGTTGAAGACATTTTTGATCCCGATACTGAAGCGTTATAAATAAAAGGCAATCAGGACTGCATTTTTTATCCTATATTAATTAAACTTTATATATTCCAGACACGCCATGCCTGCTCAACATCATATAGATAATGATGCCAGACTGATCATCACTACATGGCAAGGCGAAGCTCAGGATATCGATTTTATTGAAGCCCTAAAAAAATACCAGGATGATATCCAGTACCATCCTGATTATATTAACTACAACGAATTAGTTAACCTGAAAGAAATAACCAATATTAAACTAACCACGAATGGCTTAATAAATATTGGAAAAATAGCGTCCAGCACCGACCACAATGAAATCGGCCGCAAACTAGCCATTGTCGTTGGCTCAAATAAGGCTTATTTTCTTGCCAGAATGTATAAAGTATACAGATCTCTGTCACAAAATAGCTGTAAGCACATAAGTATATTCACAAAAGAAAATGAAGCCATTCAGTGGCTCCAGAAGAGCACTTAATAAGTCGCTCATTTTTACTTCCTACAAATGCATAATCTAAACCAATGCATGCCTGGCTTTAGACAATACCAATTAGTCATACTGTAGTGCTATTGCTGGTCCTTTCTTTCCTGTTATGATTAGCACACGGCTCAAAACACACTAAATAGAGGCCATCTGCATTCATCCCGTTACAACCACACAAGGAGAATCTTTATGAAACGTCATTTATCTCTGTTATTTGTTCTGTTACTAACCATGACCAGTTCTGTACAGGCCTTTAATGGCTACTACGCTCCACCAAAACAGACCATCGAAAGCCCACTACAAACTATCCAGAGCGCTTTAGAAAAACTCCAGGCTTTCAGTACCAACAAAAAAAATACTAATCCAGAATTACTACGCGGATTTATTGAAAACGAGATCATTCCTCACTTTGCTTTCGACCAGATGACTTACTGGATAGCAGGCCCCTATGCACGACGCATGAACGCCGAAAACATGAAAGAACTGGAAAACTCTGTCAAAAAAACTTTTCTCAACAGTCTAAGTACACATCTTGGCAACTATAATGCCAGCTCAATCCGCGCGAACCTCAAGCGTGCACAATATCGCGGACGCGACGAAGCTAATGTTTCCATGATGCTTATTGGCACAAAACAGATGCCTGATCGACTGGATTTTCGTATGAAGCTACAGGGTAAAAACTGGAAAATTATTGACATCACCGCCAACGGCCTCAGTGCCGCCATGTATTACCGCCAGTATTTCATGTCAACGCTACAACAGTATCGATAAACTGGACTGACTATATTCAAATCAGGCAGGCCACATGCACAAATTTTTATTCGCTTTCATTGTTGCGCTCTTTTTTAACTTTGAGATCTATGCTGACTCACCGGTATATACCGCATCGGTTCAAGGCGATTTCGATACAATTTACCAAAATGTACACGATTCGCTAGAAAACAACCGACTGTTTGTTGTCTTTCAACCAGACATTGGTTCTAATCTAGCTAATTTTACAGAACGCTGGGGCGACAATTATAACCGTAACAAACTTGATCATATTAAATCGATGGTCTTCTGTAATGCATGGTATGCAAATGAGATCAGCAACAAAGATGTGCGCATGACTGCGCTGTGCCCGTTACATATCACACTAATTCAGCGTAATGGCCAGACCTCTATCAACTTTGTACGGCCAGACTCAATTGCGATTGGTAGCGATGCTGAACCAGTAGCACGTGAACTGACCACTTTAGTCATTAAAGCAATCGATGAAGGTATAGAAGCAGTACAGAAATAAATCACATTTATAGAAACGCGCCTTTTCTATAATCCAGAATCATAAAGTGCTGAAATCTTATGAATAATATATTCGATGCTATTCCCGAAAATCTTGAAGCGGAAGTATTTGAACGACTTGCTGAAGGTAATGGCGTACGAATTGAGCGCATTATCTCAAAAGGCCATCATTCCACTGACTCTGGCTGGTACGATCAGAACAACAACGAATGGGTTATTGTTTTACAGGGCGAAGCGATACTATCATTTGCAGATGAGCCCTCTATTAAACTGAAAGCAGGTGATTTTATTAATATTTCTGCGCACAAAAAACACCAAGTCGAATGGACTGCGCCAAATATTGAAACAATCTGGCTAGCTGTTCATTATTGATTTCTCACACACTCCCTTAGTCCCGGCATTACCCGTCCTTTCATTTATTACTTCTTTGCCAATACCAACCACCAAACGTCGTTGCCACTATTGAAAGCACAAACACCATGAAGCCCATCAAGGTTATATTTGCATTTTCCAGTGTTGGAATAACCATACCGCTAACCGTAATTAAACCCACAACAAAACAATGCAGCAGTACTTTTTCTCTAGCAATATCGGCGGTAATGTAACCGCCGAAAAACATAATCACCATAAATATTGGTATGCCAATAAGGTATCTAAATGAGCCCGCAATATCATTTAACAATGGGTAGTCTTTTGCCAGGGCATTATAAGCTACCGCTATAAAAATATAAGCCAGCTGCATTAACAGAATAATAATAATAATAAATAAACTACCTGCAGCAATGGCTTTTATACTTCTCATAGAATTGTTTATTACTAAATGGACTATAGATTACCGTACCCCCCTGTAACTTTACGGGAATCGACTACAAATTGAAATGCAGTTTTTGACATCCCTGTCTGTTATATAGGTTTTTTATCTTTTTATTGCCAGGCAAATCCAGTTTTTTACTTTTCCAGTTTATTAATTCCCAGCATTTTAAGAATAAAGCGCTCGTACATAGGATCTGTGCTTCCTTTTTTCATCTTACGTATGAAGTATTTTTCAAAACCAATTTTTGCCTGATGCACCCATTTTCCTTTTTTGAACCAGGTTACATTACGTGGAGGAATTTGTGGTAGTGCCACGAATGCAGCACCGGTGTCACCCATGTCAGCCAGACAAATAGCATTCCAGGTACCACATTTTTCCGGTTCTTCACCAACCAGTTCATGAGCAATATTATGCACAATCGCAGTTGCCATAGATTCAATCATATAACCCGTTTTAGGTGCGCCGGTTGGCACTGGTGTGGCTTCAACTGGAGGAATCGCAACACATACACCAGCGGAATAAATATTCAGATATTTTGGATTGCGCTGGTATTCATCAATCAAAACAAAGCCACGCGGGTTACACAATCCTTCAACCTCAGCAACAGCATCAACACCTTTAAATGCCGGTAGCATCATTGAGTAATTAAAAGGCAGCTCATGTTGTTTTTTAATATTACCAGCATCATCCATTTCATCAACGAACATCATACCATCTTCAACTTTGGTCGTTTTTGCATTTGTGATGAATTTTATATGGTGCTTACGCAAATCACTTTCCAGCATTCCTCTGGAGTCACCGACTCCACCTAGACCCAGATGGCCAATATACGGCTCTGAAGTTACAAATGTCATTGGTACTTTACTGCGCATGCGTTTTTTACGCAGAACACAATCAAGAATAAAGGCAAATTCATAAGCAGGACCAAAACAACTGGCAAAAGGCATAGCACCAATAATTACAGGACCCGGATTCTCAATCAGTTTATTGAAATCGTCGAGGGCATCCACCGCATGTTCGGTGGTGCAAATGGATGTCGTGAAGCCTTCAGGACCAGAACCCGGCACTTCTTCAAAAGCCAGTCTAGGGCCTGTGGTAATCACCAGATAGTCATACTTAACTGCATTACCATCTTTTAATTGCAGCGTATTATTTTCAGCATCAATCTTAATTACACGATCCTGAATAAAGTTAATGCCTTTTTTAGCCAGCACCGGCGATAGGGCAACAGATATATTTTTCTGGGTACGCCAGCCAACAGCCACCCAGGGATTTGAGGGCGTAAATTGAAAATGGTCCCGTTCATTAATAACGGAGATCTGATGTTCTTTATCCAGAGTTTCCCTCATTTCATAAGCACAGGGTAAGCCGCCTACCCCTGCTCCTATTATTACGATATGTGCCATGCTTTTTCCTCATCAATATTATTTAGTCATGTCCTTTAAGCAAGGCTCAGGCCAGCTCTTGAAACAACAATGAAAACAATAGGATATGGTTATTTATTTTTTACTGGAACCAAATCGGAAATGAAATATACAGAAACACTATGACAAATACGTCATTTATGACAAGATTCTTTGTCATAAATGACAATACTAAATTAGCCATCAACAGGATCAACTAACTTATGTCCCCAGAAGAAACTTTGAAAAAGTGCCTTGATGATGGCAAATTTATCGATGATCTGCTCAATAGCTATAGTAATCCAGCAATATTAATGGGCAGGGATTACATCATTGTGGCTGCCAATGAGGCCTATCAAAAACAATATGGTTTTAAAGTGGATGGGAAGAGCCACTGTTACGAAATATCACATCATTATAAAAAATCCTGTGACCAGGAAGGCGAGACCTGTCCGTTAAAACTCTGTCTTGAAAGCAACACCGCACAACGTTCCTTACACGTCCACCATACCGAATTTGGCGAAGAACACGTAGATGTCCAACTCAGCCCCATCCATGATGAAAATGGTGAGATCAAGTTTTTTCTGGAAACCATGGCCTCGGTTAAATGTGCCAGCACCAGACCACAAGCTGAAGGCCTGGTGGGGCGCTCGATTGCTTTTAATACCGTTATTGAAATGGTGCAGAGGGTAGCCTGTAGTGATGTCAGTGTTTTACTTCAGGGCGAATCAGGCACAGGCAAAGAGCTGGTAGCTGAAGCCATTCACAAAGCCAGCCGTCGGGCCAAAGGCCCATTCGTAGCAGTAGACTGTTCAGGCCTGACTGAAACATTATTTGAAAGCGAATTGTTTGGACATGAAAAAGGTTCTTTCACTGGCGCACAATCTCGTAAAATCGGCCTGGTTGAAGCCGCCAGTGGTGGCACATTATTTTTAGACGAAACCGGCGATATTCCACTCAATTTACAAACAAAGTTATTACGCTTAATGGAGACCGGCTCATTCAGACGGGTCGGTGGCATAGAATCTTTAAAAGCCAACTTTCGTTTGGTCTCTGCTACGCATAGAAATTTAAGTGTGATGGTTGATAAAGGTGAATTTAGAAAAGATCTTTATTACCGCATCAGCGCCTTTCCGCTACATCTACCTGCATTAAGAGAACGAACAGAAGATATTCCTTTATTAGTTGAATCCATGCTAAAGCGGTTTTACCCTGATTTAGAAATGAGCATGTCTGAATCGGCTTTGCAACAACTTCAGCAATATCCTTTCCCGGGAAATATTCGCGAGCTATGTAATATTGTACAACGCGCCACTTTGATGGCTGATGGCGATATTATAGAAAGCCATCATCTACCTGATGAATGTATCATTGAAACTGATAACAATGATAAAGCCTGTTTTTCAGATTTAATTAGCCTAAAAGAACTGGAAAAACGTTATTTAGAATGGGCTATACAGCGTATTGATAATAAGACGGAACTGGCAAAAAAACTCGGTGTAAGTGAACGCACTTTATACAGGAAGCTTGAACAGCTGGATTAAGTCCAGCATAACAACAAATGCCTATTTCTTTATACTCTTATCATGGTTAAGTTAATGGTATATTCTCTCACCAAACACATTCTCTGCACAGGGAAACTGAGATGACTAATAAGCAATCAAAAAATATTTCCTTACATTGGCGTCGAACCAAAATTATCGCCACATTGGGCCCTGCTTCTACCAGCACAAAAATGCTGGAAAAGCTGATTAAAGCAGGCGTCAATGTTTTCAGGTTGAATATGTCCCATGGTAGCCACGATGAACATCGCGCTGCTTTCCAGCTAGTTAGAGATACAGCCAACCGCCTGAATGAACATATCGCCATTCTTATGGATTTATGCGGCCCGAAAATTCGTACCGGTAGATTCAAAACCGGCGAGATCACATTAAAGAAAAACTCTACCGTATCGATTAGCTGTAGTGCAACCATGGGTGAAGCAGGATTAATAACATCACAATACACCAATCTCTACAAAGACGTAAAAAAAGGTGAACGCATTCTTCTTGATGACGGCAACCTTGAATTGCGCGTCGAAAAAGTCAGTGGCCAGAATATTAGCTGCAAAGTTATTCACGGCGGCATACTGAAAGATAATAAGGGGATAAATTTACCTGACTCGAAAGTATCGGTTTCAAGTTTCACGGCCAAGGATAAAAAAGACGTTAAACTCGCTATGGAGCTGGGCGCCGATTTTGTCGCTTTAAGTTTCGTCCGTAACAAAAAAGATATTCATGTTTTAGATACCTACATGCAAAAAAACGGCAACCAAATACCCATAATTGCAAAAATTGAAAAACCTGAAGCTATTACTAATATCGATGATATTCTAAGTGTGTCCTATGGAATTATGGTTGCCCGTGGTGATCTGGGCATTGAACTTCCTGCCGAACAGGTACCACTTATCCAGAAAGATTTAATTCACAAAGCACGTCATCTAAACCGTCCAGTTATTGTCGCTACACAAATGCTCGAATCCATGATCGAGCACTCACGACCTACACGTGCAGAAGTTGGCGATGTGGCCAACGCTGCACTTTTAGGCACCGATGCCGTCATGCTTTCGGGCGAAACCGCCGTTGGAAAATATCCCATCGACGCGGTAAAAACAATGAATTGTGTGCTGCGCGAAATTGAGGCACACCAATGGCAAAACAACAACTTTGGTGGTCGCGACAATAATCAAAATAAAGGTGCAAAGCTTTCCATACGAAAAGCTGTTTCTTATGCAGTCACATCATTAGCTCATGATTTACAGCTTCAAGGTATCGTTGTGCCAACAATGACTGGCACGACTGCACAAATCCTGGCTGCAAGCCGACCCACTTCACCCCTGCTTGGCGTTTCGCCCTATGTCCATATTTGTCGTAAGCTGGCATTGCACTGGGGCGTTATCCCAATCAATGCCAATGAAGATGATACGCATGACTGGAAACAATTAAGTATCTCTATCGCCAGACAATGCAAACTGACAAAAACAGGTAATACCGTATTACTGGTTTCAGGATTTAGTGATAATCCTGATTTAAATGAACCAGTGATGAAGATTCTGAATGTATAATTTCAAAAATAATAATTAATCTGTCTTTACTATATAAATAAAACTTATGAAAAATAGCATTGTCATTAGCGTAGAATTCTTTTTTAAAGGTCAAAAGCTTTCTCCCTCCATGGTCATAGATCTAGATGCCCACATACAATCAAAAAATGACCTGCAGTCTCTCTACCCTCAGTTAGCAAGGAGCAATAACATTGATCTTTATTCTTATGAATATGAAATATTGCAGGCAGAAAATCTGGTTTTCTCCGACGCTAAAGGACTGGCAAAATCTTTCCTTAGTGAAGGCACATTTAACATTGATGCTTTTGAACGGGCCTTACACGAACAAAATGTTATTGAGGCCGTATCCGGTGTCGCTCGCAGCATTTTATCCATCGATGACCTGGATACTGAACCGGTACTTAAAACAGCTTTAATCGAAGCCTATAAACTTGGCCAACAATCATGACTGATATAGATCATGTCAAACAACAGCTTGTCGGAGAAACTTCTAAAATTGCCTGGCATGAACTGCAATACTTTTTTGCCAGCGGTATGGCTGTTTACGTTTCTGCTGAGTTAGATCTGATCGAGGTCGCAACCTGTTTTATAAACGATAACAAAGCCATGGTTGAAAAATGGATGCAGGAACAACTATTAATGCTAGTGCCTGATCAACAAGCTAAAGAATGGTATAACAACGATGCCACTGTCTGGGCTGTTGTGGTTAAACCCTGGGTTCTGGTTCAACCTATAAAAGATCTTCAATGAACACTTCACAAATCTTAAAGCTTGATCCTCGACTCGCCAATGATTGCTTCGTGCTTGGCCAGCTTAAAACCAGTCAATTATTACTCCTCAATAATTCTCTGGTGCCCTGGTTTATTCTGGTACCGGATACCGTGGCTACTGAAATTTATGAACTACCCCATGATCAGCAACTTGAGTTACTGGAAGAAATTAACATTATTTCTAATCACATGAAACAAAACTTTGCTGTCGACAAACTTAATATTGCTGCCATCGGTAATATCGTCAATCAAATGCATATTCATATTGTCGGACGACATGTTGATGACTATTGCTGGCCTGGGGTTGTCTGGGGTGCTGATGGCAAACAGGCTTATCAGAATAAAAATGTCGAAGAGATTAAATCGCGGCTGACTAAAAAGCTGCCGGATGTATTTACTGCCAGTTAATATACTTGGTTTTATTTAAACAGTGCTTATGTCTTAAGCCCGTCGATATACTCTCTTCCGATTATCTTATTCTTACATCTGCTGTGCCTATTTGTACTAATCTATGACTATGCGCTTACCTATAAAACAAAATTCCAGCTATGCCATACCACCAGATTACTCTGCACCACTGGCGCAGCTCTTTGGCATTACAGAAACCAATATCGACCAGCAAACACCTCTTTCCGAATACCCTGCTAAATTTCTCGCCCTGCACAAAAACG
Source organism: Gammaproteobacteria bacterium (assembly GCA_029881035.1). Classification (GTDB taxonomy): domain Bacteria; phylum Pseudomonadota; class Gammaproteobacteria; order SZUA-229; family SZUA-229; genus LH-M37. The sequence continues at coordinate 12,662 of JAOUNI010000004.1, read as the reverse complement.
ATGAAGCCCTCGCATGGCGTATCGCGCTGATTGAACAGGCGAAATATAGTATCGATGCACAATACTATAGCTGGCATACCGACGTTTCAGGCCAGTGGCTAATCAGTAAACTAATTGAAGCTGCAGACCGTGGTGTACGGGTACGGCTATTGCTTGATGATATTCATACCCTAGGCACAGATCGCCGTATTGCTACACTTAATCGCCATAATAATATTGAAGTGCGTATTTTTAATCCATTCAAAAGACGTTGGTCAAGCCGGTTCTTTCAAACTTTTGAATTACTCTGGAACCTAAATCGTCTCAATCATCGCATGCATAATAAGTTACTTATTGCTGACAATGTATCATCAATTATTGGTGGACGTAACATTGGTGACGAATTTTTTGGCCTTAACAAATCCTTTGTATTTCGTGATCTTGATTTACTTGTCTCTGGCGTTGCTGTCAAGAAACTTTCTGACAGCTTTGACCTCTTCTGGAACAGCTCACAATCAAAAACTGCTCGACGTCTAATCGCATTCCGTCCCCGCCGCATTAATTACCGTTATATGTTGAAACGCCTTAACAACAATTTAGTTTTATCACAACAGTCAATTCGTCGCATTGATGCTGTCAAAAATGATCTACTCAACAATCCAGAATTAAAAAATAATTTAATCGCTGCTAAAGCACAGATTTTTTATGATATCCCAAATACCAGTTCCATCGAAAAAAATCATATGGCACATGATCTTTATCAAAAAAACATTCAAACAAAAAATCAACTGACTATTATCAGCGCCTACTTCATACCCAGTAAAGCTCTCATCGCATCGTTACAAACATTGCTCAACAATGGTGTACATATTCGCGTACTGACCAATTCACTGGCGTCCATAGATGTCACCCCTGTTTTTACTGGGTACGAACGTTATCGTCATCAATTACTTATTATGGGCGTAGAGCTATTTGAATTTAGGGCTGAACCGAAATACCATTCCACTTATTCAGCCTCGACCATTAATATTGACTACCTAAGCTTGCACGCGAAGTCGATTATCTATGATGATGATTCTGTCTATGTCGGCTCTCTTAACCTCGACCCAAGATCTGAATGTCTTAATACCGAGATTGGTCTGTTCGTTCACAATGCCGACCTTACAAGTGCCGTACAGAAGGCCTTTATTGAAGATCTCGATAGAGGTAAATTCTGGCAGGTTAAATACAATGAACGGGGCAAACTTATCTGGCAGAGCAAAGACGAAATCATTACCTTACAACCAGCTCGTAACCTATGGCAGCGCATCGCCAAAATTATCTATTCACTACTACCCATTCAGCAGCATTTATGATGCATTATAAATCTTTAAAATTGCCCTTTTCGGGCTAGACACCATATGCCATCGTGCTATGGTTATCCCAAATATTGATTAATATATGGATTTTTTGTGATGATGCGTATCAGGCGTTTTTTTAACTCAATTGCTGGTCGAGTATTAGGCTCAGTAATAAAAGTACGTAGCAGACCAGAGATCATTGATGCTCTTGGTATTAACCCGGAATGGCCTGTAGTCTATGTACTGGATGACCGTGCCTGGTCCAGTCTACTGGTACTTAATCAGGAATGCTCACGCCTCGGCCTTACCTCACCGCTTGACCCTATTGCCTCACCTTACCTGGAACGCTGGCACTCGGTTTACACCATTGCACCACGCCAACCCTTTAAAGCGTGGCTAAAAAAACAACCCAAGCGCTCGCGCATGATTCGTGGCATTGTCGAACTATTACGTGATCACCCCGAAGACCAATTACAATTCGTCCCTGTTTCCGTCTTCTGGGGTCGCCCCGTCGCCAAGCAAAAAAACTGGCTGGATATGTTATTCGCTGATGCCTGGGCGATGGGTCCCAGCCGTAAGTTACTAACCATACTTTTTCATGGCCGCGATACTCTGCTCAATTTCTCCAAAGCCATTACCATCAAAGCTTCGGACTTCAATGATAAAACTAACGACGAAGTGATCGATTCACTGCAAGCACTGTTATCTAATCATCAAAAAATAATCAAAACTGCCACCCTTGGGCCTGATATCTCACATCGCCGTACGCTGGTTCGTGATTTGTTACTCAAACCCAACGTTAAGACGGCCATTAATAAACGCTGCAGCGAAGATGGCATCAGCGAATACAAAGCCTCTCTACAGGCACAACGTTATCTCTACGAAATAGTCGCTGACTGCACTAACATTACTATTTCAATTTTACAGCGACTACTAACCACGTTCTGGAACAAATTTTATTCTGGTATTGAAGTCAGCAACAGTGAAGAACTCGGCGTACTCTCACACACTCATGAACTGGTCTATGTGCCCTGTCATCGTAGCCATATCGATTATTTGTTATTGTCCTACGTAATTCACCGTGAGGGACTGGCCATTCCTTACATTGCGGCCGGTAAAAACCTAAACATGCCTGTCATAGGCTCCATACTTCGGGGCGCGGGTGCTTTTTTTATACGCCGGAGCTTCCGTGGTAACGAGCTTTATTCAACCCTGATGTTCGAATATATTTCAACCCTGTTAGCCACCGGCATGCCCATTGAGTATTTTATTGAAGGCGGGCGCAGTCGCACAGGACGTTTATTAAAACCCATGCCCGGCATGCTCTCCATGACCGTACGCGCCTTTCTTAAAGAACGAAAACTACCTATTGCATTTATTCCTGTTTATATTGGTTACGAAAAACTCATGGAAAGCAAAGCCTATCAGGCTGAACTATTAGGCCAGGACAAAAAATCTGAAACTCTCATCACCACTATTACATCTATTTTTAAAATCCGTGGCAACTTCGGCAAGGTATATACCAGTTTTGGGGAGCCGATTATTCTTGATCAACTGCTGCATGAAAAACATCCGAACTGGGATAAAGAAGCCTATAACGACAATACTCGTCCGAAGTGGTTAAGAGACTGCATTCGACATCTTGCGCAGACTATAAGTCGAAACATTAATCGTGCCACTGCTGTTAATCCAACAAATCTCATTGCCACCGCTTTACTTTCAACGCCCAAACAACATATTGATGAAAGAGCGCTAGCTCAAACTATTGATATCTACAAACAATTAATTCGTTCGCTGAATTTCTCAAAAGATATAACCATCACCGAACTAAATGGCAAAGAACAAATTAAATATGCAGAAAAGCTCAAAATGATTCAGCGGCGCCACCATGATCTGGGTGATATTATTTTTCTAGATGCAAAACAATCCATCTCAATGACCTATTACAGAAACAACATCTTGCATCTGATGGCGATGCCTTCGCTCATCGCCTGTTGCTTCCTGAACATGCGCACCCACACCCGAGAAGAAATTATCAACATCATCTCGCTGGCTTACCCATATGTTAAAGCCGAACTATTCCTAATCTGGGAAGAACACGAGCTCGCTGATATTGTCACCATCATGCTCGACGCTATGGCGCATCATGAACTGCTAATAAAAAACGAACAGCTAGATGTATATACTCGGCCAGCCTCCGGTAACCCAACCTATATGCATCTGAACATGCTGGCCAGAACCATTTCACCCGTACTCGAAGTTTATTACCTGACCGTTTCAATACTATTACGCGATGGCCAGAAAAAAGTACCTCGATCGGAACTTGAAAACAGCTGCTTCCTGATGGCACAACGTATCGCTATGATCTACGAACTAAATGCACCTGATTTTTCAGATCGTCGCCTGATCTCAAACTTCATAGAAACGCTGATCCACTCCGACTACCTCAAATCCATTGATGACGAACATCTGGAATACAATGAAGCCTTCCTGAAAGTAGACCGCCGCGCACGATTGTTATTAAGTAAAGAAATGCGCAACAATATTTTGCAGACGATTAAAACATAAGCAGGTATTACCATGTTTTTAACACAGAAATTAACCGCCGATACTGATTGGCAAAATTCAACATGCAATCATCCCAGTTTCTTTTAACCCTTGGCGGCATTCTTCTACTTGGCCTGGTAACTTCTCATCTTGGCCGCATCACCTTTTTACCGCGTGTCACTCTTCTATTAATATTTGGCATAATTATCGGCAAAGAAATGCTCGATATTATTCCAACGGTATTTTTTGATCTTTTTGAAACTCTTGCCAATATGGCATTGCTTATGGTCGGCTTTCTACTAGGTGGAAAACTTACCATGGACTCCCTGAGATGCTCAGCAGGTAAAGTACTCTGGATCTCCCTTAGCACCGCCATAATCACAACTATCATCGTTACCCTGGGCTTGATCTGGCTAGGCACAGCAAAAGAAATCGCCATTTTATTAGGCTGCTTTGCCTCAGCCACAGCGCCTGCTGCTGTTCTCGATGTTGTCATGGAATCTGACGATAAAACACCATTCCAGAATATGCTGCTTTCTATTGTTGCACTTGATGATATCTGGGCCCTGATGTTGTTTGCTATCGGCATCGCACTGGTATCTACATTTAACGGGCATGCTGACAATCTATCACCACTACTATCAGTGACCAAAGAAATTACCGGCGCGATTCTTCTTGGCATATTGCTTGGCCTGCCATCAGCCTATTTAACAGGAAGAATTAAGCCCGGGCAGCCTATATTAATGGAAGCCCTGGGACTGGTTTTTGTCTGTGGTGGACTGGCGCTCTGGTTTAACGTATCTTTTTTAATTGCCTCGATGGTACTTGGTGCTGTTATCGCCAACTTTGCCAAACATCATGAGTACCCATTTCATTCCATAGAAGGCATCGAGTGGCCATTTATGGTTATCTTTTTTGTGCTCGCTGGTGCCACACTCGAATTCAGCTCACTGACAGAGATTGGCTTGATTGGTATTGCCTACATCCTGTTCCGATCTGCAGGAAAAATCCTCGGCGCGCGAATTGGAGGCCAATTTGCAAATGCTGATCAGGCTACAAAAAAATGGATGGGTGTTGCCCTGCTACCTCAGGCCGGTGTTGCCATTGGTATGGCTCTGGTAGCTTCGAACCACTTTCCTGAATACAGCCAGTTACTTTTATCCATAGTCATTACTTCAACCATATTTTTCGAACTGATCGGCCCCGTGTTTACCCGGCTTGCGTTAAATCGAACTCATCATTCTAAACGTAAACATGCCAAACAATAATAGCTTCATCAACAACATCCTATTAATAATGATACTCATGTCGCTACTATCCTGCTCTGGTCAACGACCTACAAACCTTGGCATCACTGATAATAAATTTACCGCCTGCCCATCCTCGCCCAATTGCATTTCAAGTGATGCTCATGATCAGAATCACTATGTGCTTCCTTTCAAATTTAATGTACCTGCTATCGATGCATGGCTGGCCGCAAAACAGGCCATATTAGAGCTGCCCCGCACTCAAATTATCACACAAACATCCACTTATCTTCATGCTGAATGTTCCAGTGCCGTTTTTGGTTTTATCGATGACATGGAACTACATCTTCGTAGTTCAGATGGAATTATTGCTATCCGTTCCGCTTCACGTCTTGGTTACTCTGACCTGGGTGTGAATCGACTACGAATGGAAAGCCTGCGCACACTCCTTATTAACAAGGGTGTAGTACAAAAGTAATCAAATAATACTATTTTCACTTTCTGCTTAAATCTTCCCACTAAATTTATTTCTATTTAAATACTCATTAAATGGTGATATTTATATAACTTATCTATTTTTCAATGGACGATCTATATCGTATACTCTTCACTGGTAGATTTGATTTCTACCTTATATTTAAATAAATGTTAACAGGAGTTGTATCAATGAGTGTACATGAAGAAATAAATAAGGCCATCGCAGCCCATGCTATGTGGAAACAAAAACTGCGTGTTGCTATAGACACCGGCGTGTGTGAATCGACGCCCGATAAGGTAAAAATGGATAATAACTGCGCTTTTGGTAAATGGCTGCATGAAAGAATTGACCCTAAAGTTAAGGGTACAGCTCATTACAAAGAAGTTGTTGATCTCCATGCACGCTTTCATAAAGAAGCTGGCTCAATATTAGAACTCGCCTTAAATGGAAATACAGATGATGCCAATAAACTCATGAAGATTGGCAGTAATTTCTCTTCTCTTTCTGCCGGTCTTACACTCAAAATGAAAAGCTGGAGGGAACATTTAATGGACTCCAAAGAGTCATAACATAAAGACCTATGCTATTAAAGGAATGGCCTCTATGGACATGAATCAGACTGTTTCATTTTTCAAGGAATTAACCGAACCTGACATCAAAGAGATTAAATCTCTTGCCAACAACATCTTTTACGCTAAAGATGATTTGATCTTTTCGCAGGGCGATGAGGCCAATTCTTTTTATATTATAGACAAGGGAAGGTTATCTGTTTATTACAATAAAAACGGCACTGACAAGGAGCTATGCACACTCACCGACAATGACTACTTTGGTGAAATGGCCATCTACAATCAGGATAAACGTTCTGCCTCTGTTAAGGCCATTGAAGATTCCAACCTGTTTGAGATAGACAAAAACGTTTTTTTCAACTTTGTTGATAAACACCCTCTACTCGCTGAAAAAATACACGGAAACCTGGCTCTCAGAAATGAAGAGCTCGCTCTTCGTGAAAATCTTGTAGACATGACAGGCCTAAGTGGCAAACGCTTACACATTAGCATTAAGGGCGACCCTTCATTACGAGAATCTGCTTTTATGCGAGAGCGCTATGAAAGCGTTGTCGATAAGCTGATGGATAAGCTAGAGCCAAACTTAGAAGAGTTATTATTAAATCGTTGCGTCTATCGTTTATTTTTAAACTTTAACAGTGGTGAAATACGAACGGCCTCTATATTTGACCCCTTCATTGAAGAAATCCATACTCCGGACAAACTAATTGATAAGGCTTATCTCGATCGCCATTTTCCAATAATCAGTTTCGATGAAAAAGCGAGAATGATTAAATCAATATATCAGTTTATTTCTTCCGATAGCCACTTTAATCAACTACCCGTTCACTGTCGCAATATCATCGATAAATCACATGACATCTGGCAGCCAGTCGCCAGAGAAGAAATCTCCCGTGTCATGAATAAACTGGGAAAACTTAGAAGCATACAAAGTTTCTACTTACGTAATTTCAGCATCAGCATGATTGTAGACGCCATAAGAATGCAATTTAATTGTGATGGTACGCACATAGTTAGCTCGGAAGACTATCAGCATTTCTTAAACGATAATCTTGAATAATGAATCAACGTGATAATAAGATACAACACATTATCCTGATTGAAGGCTCTGCAAATATTGTCGTACTACTGGCTAAACTTTGGGTGGGTTTAACCACCGGTTCACTCGCTATCCTTGCTGATGCCATACACTCTCTCACCGATATCACTAATAATATTCTTGCCTGGTTTGTTATTCGTCTGTCGATTCTACCGCCAGATCGTGAACACCCCTATGGCCACCGTAAATTCGAAACACTGGCTGTCTTCTTTCTTGCCTCACTATTAACGGTACTCGCTTTTGAGCTTGCCTTACGAGCCATCAAAAGAGAAGATGCTGAAATTATTAGCTCCGCTTTTGAAATTATCATCATGCTGTGCGTATTAGTTGTTAATGTATCATTAGCTACCTGGGAAAGAATATGGGCAAGGCGGTTAGATTCCGACATACTCATAGCCGATGCAAGCCACACCTTCGCTGATGTAATGACTACCGTCGTCGTCATAATCGGCTGGCAGTTATCTGCTATGGGTTATCTATGGTTAGATCGTGCCTGTGCGCTAGCTGTCTCAGGCCTTATTTTTTATCTAGCTTATAGCCTTTATAAAAAAGCCATGCCCATACTGGTCGATGAATTCGCCTTGAACCCCGAAATACTCAGCAAAACCATCCGACAGGTTGAAGGTGTAAAGCAAGTTAATAGAGTTCGTTCACGCTGGATAGGTTCGGAAAAAGCCATTGATATTATTATTAGTGTAGACCCAAAACTTTTAACAGATGAATCCCATAAGATAACAACTGATATTGAATCACTGATTGAACAGAAATTTGGCGTATTCGATATTTCTATTCACGTGGAGCCGTTCGGAAAATAAATGCCATTGGCACGGAAATAATACATCACATATAAACTATATCCTCAGCACGAAAATCGCTCTAACAACGCATCATAAGTAAGTACTTCCCCAATATCATCGTTATTCATATCAACAAATTCAGATAAATTATGTACCGACTTTCCAATCAGCGGCCATTCCGGCGGTGGCGCCAGCCAGCCGGACTCCGTTTTCATATGACGGCGATCAGAACAAAACAGCCGAACATATTCACTTGCCGCCACCACCCTGAACCACGGCGTCTCATCGGCACTCAGTAAATCGTTATCTATAAATGAATTCCTAAAGTAACTGCCAACATCGTTACTAAATGCCAGGCTGGTATCAAAATCCAGTATCAGGTTGGTCTCTGCTGGCACCAGCAGGATGACATGGTAATCCCAGTACACCGGCGTGACATGGTTCTGCATCACCCGCTGATTGAGCATTGGAAATGAACCGCCCTTGCTGGCAATAAATACCACATAACTATTTTTGAATATCTCATGCTGGCAAAGATGCCAGATGTTTTCTTCACAGTAGTAAGGCTGGTAAAGAAAGTCTTCGCGTTGTAATTCACTTAATGACATTTCGATATACTCATAACTATGTGGAGATTATAGCGTTTACTTAATTCTTGCATTTTCGCCTTTTTAGTAGCACGCTATTGAATCTGGATCGATTATAACTTTTATCATAGTCAGCACATTAACAAGAGGGTATTTATATGTTTATGATGGAATATAAAGATATCGGCTGGTGGTACTGGCTTGTAACGGCAGGTTTACTGACCTATGGGGTTTCAGGTAACCCTCTCGGATTCATGCTGGCTATTGGCCTTACTATTTTTCAATTAATCCATTTTGTTATTAAAGAAAAAAGCGTCAGCGCTTTTCCTGTACAGGTACGGTTCTGTTATTTAATGCTTCTGCTTGTTGCGCTACCAGAACCACTTCAATTGATCTACTGGATTCCTACCATAGGAACATGGGCGCAGATAATATTTGGTTATTGCACCATGGCTCGACTCGTTTCCTTATTTCCATGGAATCGCAGTGAGCCGTTCACCTCAGCTCTGTTAATGAAAACATTCTTTTCTCGGCCAGTTAGAGGAAATATTCTGCAGGGGTTTGCTCCCTGATGGAAAATTGTATTTAAAAGGGGACGTCACTATTTAGCAATTTGAAGATCATAGTGTTTACTTAGTTATCGTTCCAATCCATAACTGGCTTTTCCACGCTTGCTGGCGCGTGTGTCTTCCTTTGCGAAAAAAGAATGACACCAAAGACCAAATTTGCTGGGAGCAAATTTGAACAGCCATTTTATAGCTGACCCGTAGGGAAAAATACATGGAGGTATTTTGTAAATTCGCCCCATTACAACCTGCCCTGAAGGGCAGGTTGTACGAGGGATTAAAAATACTCTAAGGCAAAAGACAAGACCTGACCCTGTTTTCCGCTAAAAGTACTTAACATTATCTTCATCCAGTCTACTATCCAGCTCAACATGTCCTGCTCTAGGATGAGTTTGAAGATTCCTCCTAATACTACCTATCGATAGATAGCAGGCCTCCATGATTTCCCTTTGAAGCTCAAGAAGCAAAGGTTCGTAATTATTATCGATAACTTTGTGCGCAGGATTCTGCCTCTCGTTTCTTACCCTTTTTAAGGGCTTCATAATCTCCTTAGGAATTGATTCATCGGCGTAATTAAATACCTTGCTAATCCATTCCTCTAGCAACCGCAATGTGCCTTTATGAGTGCGCTCAAAAGTATTTTCATCTATGGGCTTCCTCTCTTCTAGTTCAATCTTCCCATCGAAGAACGACTTATTAATATTTTCTGAAAGGTACTTGTCTAGTAAGTTGATGAACTCATAGTAGTTCTTAGTGGTGGGGGCGAAGAAAAATGTGAAGTTTTTTGGCCTATGATCCCCTTCCAGTTCTTTGCGAAATAATGGAACACCAAAAATTGATGAGGTCAGCTTATGAATTGCGTTTATTTCATCGATTAAGGCAGAGAACACTGACCTCGCGGTAATCCAGCCACCACGAATAATGTTGTCGTAATAGTCAGATAAGACTTTACACTCGGAAGCCGGAATCTCCTTAGTGCCCCAATAAACCTGGTGTTCGGATGATAATCGCCCTAAATCGCAGAGCAAGACTGCTATAACCCTATCTGATTGAGAATTAAATCCAAGCCCAAATGATTTTAGAAATATTTGGTCTTCCTCTCTAAGAATTGGATTGCCGGACTCGTCATATCTGCAGGAAATACTGCCGCTAAAATCATGAAACTCGAAATCAAACCTAGGATCATTCGAGTAACGTTCCAAAACATCTGTTTCAAAAAACCTAAAGCTCAACTGCGGCTCTGCTAACGCAAGCGCAATTTTGTATTTCGCGTAACCAAACTCACTTAGATCACGATTCTTTTCCAAATATTCCTTTGTTGGGTATACGCATATCGGGTATTCGGTGTTTTCTGTAACAATCCCAATGCTCCCGAAGGTTTGCTTAGAAATCCCTGTCTCTTTGGCATGCTCTAGAATATCTAGCTGAGGTTCTATAGCGTGATGAGTGAAACCTATGATGTGTGGGTTGGTGCTTGATTGAATATCAACAACCCTGTCCTTTACTAGCTCCTTAACTTTATCGATTGAATCTTTGTAATCTAAACCAAGCCGCTCTGAGATACTACGGAGTCCTATGCCATTGAAATCGGCAGACTCACAGAAAAAGGAGAAGACTAAATCTTCAATATGTTTGAGTTCGCTCAAATCGTTTTCCATTGGTTCTGCTTTAGAAATTTAACGATTGCCATAACCGGCAGGATAAAGTGGTGCGACGAAGGAGCGCCGCTTTATCCTGTCCGAGTTGATGGCATTGTTAGCTTTTTCTTCCAATCAAAAGATGCAATCGCTTCATTCCCATAAAACACCACTGAAGTTTTAGTGGGTGCTTCTGGCCAAAATTGGCTCATGATTTTATTTAGGTAAATAGGCACTTCCGTTTCAAAATCTATAGATTCCGAACGCCACTGCGATAGCTCTACCACTCCAAAATCATATTCTTCTGGCTCATTAAACGTAACTAGAAAACCGACTGGAAAAAACTTTAGAAACCAAATTACTATAGGCTCTTTCTTTTTTAAATCCATTAAAGCGCAGTCTCGTGCCATTACATGGTTATTATATGGAAATGGCCAAAAATATATTTTTATTTGATTTGGCAAGAGTTTAGATTCTTGTTTAAAGTACTCTGCAATAGGTTGAGTAATATCTCCTTTATCAAATCTATTTACGCCTTGAGCACACAAGTGTCCAAGCAATGAGAGCATAACTCTTTGCGGTTTTGCTCTAACAATCATTTTCGATGGCAATTTGATATTTGCTTTCAAATACGTTCCGACAGAATTCACAAAATGTATAAACTCTGGATCATATTCAGTGCCAAGTAATCTATTATTGCAATCGCCGCATAATGTTCTGTACTTAACACCATTTTGAGACAACCTTCCTTTTGCACGTTCTGCGCTTAAATTAAGGTGTTCCATAATATGGTGCAATTCAACTTGTTTGATTTTCAAACAACCTTTAGGCGGAGTATGGTCTTCGGTCAATTTGCTTTCCACACCGCAAATATTACATTTACCAAACTTTGGTCCTCTGGTCTCAACTAACAAGGGCAATGTACTCTCCTAAAAGCTAACGTTATAGCTGTGGGGCGCAAACGAAGCGCAGCGCGATCAATGGGGTCAGACTCGATTGATTTATAGAATGAAATAAAATAATTATAGATAAACCCACAACGCACCCTCCCCCATAACCCTGTGCTTTTTTAAGTGAAATTGTTTTTTACGCGATTCCATCTTGGAAGGCAAGGTTTTGTTTTTAACCTCCCTTTACAGCCTGCCTCGGCTTTCGGCTTTGGTAGCGGCAATTTGCCATGGATGGCAAATTGAGGGCAGCGAGCCGGATTGCGAGTCTGACCGACGCGTTGGCAAAGTTGGAAGCTGAGGCTTGCCCGTTTTTTGGGCAGGTTGTAAGGGGCGGCGTTTTTTGGTTACTTTTTGCTGCTGTTGGCAAAAAGTGACTCGCCCGTGGGTGCGATGACCCACTCCACCGAGGTTATAAATTACTACGAGATTTTGTAAATACGCAAAAGCCCAAACGTGGATACCGGCCTTCGCCGGTATGACGACTTATATGTCTGCGGGAATGACGGATAAGGATAAACCTGCACACTACCGAATATTCAAATACTCCCTCTCCGAAATATCATCCCACTTTATTACCTGCTTGCGGAATTTCACGTACGAATCATAAATCTTCTTCGCGGCGGCATTTTTACCGGCTAGCTCCAATACCACTTCCTCGGATAAAGCTTTTAATTTTTTCAAAACATCATCCGGCAAACGTCGCACATCTACTTTATGTTTATTCACCAGAGTATCCAGTGCGGCATTATTTTTTGCGGTGAACTCAGTGGCCATATCCTGATTCACCACCTTGCAGGCATTCATAACGATGCTCTGCAAATCTTTCGGTAATGATTCGAGCGCTGCTTTATTGATGATGGCTTCGA
>JAOUNI010000037.1 GCA_029881035.1 Gammaproteobacteria bacterium | reverse complement strand
GGGTGAACCGCCATGCAGGCTAATGGCGTCCATGGTCGCCATGGCCAGCCCGGCACCGTTGACGATGCAGCCGACATTGCCGTCGAGCGCGATGTAGTTCAAGCCGTGGCCGGTGGCTTCGACTTCTTTCGGATCTTCTTCGTCAAAATCGCGGTAGCTGGTGATCTCCGGGTAACGATGCACCGCATTGCTGTCGAAAGAAATTTTGGCGTCCAGCGCCATCAGTTTGTTGTCATCGACGATGGCCAGCGGGTTGATTTCGGTCATCAAGGCACCCTTGTCACGAAAGCAGCGATACAGCGCGCGCATTAATTTCACCGCCTGCGGCATCAGCTCGCCGGTCAGGCCGATGCGCGCGGCGATTTTCCGGCACTGGAATTCGGGCAGGCCAATGGCGGGATCAACCGCTTCGCGGATAACCTTGTCCGGATCCGTGCTGGCGATGGCTTCGATATCCATGCCACCACTGGCTGAGGCGATGATGGTAATGCGCTGGCGGGTGCGGTCGATGATCAGGCCGAGATAAAATTCCTGTTTGATGTCATGGGCGGCTTCCACCAGTACCCGCTGTACCAGCTTGCCCTGTGCGCTGGTTTGCGCGGTAATCAGGTGCGAGCCGATGATCTGGTCGGCATGGTGGCGCACTTCTTCCACGGATTTGGCCAGCTTCACGCCGCCGCCCTTGCCGCGGCCGCCAGCGTGGATCTGGGCTTTGACCACCCAGCGCTTGCCGCCGATTTCTTCGGCGACATCACCGGCCATGGCCTCGGTGTCAGCCATGCGACCCGCGGGCACGGCGATGTCGTAGGAGCGGAACAGTTCTTTGGCCTGATATTCGTGGATATTCATGGTGCTTAGCCTTTGGCGTTGGCGATCTGGTTGGCCTTATCGACCATCACCTGCGCCTGGCGGATGGAAGCGGCGTCGATCATGCGGCCATTGAGCGAGACCGCACCCTTGCCTTCGGCAGCGGCTTTTTCCATTTCAAACAGGATCTGGCGGGCGGTGTTGACCGCCGCTTCCGAGGGGGTGAAGACTTCGTTGGCCAGTGCAATTTGCGTCGGATGAATCGCCCATTTACCTTCGTAACCCAGCGCGGCATCGGCATGGGCGACGGCCAGAAAACCTTCCTGATCTTCGATGTTGCCAAAAGGACCATCGATCGGGCGCAGGCCGTAAGCCCGGCAGGCGACCATCATGCGCGACATGGCAAAGTGCCATTGGTCGCCCCAGTGGCGCTCGCGGTGCCCGTTTTGGTCGGGATGGGTGAGCATGGCGTAATCGGCATTGGCGCCACCCATGTTGGTGGTGCGCGCCTGCGTCGAGGCGGCGTAGTCGGCAACGCCAAAGTGCAGGGCTTCGAGGCGATCCGGGCAGCTTTTTGCAATGGCTTCGACATTGGCCATGCCCAGCGCGGTTTCGATCAGCGCGGTCAGGTTGATCGGTTCATAGCCATAGGCGGCTTCGATCTGGCTCAGGAGCAGCTCGACATATTCCAGCTCGGAAGGCTTGCCTACCTTGGGCACCAGCAGGGTGTCGAGTTTGTCACCGGCCTGCTCGACCACATCGACAATGTCACGGTAGCAGTAGTGCGAATCGAGGCCATTGATTCGCACCGAAACACTGCATTTCGACCAGTCCAGTTCATTCAGTGCCTGAATCACATTTTTGCGAGCCTGCACCTTGTCGTCCGGCGCAACGGCATCTTCAAGGTCGAGGAAAACGGCATCGGCACCCGCGTTGGGGGCTTTTTCCAGCATGCGGATATTACTGCCGGGAACGGCGAGCTCACTTCGGTGCAATCGAATCTTTTTGGGCATGACAACATCCGACAGGTAGTTTTTCGTGGTGTATAAATAGCAGACTATTTATCAGGATACAAATACCTGGATCAAGTAAACAGTGGATAGATGGCATGATAGGATTGCTAAAATTTACAAATGATAGTGGGAATTGTATTCAGGAGATTATGAACGGTACCATCGAAAAAATACTGGAATACTGGTTTGGTGGTTTCCCTGATGCTTATAGCGCGGATCTGACGCGTTACAAAATGTGGTTTGAAGAAGGCCATCAGTATGACCAGGAAATTTTCATTAACTTTGGCTCGGTTTATCAACAGGCAGTAGAAGGTGAACTCGATCATTGGCTGGATATGCCCAGAGGGCGACTGGCGATAATCATTTTGCTGGACCAGTTTTCCCGGCACATCCACCGCGGTTATCCGGAATCGTTTGCGCAGGATGAAAAGGCTCAGGCTATTTGTATTGAAGGTATTGGGTCTGGTGATGATATGCAACTGCACCCGATAGAACGAAGTTTTTTTTATTTACCGCTAGAGCATGCGGAAAATATCGAAAGGCAGCGTTTGAGTGTGCAGGCTTATATACGCTTGCTCGCCGATGTACCGGAATCACATCAACAACCATACCGGGATATGTTGGAGTACGCAATGAAACATCATTACGTCATAGAAACTTTTGGCCGTTTTCCTGAGTTGAATGAGATTCTAGGAAGGCAAAGTTCAGAGGAAGAGTTGGTATTTATCAAAAAACAAGAATATACATTTCTATAAGTAAGGGAATCGGGATATTGATATCGTTATCTGTGGCGTGTTTTAATTTGTTTAAATAAGGGTTTTTCTATTGCCACTGTTTTATTTAAAAGTAGGCCATGAATGCATATTTTAATATTAATGATTCATGATGTTCGCAGTAGGATAAAAAAGTTGTTGTTATAAGGGATGCGGTGTAGTCTTACATTGTGTTTTTTATCAGTGAGTTGCATGAAGTTGTGCCGACTTTAGCGTCGTTAGTCAGAATTATTTTACAGGGTGGGCTACCATGTTTGATAAGAAAATTAGCAAAGCAATTCTATCCTTAGTTTTAAGTATTTTATTTTCAATATCGATTTTTAATAAAGCTGCAAATGCAGGTGATGTCCTGGTTTTTGCAGTGCACCCGTATTTACCAGAAGAAGAGCTGAAGAAAAAATTTAAACCTATGGCTGAGTATCTCAGCCATGAAATGGGTAAAACAGTTAATGTAAGGATTGGTGGTAATTACGAAGAGCATATTCAATTCATTGGTTTGAATAAAGTAGATATTGCATATATGGGGCCGGCATCCTACGTTCATATGATTAATGAATTTGGTGATAAGCCTGTATTGGCCAGGCTGGAAGTTAATGGCCACCCCTGGTTTCAGGGCAATATTGTTACTCGTGATAACAGCACTATAAAGACATTGGCTGATCTGAAAGGTAAACGAATTGCATATGGAGATCCTAAATCAACGATGAGTTACATTGTGCCATATCATATGCTGTATGTTGCTGGAGTATATAGTGACGTTACAACAAGACATCAATTTTTATATAGTCATAATAATGTAGCTTTAGGTATTTTGTCGGGTGATTTTGATGCCGGGGCAGTGAAGCCTGAGGTATTTAGGAAATATGAATCGGCAGGTTTACGCACCATTGCAAAAACGCCAAAGATATCCGAGCATCTTTTTGTGGTGCGCAACGATCTTCCAGGCAAGGAGATTGAAATGTTACGGAATGCGCTGCTAAAAATGAGTAGCACGGATGAAGGAATTAAGGCACTGCGCACTATCAAAGATAGTATTACAGGGCTTGTTGAAGCTAGCAGCAGTGATTATGATAATTTAAGAAAGATTATTGCTGAGTCTAAGGATATTCCATAGAGAAAATGTCAAAAAAAGGAATCAATAGTGCATGGTTCGGCATGATTTTTATCTTGCTGATATTGTTTATATCAGGTTGGTTTATTTATGATAAACATTTTCAGCATGAGTTTGATCTTTCTTCGAAACATTTAAAGAATGAGCTTAAATTTGTTGAAGGTCTTGTTAAAGAGGGATTAAGTCGACATGACTATCAATTGGCTAAAAGCGCTATTGAGAATTGGGGTTCAAATTCACCGGATACAAAAAGTATTATTTTAATCGCCTCAAATGGTTTTGAAATAGCGCGCTATGATAATACTCAGCCATTTGTTAATGAAATTGTAGATGAGTCAGATATAGTATATTCATACGATGGGCTGGCTAAGCTTCGCATATACAAAAGTATAGATAGCATATATGTAAACAATAAGCACTTTCTTTATCAGCTTCTAACTGGATATATTATTATTGCAGGATTTTTTGTTTATTTAATATATACGATTATATGCATTCAAAAACAAAAAGATGAGTTAGTTGATGAAAATGAACGGCGGATACGTGCTGAAGAAGAATTAGCCTCAACTAATCGATTATTATATGAACGTGAACAAAATCTTGCTATTACGCTGAATAGTATTGGTGATGCAGTTATAGCAACTGATGATAAGGGCTGTGTTGTTCGTATGAATCCGGTTGCGGAGAAACTGACAGGATGGTCATTGGAAGAAGCAAGCGGGCAGCCATTAAAAAACATTTTTCCTATTATCAATTCATCAAGCAGGGATCCGGTTGATAACCCGGTTGAAAAAGTTTTGTCTACAGGTAAAGTGGTTTATTTAAGTAATCATACTACTTTAATTTCTAAAGATGGTACTGAATATCATATTGCAGACTCTGCTGCACCTATTCGTAATGGAGATGAAAATATTCTAGGAATGGTCATGGTTTTTAATGATGTGACAGAACGGAAGCAGTTTGAAGAAAGAATAAGAATATTGTCTCAGGCTGTTGAGCAAAGTCCGATATCTGTAATGATTACCGATACTGAAGCAAACATTGAGTATGTGAATAGTGCTTTTGAGCAGGTGACAGGATATTCTTCAAAAGAAGTGGTTGGTGAGAATGCTCGGATATTAAAATCTGGAAATACATCTAAGCAGCAATATCAGGAGATGTGGCAGAGTATACAAAGCGGTAATGCATGGCGTGGTGAACTGCAGAATCGCAGAAAAAATGGAGATATTTACTGGGAGTTTAATCATATTGCGCCAGTGTTTGATGATTCGGGGTCTCTACACCGTTATCTATCTATCAGGGAAGATATTACATTGCGAAAACAACAGGAAGAACAGATTATATATCAGGCACACTTTGACGCCCTGACCGACCTTCCAAATCGATTCCTGTCACTTGATCGTTTATTGCAGTTAATAAATGAGGCGCAGCGAACCAGAGAGTTGGTGGCAGTGCTTTTTCTTGATCTTGATGATTTTAAAAAAATCAATGATACATTAGGGCACACTATTGGCGATAAACTTTTGATTGATACTGCAGCGCGTTTACGCAGAGAAGCGCGCAGTGGTGATACGGTGGGTCGTCTTGGTGGAGATGAGTTTATTATACTGCTTGGAGGGCTTTCGGATGCAAGTGATGCCAGCTCCATAGCGGAGAATTTGCTTAATCAGTTTGGCGAACCCTTCAATATTGACGGTAGGGATTTAATGCTTACCGCCAGTATTGGTATCGCTATTTATCCGATTGATGGTGATAATCCACATGATCTTTTGCGTAACGCAGATTCAGCTATGTATCACTCAAAAGATCATGGACGTAATACATATTCATATTTTACTGACGCCATGAACAAGAATGTTTCACGACGACTTGTTTTGGAAGAGCAAATGCATGGTGCACTGGCAAGAGGAGAATTCCGAGTTTTTTATCAGCCAAAGACTGAAATTAGTAGTCGAAGACTTATTGGTGTTGAAGCTCTGTTACGATGGAATAATCCAGTATTGGGTGAAGTTACGCCAGATGAGTTTATTCCTATTGCGGAGCAAACAGGCCTAATAGTACCTATTGGTCAGTTTGTTTTGACTGAGGCACTTACTATGTCTGCTATTTGGCAGAAAAAATATCAGCAGTTATTTACTGTAGCAGTTAACCTTTCGCCACGTCAGTTCCGTGATCCAAATTTAACCAGGGTTATCGAACAAATGCTTAATGCTTCAGGCGTTAATAATGAATTGCTAGAGTTGGAGATAACAGAAGGGGTGTTGATGAGTGGGCATTCGCATATAGATAGTGCTTTAGCAACGCTAAATACA
Source organism: Gammaproteobacteria bacterium (assembly GCA_029881035.1). Taxonomy (GTDB): domain Bacteria; phylum Pseudomonadota; class Gammaproteobacteria; order SZUA-229; family SZUA-229; genus LH-M37. The sequence goes on along the minus strand of JAOUNI010000037.1, from coordinate 20,664 downwards.
TTGGGAGTTAGTATTGCAATGGATGATTTTGGTACAGGTTATTCTTCGCTCAGCTATTTGCGAAAATATCCTTTTGATGTGCTCAAGATAGATCGTAGCTTTATTGCAGATATTACAAAGGATAAGGCTGACCGGGAGCTGGTTTATGCCGCCATTGCCATGGCCCATGGACTTGGCTTAAAAGTAGTGGCCGAGGGCGTCGAAACAGAAGAGCAATTAATGCTGCTTGCCGCCCAGGGTTGTGAAATTGCTCAGGGAAATCTTTTCAGTAAGCCTGTATCTGCAGATAGGATAACCGAGATGCTGGAGGCAAAATAAAAGATCTTTGATCTGGTGATGCATGGCACCATATAGAATATTACACATCGTCCAGGTTAGTGATTAACATATTTATCTCTTAGTTCCCTACGTAATATCTTACCAACATTGGTCTTGGGTAATTCGTCGGCAAAAATAATAGTTCTTGGAATTTTATAAGCAGTAAGGTTTTCTCGGCAAAAATTCTTGATAGTGTTTTCACTTAGCTCGGGGTCTTTTTTGACGATTATAGCCATAACAGACTCGCCGCTTTTTTCATCGGGTTTACCAACTACGCCGACTTCTAAAACGCCGGGGAGTTCAGCAATGACACTTTCGATTTCATTAGGATAAACATTAAAACCTGAAACCAGGATCATGTCTTTTTTGCGATCAACAATTTTGACAAAACCCTGTTCATTCATGACGCCAATATCGCCGGTGTGTAGCCAGCCATCGGGGCTGAGGACATTAGCAGTTTCTTTGGGGCGTTTCCAGTAACCCTGCATAACCTGAGGGCCGCGTATACAAATTTCACCAACCTCTCCAATGCCAAGTTCATTCCAGTCATCATTTTGAATTGAAACTTCGGTGGAAGAAATAGGTAGGCCAATCATGCCATTGAAGTCTTTTAGGTTCATTGGATTCATGCAGGCGGCGGGTGATGTTTCAGTTAGACCATAAGCCTCTATGAGTGCTTTTCCGGTGGTTTCCTTCCATCGTTGTGCAACACTGTGTTGTACAGACATGCCGCCGCCAAGTGTGAGTATCAGTCTTGAGAAATCGACATTTTTGAAATCAGGGTGGTTGAGCAGGCCGTTGAATAAAGTATTAACGCCGGTAATGGCGGCAAATTGTATATTTTTAATCTCTTTGACAAAACCATTGATGTCTCGAGGGTTGGTAATTAAATAATTCATCCAGCCCTGTTTCATAAAAGTGAGGCAGTTCGCAGTGAGGGAAAAAATATGATACAGCGGCAATGCAGTAATAATAATTTCAGGTTTGTTGCCGACAAGATCTTTGATCCATGCAGATGCCTGTTGCATATTGGCAACCATATTTTTATTGGTGAGCATGGCGCCTTTAGATAAACCTGTAGTGCCGCCGGTGTACTGGAGAAAGGCAATGTCGTCATGGTTGCTGGCTACTGTAACGAAAGGATGTTTGGCGCCCTGGTTTAGCGCTTGCTTGAACATAACTGCATTGGGTAGATGATAAACAGGTACCATTTTTTTCAGGTATTTCACCACTAGATTAATAATGGCGGATTTAGGAAAAGGCAGCATATCTCCCATGCGGGTCACAATAATATTTTTTATGCCAGTTTCAGCAACTACGTCCTGCAGCACATGGCAAAAGTTTTCAACAATAATAATTGTTTCAGCGCCTGAATCGTTGAGTTGATGCTTGAGTTCGCGTGCTGTGTATAAAGGGTTGGTATTGACGACTACAAGGCCGGCACGGAGGATGGCAAAAATGGCGATGGGGTTTTGTAGTAGGTTGGGCATCATGACTGCAACCCGGTCACCTTTTTTCAAACCTAATTCATTTTTAAGATAGGCGCCTAGTTGAGCTGTGTATTTATTCATTTCACGGAAGGTTAGCGATTTTCCGAAATTTGAGAATGCCGGGAGCTCAGCATATTTTTTAACACTTTGATCAAAAACGTCAGCAACAGATGAATACTCATCAATTGAGATGGTTTCGGGAATACCTGCGGGATAACTATTTAACCAGGGCTTCATGCTTTTCTCCTTTAATGCGCTGATAATGCTTCATTAAGATAACGTTATTGCGATTTTATTGCACCCACTTTATGGGGCCTTAGTTCTTTATATTAGCTTAATTAAGGCTTCCACCATAGAGAAAGCTCAGGTGTATATGTAATTATCATCAGCCAGATAAACATCAATAATAAAAAAGGTAAAGTTGACTTGAATAGCTTTATTACTGGCTGTTGAAAACGTTGACTGGCAATAAAAAGATTGATGCCTACCGGTGGTGTTGAGTAGCCAATTTCAAGATTGGCAAGAAAAATGACGCCGAGATGAATCGGATCAATACCATAACGAGTAGCGATAGGAAGAATAATTGGTACAACAACAACAATGGCAGAGAAAATATCCATCATCGCGCCAACTATTAGCAGGAACAAGTTGAGTAAAAATAAAAATTGCAGCTTGCTGTCGATATGCTGCTCTAAAAAAGCCAGCATTTTCATTGGGATTTGTGCATCAATTAATAAATTAGTAAGCCCCAGGGCGATCAGTAAAATAATCAGCAGACTACCAAATAATATGCTGGCTTCGGTGAGCAGTGAGAAGAACTGAGTGCGTAAACTAATTGCGCGATAAATAACAGTTTCAACCAGCAGAACATAGCTGGCAGTGACCGCGGCAGCTTCCATGATGGAAACAAAGCCACCAAAGATGCCGACGATAATGGCAGCGGGCAGCAGTAGGTCCCAGATACATGCTCGAGCACTGCTAATTAATAGTGATAGTTTGAATTCGGTGCGTGACAGATCATGTTTATATCCGATAAATATACTGTAAATGGCTAGCATCAACATAAGAACCAGACCGGGCACGATGCCAGCCATGAATAAATTTTCGATACTGACACCAGCAACAATTCCGAATACGAGAATGGCCAAACTGGGTGGAAAAAGCAGCCCTAAAGAACCTGAGGTGGTGAGTAGGCCGAGTGAGAAATTATCTCGGTAACCTTCATTTTTAAGTATCGGATAAAGCAGTCCACCGAGTGCAAGGATGGTTACGCCGGAAGCACCGGAAAACATGGTAAAAAAAGCACAGGCACCAATGGCAACTATAGCCAGGCCACCGGGTAACCATCCTAGCGCAGCACGAAAAAAAACCACCAATCTCTGAGCTGCGCCACCGGCAGACATGATTACGCCTGCGAGAATAAATAGCGGTAAAGCAATCATGTTGGGTGAGCCGGCCAGTCTGTTCATTTCAATAATGAGTAGGTCTGGGCTGAGCTCTAAAGCCTGGCTGGCAATAAGTGCGCCCGCAGCAAGTACGGAAAATAAGGGTGCGCCCAGCAGGGCGATAATGATCAGAAGAAAGATGACGGCAGCAATCATTGTGCGGTTGATTCCGAGTCCGTGGGTTTAAAACATAGAATAAGAAAGTGCAGGCTAAGCAGGGCAAAACCGAGTGGATATACAAAGGTGAAAGGTAACGTCCAGCGCTCATTAGCGGGTGCGTATTGCCATTCATCCAGGCAGAACTGGATTGCCGGGTAACACAATATGGCGCAGGTCAGTGTGGCAAAAAGCAGTAAAAAAGTACGAAGATGTACCAGCCATTTTTTACTCAACAGGGGTGTGATGACATCGATTTTGATATGTCGTAATTGTGGTGTAGCCAGTACAGCGCCCATGGCACCACAGATTAGTAATAAATGACGATTGATAGTTTCTATTTCAGGGTAACCAAAATCGAGAGTATTACGAATAATAATCTGGAAAATCGATAGTGCCAGCATCAAAAATAGACTGCTCGCTGCGAGCCAGCTTTCGACGGTGATCAGTTTTTTTTCTATAGAATGTAGCAAGGGCGGATGCAATATTATTTTTTTGGTGTTTGCGAGGCACGATACTTTTCCAGCAAGTCACGTGCTTTACTGGAAAAGTTGGCTGGTATGTAATTGGTATCTTCCAGATGCTTTGCTGCCTGATCTCTGATGCGAATAAATTCTTGCATCTCATCATCATTCCAGTCCCACAAAAATTGAATGCCGTAGCGTTTGAGAAGATTACGGCTTCTTTCATTTTCAAAGCGTGCATTTTTACGGACCTTGTCGCTCATAATTTTACCGGTTGTTTTTAACAGTTGCTGCAGGTCTTTGGGCAGCGTATCAAAAAAACTATTACTGATGACCAGGCCGCCGATAGCGTTGGTGACAGCGATGTTGGTACCAAATTTAAGTTGCGTGTGCCATTGCAGGCCAATAGCACCGAAGGTAGAAATGTAAACGGTGTCGATACCACCGTGTTTGGCGGAAAGCTGTGAGTATACGTCGATAATGGAAAGTGGCACTGGCTCAATTCCTGCAGCATTAAAAAACGCTTCGCCCAGAGGGTCTCCTTGCCACAGCCAGATGCGGCTTTTTTTCATATCATCAATGGATTCAATTTTGTGTTGCGAAAAAAAGTGGATGAAACCAACTTCTGGCCAGCCCAGTAGTTCGAAGCCGCTTTGTTTAAAGCCAATTTCTATGTCTGGCATTAATTGATCGCGAACATAATCAGATTCCTGGGTGTTCTTGAATAAAAATGGCATTTCGAGAACGCGTGCGGGGGAATAAATTCGGCCAATACCATAACCGGTAAACAGGCCGCCCTGTAGCTGATTTTTGCGAATTTTACGCAGTACGTCCGGTTCATCACCCATGACACCGCCCGAATACATTTTGAATATTAGTCTGCCCTGACTTTTACTTTCGACTTCTTTAACCCAGTTATCCAGAATGACTGACCACGCGGTGCCGGTAGGTAGCAAAGTGGCAAATTTCAGTGTGTAGGTTTCCTGTGCAAAAATCTGTGATGAAGATAAGAGCGCAATTAATAAAATAAAACATCTCAGAACCATCTTTCTTCCTCTTTGAGTAACATTACTGCTTTGCGTTTGGCTATTTGGTTGAGCAAGGCTAGATCAGGATATAAATCTTCTGGTGCTTCGATAATTTTTGTCAGTCGCTTATGAAAATCTTCCCGATCCATTTTTTGCCGGGATAGATATTGTGCCTGTAATAAATCAGCGACCAGTAAATCACCATGGGTAATTTCACGGGCACGATCAAAATGAGCTTCAGATTTTTTGAAGTCGCCACCGAACATAGGTGAACGACCACCGTAGAAAACCCCAAAGTAAATGTGCGCACCGCCATAGTAGAAGGTGTCATCTAGTTCAAGTACGCGCTGCATCAATGCTGTCGCTTTGGGTAGTTCAATCAGGCTTTCAGATTTATCGCGATTCTGGTCAATCCACTTTGCCCAGTTGCTGGCGGCCCAGAATAAAGCACCAATATCATCATCATCAGTTTTTTTCAGCATTGTCTCCAGTTCTTCCATAGAGCAGTTTCTGATGTTGCTGTAGCCATTAATAGCGAGTGCGTGCAGACCATGTTTTAGTCCGCGTAGGTAAAAACTCATCGCGCGCACAGGTCTATTATCTTCGTTGAAGCCGTAGCCGAGGCCATAATAGGCCTGTGCTGCATATACGCGTAATGAGGTATTTTCTGGGTCGATACGGATCATGCCTTCGAGCATATTGAGGTTGGTGGGAATGGAATTCTCAGCCAGTTGTAAATCAGTTTCCTGATTTAAGGCATGAATACCACCTTCAATCAGCGGTTTGGAGGCTCGAACCAGCATTTGATCCATGGAGCAGGCGCCGAGTGTGGTAGTAATAAGAAGCAGAAGTAAAACTCTCATCATGGCAATGTTGTGTCCTTTTTTTTATACAAAGATGAATACCGGCTCATGTTAATGGAAAAACCAGTAACCCGCCATAATGGCGGTAGTTATTCCTGCGGCATCTGCAATTAAGGCGCAGGTGATGGCATGGCGCACGCGACGGATACCAACACTGCCAAAATAAACTGCCAGCACGTAAAAAGTTGTTTCGGTACTGCCTTGCAGGATGGCGGCCAGGGTGGCGGGGAAAGAATCGACGCCGTGGGTGCTCATGGTTTCCAGCATCATGGCACGGGCACCACTGCCACTGAGTGGTTTCATCAGGGCGGTGGGTAATGCCTGAATGAAATCAGTGTTGAAGTCGAACAGGATGAGCAGGTATTCGACCCCGACCAGCACGCCATCGAGTACACCGCTGGTGCGTAATACGCCGATCGCGACCAGCATGCCGATCAGATAAGGAATGAGTTTGATGGCGACATCAAAGCCTTCTTTGGCGCCATCGATGAAGGCGTCGTAAATATTCACTTTTTTCCACCAGCCGTAGCCGAGAAATAACATGATCAGGCTGAATAACACCAGGTTGCCGAGCAGGCTGGACAGTGCCGAAATTTGCTCGGCGGGCTGGCTGGCCAGATAACTGGCGAGTGCGCTCAGCAGCAAAGTGAAACCGGTAAAGTAGCTGAGCACGACCTTGTTCAGGAGATTGATTTTTTGCACATAACAAACCGCCAGTAAACCCGCCAGTGTTGATGCGGTGGTGGCGAGCAGGATGGGAATAAACACCGCGGCGGGGTCAGCGGAACCCTGCTGGGCGCGGTACATAAATATGGTTATGGGTAGTAAGGTGACCGATGAAGTATTCAGCACTAGAAACAGGATTTGCGCGTTGCTGGCGGTGTTTTTGTCCGGATTCAGTGTTTGCATGTCCTGCATGGCTTTCAGCCCCATCGGTGTAGCGGCATTGTCCAGCCCGAGCATATTAGCGGCAATATTCATGGTGATGCTGCCGTGGCTGGGGTGACCACACGGAATTTCCGGCATCAGTTTTAGGAATAGCGGTTCAAGGCCACGTGAGAGAATCTGTATTAAGCCGGCCTGCTCGGCGATACGAAAGAAACCCAGCCACAGACATAAAACCCCGACCAGTCCAATCGCGACTTCAACACCCAGGCCAGCCATATCAAAAGTCGATTGCACCAGCGCGGCAAAGACTTCACCGTGGCCGTTAATCAGCCATTGATAAATTGCCGCAGCAAAAGAGACTGCAAAAAAACCAAACCAGATATGTGTCAGCATTCAGAGCCCTGAATTCGTTGATGAACCTCAGGGTCAAGAATGCAGGGTTTGGAAATGTTGTGCAACCGCTTATGCAGTACGTTGATGCATTTACTTTATGCTTTAGTTGCCTGTGAGCGTGACCAGGCAATTAGTTGATCCAGATTCATCGCACCGGCCTGTTGCGCAATAACCCTACCATTTTTAAACAGGGCCAGAGTTGGAATGCTACGGATATTGTAACGTGCAGCAATGGCCTGTTCATTTTCGGTGTTGAGCTTGCCGAGGCGAATGTGAGGTTCCAGTTGTTGTGCTGCCTGCTCAAAAGTCGGGGCCATCATTTTACAGGGGCCGCACCAGGGTGCCCAGAAATCGACTAGCACAGGGATGTCGTTATTTTTGATCATCCGATCAAAATTATTGCTGTTCAACTCAACGGGACGATAGTTAAATAAGGGCGCACCACATTTTCCGCAAGCGCCTTTGCCATTGAGTTTGTTTGTGGGTACTCGATTGGTGGTTGCACAGATAGGGCAAGCTATGTGTAAAAAGTTATTCATAAAGAGTTCCAATATTTTCTTGATTAACAGGAATATTGGGGTGGTTGAGGAAAAATCAAGCGGCTACAGAAAAGCTGTTCTGTAGCCGCTTGATAAGTAAAGCTGAGCAGGAGTTAAAAGTTTAAAACAATGCCGATGTTGATAGAGTTTAATCCATCATTTTGGTCAAAATCTTTTACACCTAGAAACATATCGATATCACCGCGTAAAGCGATATTTTCGGTAATTGTATATTCAAGACCTGCAGCAAGACTCAGGCCTGATCCGCTTTCACTGATGGATCCACCAGGCCCTTTAAGAGTAGTGTCAAAGCTGTAAAGGCCTCCGCCAACCATGGCTGTCAGGTCGCCTCCAGAAGTTGGCAAGCGATAGAAGGCAGTAAGATTAAGTCCATCAGAGCAGAGAGAAATACCCGGTGGCAGGAGAGGGTCAGTGATATCAGCCTCACCAGAGTCAAATAAAGTAGCCTCGATAGCAATATTCTCGTTAACTTTGTAACCAATAAAAACTTTGGTTGCCGTGCCGGGGTCAATATTGTTGTAATTATAAGATGAGGCGCCGGCAGTGAGGCCCGCATAGATTGAGTTATCTGACTGGCTGGTTGCACTGTATACAGAAAGCAGGCTTACGAGTATGAGTGAATTATAAGTTTTCATAACATTCCCTTAAGAGTAAATTGGCCAAAAAACAGGTGCTGTTCCTGTTTGAGAAATTATCATATTGACAATAGATAAACTATTTATAATTTCATATTTCTACTGGGTAATTGTGGGTGTCGAGTCCTGGGACTTACATTGTTGTACTTAAAAGTGGGCAAGCTAAAACCATTCAGATTGGCAAGCTGGCTCAGATGGATATTCGCAAAGGATATTATGCATATGTGGGCAGTGCTCTGGGTCCGGGTGGTGTAGAAGCTCGGTTAAAACACCACCGTAAAGTTAGCGCAAAACCACATTGGCATCTGGATTATTTGCGTGCTGAAACAGAGTTTTATCAGGCTTATGCGCTGTATTCGCCAGACAGAAAAGAGTGTGAGTGGGCGGTGGTGCTGGACGGAAGTGAAGCAGTCAGCGAATCCATGAAAGGCTTTGGCTCATCAGACTGTCGGTGCAGTAGTCATCTTTTTTATTTTGCTTCTCATAAAAACATGGTACGAGCTATCCATTTAATAGAGGTTGTTCAGAGAATTAATCTGGATGTATCTATATAACGCCTGACCGTGGGTTAACAGCAGTCAGGCGCAGGAAGCTAAGCTAGGAGTGCGGCAACTTTTTCCAGCAATTCTTTTTTTTCAGGTGGTTTGACCACATAATCTTTTGCGCCCTGACGTTGTGCCCAGACTTTATCGGTTTCCTGATCTTTGGTGGTGAGTATGATGATAGGAATATGTTTGGTCTCAGGATTCTGAGTAATCTGGCGTGTTGCCTGAAAGCCGCTGATGCCGGGCATGACTACATCCATTACGATTAGATCGGGTTTTTCACTGCCAGCTTTGGCTACACCTTCTTCACCATTAATTGCAGGAATAACCGTATGTCCTGCGGACTCCAGTATTTTTGTGGTACCAGATAATAACGTCGGTGAGTCGTCAACGACCAGAATACGTGCCATAGGTAAACCCTTGAAAAAATTAATTGATATAAGCCTACAATATATATGGATCATATAATAGATCAAATTGCAGTAAGTGAGAGTTTTGTTTAATTATCTGATTTATATTTTTGATCATCCGTTCTATCATGGTGCACTTTAGGGATATTTAGGTTTACGCGTGCTTCGTATTATTTCATCTTTGATCATTCCCCTCATTTTTTTGGGACTGGCTATTTTGCTTTATCCTGAAATGGCTGCTTTACCGAAATCACAGTTGGAGATTATAAAGCTATTACCATTGGTAATAGCAGTAGTGGGCATGGGTCTTTGTTTAAGATTCAATCGAAGCCTGATTTTTTTCACAATGCTGGCATTGGTGTCTGCTTATATAGTAATGCAGTGGTATTTACCGCGATTAGGCTGGGTTGAATCAAAAATTATCTGGACAGCTTTATGTCTGTTATTGCCGTTCAATATGGCGATGGTTTCTTTGCTGAAGGAGCGAGGCATATTCACCTGGTGGGGCAGTAATCGGCTGGCGCTTTTATTGGTGCCGATGCTGATAGTGATGATTGTGGCGAAGTATTCTCCAGTACCCTTGCTGCATGTGCTGACCTGGCGTTTTATCAATTTGAATTTACTCAGCCAGGTGGGTTTTGCGCAGCTGCCAATGGCAATGATGTTGCTGGCTTTACTGGTGCTTAATGGGCGATGGTTTAGACAGGCGACTACACAGAACAGTGCTTTATTTGTGGCGATGATTTGTGCTATTGCTATGCTTCACTTTAGAGGTGTCGAGGCCGCCAGAGTGGTGTTCGCCTGTGCGGCCATGTTGATGCTGGTAGTTGCTGTCATACAGGAATCGTGGAGTATGGCTTATATCGATCAGTTAACAAATTTGCCGGGCAGACGTGCACTGGAAGAGGAGTTGCTGAAACTGGGTAACAACTATTCTATTGCAATGATGGATATCGACCACTTTAAGAAATTTAATGATACTTACGGTCATGATGCGGGTGATCAGGTGCTGCAGATGGTTGCCTCTCGAATTAGGCAATTAGCCTCAGGTGGTAAAGCGTTTCGATATGGCGGAGAAGAATTCACCATCGTTTTTTCGGGTAAAAAAGCCGAAGAAACGCTGAGAATACTCGATGAAGTCAGGACAGGCATAGGTGATAACAAGTTTAAGTTGCGTAATAAAGATCGCCGTAGTGGCCAAAATAAAAAAGATGGCGGTAAAAACGTGCAGGTAACTATGAGTATTGGAGTGGCGGAACGTATGGAGCAAATTGCTACACCGCATGCAGTTGTTAAGGCTGCAGATAAGGCTTTGTACCGGGCGAAGAAGCAGGGAAGAAACAGAGTTTGTAAGTAAAAAGGGCTGAGAATAGCCATTATGAACAGTGTCTGCGGGAGTTCAAAAAAATATCAGATTGAATTTAGTCGTTGAGAAAGAGATATCAATTTCTGTATTTGTCCCAGGTTTTAGAAAGAATACCGAGAAAATGTTAGCTGTATTTGTACAAAATGATCTGGGTTTGATTGAGGTTTTATGGTCAGAAACCCTGAAATAGGTGGTGGTATGGGAGATTTTCCGTATTTTTTTTACAAATTGCTGTAAATAAAGGCCAAAACTGCTTCTTGCAGCCATACATTCTAGATAATCTGGTTTATAATTCGGCGGCTAAGTTGCAGCCATCCAGGCGCAACTGTACACGTCACCTCAGCGTGGTAGTTAAAAAGAGAGTATCTGGCGGTGCTGGACACTCTGGATTGTGGTTCGTGGACGTCTTCGATTCATTGAAAAACCGTATTATAGAGTATTAGGAATATGACTGATTTATCCAAATATAGAAACATTGGTATCTTCGCTCACGTGGATGCCGGCAAGACAACAACCACGGAACGCATCCTCAAGCTGACCGGTAAAATCCATAAGATTGGTGAAGTGCATGACGGTGAATCCACCATGGACTTTATGGAACAGGAAGCTGAGCGCGGCATTACCATTCAGTCTGCAGCTACCACGGCCTTCTGGAAAGACCACCGCTTCAACATTATTGACACACCTGGTCACGTTGACTTCACCATTGAAGTATATCGTTCGCTGAAAGTGCTCGACGGCGGTATCGGCGTATTCTGTGGTTCCGGCGGCGTTGAGCCTCAGTCAGAAACCAACTGGCGTTATGCTAACGAATCAGAAGTAGCCCGTATTATTTTTGTTAATAAGCTCGATCGAATGGGCGCTGATTTTTACAAGGTTGTAAAACAGGTTAAAGAAGTTCTGGGTGCTAATTCACTGGTTATGGTTCTGCCGATTGGTGTTGAAGAAAAATTCAAGGGCTGTGTGGATCTGTTGACCCGTAAAGCCTGGATCTGGGATAACGAAAAAGACACAACACAGTATCGTATTGATGAGCCGCCTGCTGATATGGCAGATATGATCGAAGAATACCGTGAGCAACTCATTGAAACTGCGCTTGAGCAGGACGATGACCTGATGGAGAAATATCTGGAAGGTGAAGAGCCTTCTATTGAAGATATTAAACGTTGTATTCGTAAAGGCACTATCGCACTTGATTTCTTCCCAACCTACTGCGGTTCTGCGTTTAAAGATAAAGGCGTGCAGATGATTCTGGATGCGGCGGTAGATTACCTGCCTGATCCAACACAAGTTACACCTCAGCCTGAAGTGGACCTGGAAGGTAATGAAACCGGTGAGTTTGCGATTGTGGATGCCGACAAACCATTGCGCGCGTTAGCGTTCAAGATTATGGATGACCGATTTGGCGCACTCACCTTCGTTCGAGTTTACTCAGGTAAACTGAATAAAGGCGACACTATTCTGAATACCTTCACCGGTAAGACTGAGCGTATCGGCCGTATGGTTGAAATGCACGCTGATGAACGTATCGAAATTGAAGGTGCGCAGGCGGGTGATATCGTTGCTATCGTTGGTATGAAGAACGTACAGACCGGTCACACTTTGTGTGATGTTAAGAATCCAGCCACACTGGAGCCGATGGTTTTCCCTGATCCGGTTATTTCGATTTCTATTTCACCGGACGATAAAGGCGCATCAGAGAAACTGGGTATTGCACTCGGTAAGATGATCAAAGAAGACCCTTCTTTCCGCGTTGAAACCGACGAAGACAGTGGTGAAACCATTCTGAAAGGCATGGGTGAATTACATCTTGATATCAAGGTGGATATTCTGCGCCGTACCCACGGAATTTCTGCGACTGTGGGTAAGCCACAGGTAGCTTATCGTGAAACCATCACCAAAAGGGTTGAGGACAGTTACACGCACAAGAAACAATCCGGTGGTTCAGGTCAGTACGGTAAGATCGACTACATAGTAGAGCCAGGCGAGCCAGGTAGTGGATTCACCTTTGAGTCAACAGTAACCGGCGGTAACGTACCACGCGAATTCTGGCCTGCAGTAGAAAAAGGCTTTGAAAAGATGAAGGACAAAGGTGTGCTTGCTGGTTTCCCCTGTCTGGATTTCAAAGTCACTTTAACTGACGGTGCATTCCACGCTGTAGATTCGTCCGCGATCGCGTTTGAAATAGCAGCCATGGCTGCTTATCGCCAGACCATGCCAAAAGCGGGTGCGCAGTTGATGGAGCCGATCATGAAAGTGGATGTGTACACACCTGAAGACCACGTCGGTGATGTTATCGGTGATCTTAACCGTCGCCGCGGCATGATCAAGTCACAGGAGCCAAGTGCAACTGGTGTTCGCATTAAAGCTGAATGTCCGCTGAGCGAAATGTTTGGTTACATTGGCACATTGCGTACCATGACTTCAGGTCGTGGTCAGTTCTCGATGGAATTCCTGCACTATGTGCCATGTCCTAAGAACGTGTCAGATGCAGTGATCAAGGAAAATCAGGATCGCGAGGCTGCAAAAAACAAGTAATTGTTTGATTGATGCAGCGCTAAGAGGGCCGGTTTTTACCGGCCCTTTTTTATTGCCGGATATTGAGCCAGAATTAGAACGATGCTTATCGAAAACATAAAAAAACATCAGAAAAATTTACGGGCCTGCCGAAAATGTAAAGCTATGATCCCACCCGTGATTACCTGCCTGCCGGTGGCTTCAAAAATTATTCTTATCGGCCAGGCACCGGGTGAACGCGAAGGTGATCTGGGCAGGCCATTTGCGTGGACGGCCGGTAAAACATTGTTTAAATGGTTTGCATCGATTGGTCTCGATGAAGAGGTAGTCCGGCATCAGGTGTATATCGCGGCGGTGTGTCGATGTTTTCCCGGCAAGAACCCCAAAGGTGGAGATCGTGTGCCCAGCAGGGTTGAAATTCAAAACTGTAAAACATGGTTGCAGGAAGAGTTTGAATTATTAGAACCAGAACTGGTGATACTGGTGGGCAAGCTGGCGATTGAGCAGTTTCTTGAAGTCGACAGGCTGGTCGATGTGGTTGGGAAAACTTTTAGAAAAGATGTGGATGGCCGACTGGTAGATATTGTGCCGTTGCCGCATCCCTCAGGCGCGTCGACATGGCATGTTATGTTGCCGGGCAAGGATTTACTGCATCAGGCTTTGAGTATTATTGAACGGCATCCTGCGTGGCAGGCATTACTGTGAACGTTTATTCAGGATAGCTGACACCTGTGCCACCCAATCCACAGTAGCCATTGGGGTTCTTCGCCAGATATTGCTGGTGATAGTCTTCAGCATAATAAAATTCGGTTGCGGGAATAATTTCGGTGGTGATTGGTGGATAGCCTGAACGTGACAGAGTTTGCTGATAAGCTTCTCGACTGGCTGTCGCCAGTTTTAGTTGCTCATCGGAATAAGTATAAATACCAGAGCGGTATTGTGTGCCGCAGTCATTGCCTTGCTGCATACCCTGAGTCGGGTTGTGCGATGTCCAGAATTTTTTTAAAAGAGTTGAATAGCTGATAGTCGCAGGATCAAAAACAATCAGGACCACTTCATTGTGCCCAGTCATACCCGAGCAAACTTCGTGATAATTCGGATTGGGGGTAAATCCAGAAGCATATCCGACAGCGGTAGTGTATACACCATTTAGTTGCCAGAAAAGTTTTTCTACACCCCAGAAACAGCCCATACCAAACAGAGCCTGTTGTAGATGCGCAGGAAAGGGGGGTTGTAAATTATGTCCGTTGACATAGTGTAGCTCGGGAATATGTATTTGTTGTTTGCGACCGGGTAGCGCATCATCTTTACTAGGAAGTGAAAATTTGGATTGCAAAAAAATAGACATGATTTAAGTATCGTGCCCTGCGTCTGAACTGCTGATAAGTTCACGAAGTGAGAGGTTGTTAATTGCTTTACCAATAGAACTATCTATCGCAGCCATTAAATCATCCACTGTTTTTTCTGAGTGGATGAAGTCTGTGTTTTTACATGATATGTCACTATGGTTCCTGACCGATTCGAGTATACGAATGACTAAAATATTTTCCAGTGATTGGCCGGGTAAATATGATATATCTCTATCCTGATGGCGTATAAGCAGCCTGTCACATTCCATTGTATGTAAAACATCAGAGAGCGCTTCACTGGAAATATTCAAGACATCGGAGAGTTCGATTGAGGTCCATGGTGTTTTGTTTTCATGAAAGTTCTTGCCAATATGATACATGGCTAGCAATGCAATTCTTTCCTTCATACGATTACTCAGGTGGGTAAGATTCTGTTCAGCAGGGATTTTGTCAGGATGCTGATGATAATAGGCAATGGATGCCCCGATTAATAAAATAAGCCAGCTGAGATAAAGCCAGATCATAAAAATGACCAGTATGGCAAAACTTGAATAGACAACCGTATAGTTGCTGGAATTAGCGACTGATGATGCAAATAGCCAGCCAGTAGTTTCCCATAGGCCACCAGCAATAACAGCACCAGTAAGCGCAGATCGAAAATTAACCTTTGTATTAGGAACCAGAATATAAACAACGGTAAATGCCGCAATGACAAGCAGGTAGGGTAATAAGCTGCCAGTGGTTTTAATAATAAAGCCGAATGGCTCAATGCTCGATAAAGTATTGATAAGTGTAGAACTGGTGATAGCAGCGGTAATTGCTAGTGCAGTAAAGATCAGGATAGGGCCAATCATAATGACACTGATATAGTCGCTGATACGTTGGGCTAGTGCTCTGTATTCAGTGATATGCCAGGTGCTATTGAAAGCGTGTTCAATCTTGTGGATGAGTGTGATGGCGGTATAAAACAAAAGCGCAATACCCATCACACCTAGAAGACCTACATCGATATTATCGACAAATAAAATTATTTGTTTTGCAATACGCACGCCCTGTTCGCCTAAAGGGGCAAGCATCTGCAAAAGAACAGGTTCAATTTGATTGTGCAGGCCAAAACCTTTTAGCATAGAAAAAATGACAGCCAGTAAGGGCACCATAGAAAGTAGTGTGGTATAAACCAGGCTCATGGCGCGCAACGTAGGCAGGCCGTCAGACAGGTCGCGAATCACGGCCTGGAAGATACGCAGTAATTTAATGATGTGTCTCTGCCATCTCGGAAGTTGCTCCAGCTTGACTTCCCATAGAACGGCGTGGATTCGGTTTTTTATATGGCTTAAAGGCATCAGTTACTTTCTAATTCTTACTTAATAATTTTTCGTTGCTTTAATTGCCACGACTGGTAATTTTGCTCGGTTAAATAACCGCCCTGATTGATGTAATTTAGAACACCCAGTAATCGATAGAATTTCACCACGGAATCAATTCTGATAATTTCTTTGCCATCGGCGTCAAAAAAAATCAGCGTTGGCGCATAAAACAGGCCGAGCTGTTTAGCCCAGCCTTTTGCCGTTGTGGTGTACCCATCGGGTGTGACCACCGGAGTGTCTGACCACATGTCCAGCTGCACGCTGTCCATTTTTTTGATCTGTTCAAGCGTGTCAGGCTGGTTCAGCGGCGAGGTGTGCAACAAGTCGCAGGCATGGCAGTCACCCTGTTCAAACGAGACCATCAGCGGGCGTTTGTTTTTGCTGATGATAGCTTTCAGATCATAGGGAGGTTCGATAAAAAACTCTCTTTCATTGAGGCCCTCTTCGACAAAAAACAGGCCTGGCTCAGCGCGTGCGAGGTAGTCACGAAAGCTTTCTTTAAGGTAGAACTCTTCGGCTACATATTTTAAAGCAGCCCGGAATTTATACGGTGGGTAATAGCCGCGCAGCCTGAACACGGGTTTTCCCTTGCGATCATAAAAAATCAGCGAAGGCGTAAAATTGGTATCGTAGTGAATGGATAGGTCACGCTCAGTGTACTCCTTTCCATCCGTGTCAATAATATCCAGCGTGCTCCAGATATTAATGTTGATGACATCGTAGTTTTTTCGGGTGTAGTGCTCAATGTCGCTGGCATTCAGACTGTTTTTGATGAACTGCTCGCAATAGCTACAGCGATCCTGACCAAAATAGATGATCAGGCCGATCTTGCCGGCAGCGAGTGCATCTTTAAGGTCATCGCGTAAATCGCCGGATGATTTTATAAACCAGTCCGGGTGAGTCAGGCTCTCGGCGAGTGGCGCATCATCAAAATCTAGGTAATTAGTGTCGGTAATAGCTAAAACGCTGCCGTGCAGAGAAAATAGCAAAATGGCATATAAAAGAGATTTCATAATGATGAGCATAGAAGGCGTTATGGATAAATGCTAAATTGAATCTCGCTGGCTTCGTCAGTAAGTTATCACCGTTCACCAATGATTTATACGCCTAATTATAAAGGATTCATATGACCGCCATGCATTCAGTAGATGCTATTTTGATGATCACCAGCCAGTGCCCGCATTGCGCCAGTGTGATGAAGTCGATGGCTGAAATGGTCAAGCAGGGCGGGCTGGCTTCGCTAGAAATTATCAATCTGGAAAAAAAGCCGGAAATGGCTGAAAAGTTGGGCATTAGAAGTGTGCCCTGGATAAAGATAGGCTGGTTTGAGCTGGAAGGCCTGCATAGCCAGAAAGAGCTGCAGCAAAAAGCAGAGCAGGCAGGCAGTGATGAGGGTGCACTGGCCTATATATCAGAAGAGCTGACAGCGGGTCGTGTAAATAAAGTGCTGACACTTATCAATGACCGGCATGATTTGATCGGCCATGTACTCAGCCTGATGGCCGATGCGGATGCCAAAATAAATATCCGTCTGGGCATCGGCGTCGTCATGGAGGAACATGCTGCCGCCGACTGGTTTGTACCTTATATCGCGCAGCTGGCACAATTTACGCAGCACAAAGACGAAAGAGTGCGGGCAGATGCCTGCCATTATTTGTCGCTGACCGAAAATAAAGAAGCTGTGCCTCATATTTGTGCATTACTGGCAGACGCCAGCGCAGAAGTACGTGAAGTCGCCGAGGAAAGCCTGCAGGAGTTGCGTGAATCAGGCTTGCAGCTTTAGTGAGCCTGTTTTTATGATAAAGGTTGGGTCATCCGTCCGGTTAGAGCAGAAGCCATTTTTGTTGAGCCAGATGGCGCACGTGAGCAGGTGCGAGCTTTTCTGGATGAGTGGGGTTATCGCATGAAAGAAGACTATCTGGACGTTGGCCAGAGGAATGCGTAACCTGTTAGTTTATATTTCAGAAATAGGCTTCAAGCCACTCAAGCAGGTAATATATATACTGGCCTTCGGACGATTTTGAAGGCCCACTGACTCTGGCTGCGTAGAGTTTCTTATCTGGGTCTGCTGCATCGATTGCTGCCGCTGCCGTTGCCATAACTTCTACACAGCCTGCAGCGAAACGATTGCGGCTTCGGCGCGGCACGTAGACCACGGCGAATTCCATATTGGAAACATTGGTTTCAGGATCAGGTGGAATAATCCCGCGCATATATTTAGTGCTGGTTCATCTTGTCAACAACAGCCATGCCCATTGCTGATACAACAAAGGTCAAATGAATTAACACATACCACATGAGTTTTTCATTGTCGATTTGATCAGCATTCATAAAGGCCTTGAGTAAATGAATAGATGAAATAGCGACAATCGAAGCGGCCACTTTTTGTTTGAGTGAACCAGAGTCCATTTTACCCAGCCATGATAACTTTTCTTTGCCCTCTTCAATATCAATCGAAGAAACAAAATTCTCATAACCACTTAGCATTACCATTACCAGTAAGCCGCCGACCAGTGCAATATCAATGAGGCTGAGAATCAGCAGGACAACCTCGGTTTCTTTCATGCTGAAGAGAATAGGCGCTACATGGATGATTTCCTGAAAAAATTTCACGCCCAGAATTAATAGACCCAGACTCAGGCCTATATAAATAGGGGCAAGTAGCCAGCGGCTGGCGTAAAGGATGGATTCAGCAGTGCGTTCGATCATAAGATAATTTTGAAGTTAGAGTGTTAATTAATCGGTAATAACGTAAGTGGTATTGTATACGAACTGGCATGATAGTTTTCAAGAGGTATCTAGCCTGCGATTATAAAAGGGATAATTTTTATAACAATGATTGAAGCAGTGAATATGGACAGAATTCACAGTTTTTGCGTGCAAAATCAACGAGTAATCTACGCACTTGGTTGCGAACTACCGATTTTTTGTCAATTCTGATAAAATTTGCCACCCTAAACAATAATCGGATACCCACAATGCAAATCGAAAACAATAAAGTTGCAACCCTTCATTACACGCTGAAAGACAACGAAGGCAAAATTCTGGATCAGTCTGATGATGGCAGCTTTGTCTATTTGCACGGCGCATTCAACATCATTCCCGGGCTTGAAGAAGCGCTGACTGGTAAAAAAGCCGGTGAAAATTTCAATGTAAAAGTTTCACCTGAAGAGGCTTATGGAGTTCGTTCTGAAGAACATATGCAGGAAGTCCCAAAAGAAATGTTTGAATCTGATGCTGAAATTAATGTTGGTATGCAGTTTTATGCGCAAGGTCCTAATGGTGAAGACCTGATGGTCACCATCGCAGAAATTAAAGACGATGTGATTGTCGTTGATGGTAATCACCCTCTAGCAGGAATGGAGCTGAATTTCGATGTAAAAGTGATTGAAGTCAGAGATGCGACTGATGAAGAAATGGAACACGGACATGTCCACAGTGCTGGTGGTTGTGGTCACTAATTAAAAAATTCTGGAAGGACTCATGCTAGAAGATAGCGAGCTAGATGCTCTGTATTATGTTGACGATTCTGGCATACACGGTAAAGGCCTGTATGCCCGGGTCGCCATAAAAAAAGGTGAATACATGGGTACCTACGATGGCCCTGAGGGCGTCGAAAATGGCAGTCATGTTCTATGGGTGGAGCAGGATGATGGTAAATGGATAGGAAGAGATGGCCGGAATATTTTACGTTATCTTAACCATCACAAAAAACCCCAGGCTGAATTCGATGGGTTTGATTTATATGCAATAAAAAATATCAAGGAAGGTGAAGAACTTACTATCAATTATGGTGAAGAGCCAGACCCGGAGTTTTGTAATTAGAAATTTATCGTAATCGTATACATAACTGTCTTGTGAATTTACCAGACGATTTGTAGAGAATTAGTCGTCAAAATTCAAGTCAGCGATGATCTTGTTCAGTTCTCCCTGCTCACCGCCTTTATCATTTTTAAAATCCACATTGATCACAGCATTTCTCTCGGCCTCTATGCGTGCAATGTATTCCAGATTGCAGGTAATAATAACCTTTTTTAGACTATCCAGGACGGCCTCAATTTCGTGTGCCTTACGTACCCATGTTTCGATGAAGAGGCCAGCAGGCGGATCTATTTTTACAGGGTAAGTTCTCTTGCCAATCAAGCGGTTGAAGTCATCACACCATTCTTTTGGTGCTTTGTGACTAAGCTCGAAGAACAGATTGATATAAGGTTGCTTGAGTATCTGAGGCGGCCGCAGCTGATCTAAACCGCTAATTTTAATATCGCTTATACCTTCCATTACTGTTCCTCGTCATTGTTATAGGTAGTGTGGTAATTATCACAAGCATACGCCTCGTTAGTTTTAATTGCTCAACAATTGAAGAGTTAATTGCGACGGTATCTTGATAAAGACAGTCGAAACATGCAAAGTGCCATGAATATGCCAAAGAATATTACACAACAAGTTCAAAATGATGAGATCCAGCTTGAATTCAAGGTGGGTCCATTGCGTTTTTGTGTGCCCGCATTTGAAGTAGAAGCTATTATCACTCCGCCCAAAATGGTTCATGTGCCCATCGGTACGGACGTGGTTGCAAGCTGCTTTAATCACCAGGGTAGAACGGTTACGGTAATTAGTCTGCATAACAAGTTTGACCTGCCGTTCACCCTGAATGAAAACAAAACACATATTATTCTTGCCATGGTAGATGACGACCTCAAGGGATTCTGGGTGGATCAGGCAATAGATATAATGCCGCTCAGTACTTTTGAAACCAATGTTGATTACTTTCCCAAAAAAGACAAAGCCTATTCCAATTTTTTACTTCGTGATAAGGATATCATTCTGCAAACTAGCTTCGAACGACTGCATAAATGTGAAGGGTCAA